>JBBQVV010000693.1:0-1501 GCA_038211235.1 Chthonomonadales bacterium | reverse complement strand
ATGGTTCCCAAACCATTCGACCGCCGCTTGTTGAAGACGACCCGATCCGAGCGAAGCCCCTCGTCCCGTCACGAACCCGGCTCGGCGAGACGTTGGAGCAGCGGCCCCCGGCTGATCTGTTTGGTAGCCGGGAGACTCGGTTGGGGAGGGGTGGCCGGAGGTATCGGCCGTCCGAAGAGGTAACCCTGCGCCCACTGGCAGCCGAGACGCCGGCAGCATTCGGCCTCCTCCGCCGTCTCGATCCCCTCGGCAAGCACACGCACCCCGAGCCGGACGGAAACGTCCGCCAGGGCGCCGACGATGTCCTGACGCGCTGGCGCGCGGTCGATGCCGCGGATGAGTTTCATGTCGATTTTCAGGAAATCCGGCGGCACCTCGGCCAGTTCGCTCAGCCGCGACTGGCCGGCCCCGAAATCGTCATACGCCAGGCCGATCTCCATGGCGTGGAGCCGGTCGCGCAGCTTCTGCATCGCGGGCACGTCGGACACGCAATCCTCGTGGACCTCCATCACTAGCCGGTGGTCGTTGCTGACGACCATGGCCGCCTGTTCGAGAGAGTTCACGAAGTTGCTGTCGTCCATTTCGGTGGGATGCACGTTGAAAAAGAAGCTGAGCGCCCCGGTCATCCGGTTCGCCTCCCGGAAGGCGATGAGGCGGAACAGGCGGCTGAGCTGCGTCGCCATGCCGCACTTCTCGGCGAGGTGGAACAGTTGCGCCGGGTTCGGACTCAGATGCTCGTGCGTACCCCGGCCGAGAGCCTCGTGACCGACCGTCGCTTCGGAGGCCAGGTCCACGATGCGCTGAAACACGACCCGGACGTGCTGCTGGAGCAAGACTTCTTGTAGGGCCGCGCGTCCGTGAATGACGCTGAGGGGCAGTCCCCGCTGAACGGGGGCGGTGTCGAGATCGACCCGGGCTGCGGAAGCGAGCTGCTCGGGAATGACCCCGAAGCGAAATTCCTTCTGCGCGACGTGGATGATGTCGCCGAAGCGCAGCGGCGCGTCGGTGATGCGTTGCCCGTTCAGGAAGGTTCCGTTCGTACTCTTCAGATCGCGGAGGTAAAATCCGTCGCCGCGGAATTCGATGACGGCGTGGAGCTTGGACACCTGACCGGAGTAGATGACGTGTTCCGCCTCTTCACTCCTGCCGATGCGGAACGGAAAGCACTGGCACACGACCAGTTGAACCGGCCCGTCTTGCTCGGGATAGTGTTCGAGGAACGGTTGGCTGCTCAAGCCGTTGGATTCGGAAGGAGTCTGCATGGTGAAACTCTGGGCAACAGAGGGTTCTCGCCACTCAACGATGTCGTCAGACCGGACAGACGAGCGCGATGATCCCCCAAGTATAGTTCACGACGGGAGGAGGATTATGGTCGAGGAGAGGAAATTGGGTGAAGGGGATGGCCGTCTCCTGGGCGTTGAGATTTATCCGTCAATCAGCACTCAGGCGGCGTCCAGAAATAAGTTCCACGTTTAGCCGCGGTTCGCAGAACCGCGCGGTT
>JBBQVV010000692.1:0-1510 GCA_038211235.1 Chthonomonadales bacterium | reverse complement strand
TCACAGAATGGAAATACAGTCAACCGGGTCGCAAGGCAAGCTCAATCCCGGTGCAGGTCATTTGAAATATGGGGAACCGGACGTCGAGATAAATCACTTGCGATCTCCTGCGCTTTCGGCGATGTTTTTACTGAAGCGCATTGAAGACGCCCCTGACAAACGCATCTCGTTGAGGACAAATCATGAACCGACGCGATTTCCTGAAACTCACCGCCGCTGGAATTCCCGCCTCGATGCTCGGCGGCTACGTCGCCTATGCCGCGGAGCAGAAGACCCCTCGAGTCGGGTTGATCGGCGCGGGTTGGTACGGCAAGAACGATCTGTTCCGCCTGATGCAGGTTTCGCCGGTGGAGGTCGTCTCCATCTGCGATGTCGACAAGCACATGCTCGCCGGCGCGGTGGAGATCACCACCGCTCGTCAGAAGTCCAAAAAAACCCCGCGAACGTACTCCGACTACCGCGAAATGCTCAAGGAGAAGGACCTGGACATCGTCGTGATCGGGCCGCCGGACCATTGGCACTCGCTGCACATGATCGCCGCCGTCGAATCCGGGGCGGATGTGTACGTGCAGAAACCGGTCAGCCGGGATGTGCTTGAAGGCGAGGCGATGGTCGCGGCAGCGCGAAAGAACAATCGTGTCGTGCAGGCCGGCACCCAGCGGCGCAATACCCCGCACATCGTCGAAGCCAAGAAGAAGATCGTCGACAGCGGCATGCTCGGCAAAGTCGGGCATGTCGACATCTGCTGCTATTACCACATGCGCGGCAACGGCAACCCGCCCAACGCACCCGTCCCGGATTTCTTTGATTACGAGTTCTGGACCGGCCCCGCGCCGTTGCGTCCCTATGACATGATCCCTCACAAGCGCTGGTGGCGCACGTTCATGGAATACGGCAACGGCATCATGGGAGACATGTGCGTCCACATGCTGGATACCACCCGCTTCATGCTCGGCCTTGGCTGGCCGAAGCGCGTCTCTTCGGTCGGAGGCATCTACGTGCAGAAGGAGGGCAAATCCAACATCAGCGACACCCAGACCGCAGTCTTTGAATTCGATGAATTGAATGTGGTCTGGGAGCATCGCACCTGGGGAACCACACCCGATGCCAAGTATCCCTGGGCACTGACGCTCTACGGCGAGAAAGGCACGCTCAAGGCCAGCCCCGCCAGCTATGATTTCATTCCCGATGGCAAAGGCGAAGCCATTCACCGGGACTGCGTGATCGAGCGCGAGCAGTTCCCCGAGGATGTCAACGAGCCGGACATCGATCTGCAAGGCGCTCCGGCCACCCGGGCCCACATGAAGGATTTTCTGGCGGCGATCGAGTCACGCAGTAAACCATCGGCCGACATCGAACAGGGCCACATCTCCACCGCCTCGTGCATCCTCGGCAATCTTTCCATGCAACTCGGCGGCCGGTCCCTCAGCTATGATCCGGTCAAGCGGATCGTTGTCGGTGATGAACAGGCCACTAAATTCCTGCGCCGCGAATTCCGCGGGCCGTGGTT
>JBBQVV010000691.1:0-1510 GCA_038211235.1 Chthonomonadales bacterium | reverse complement strand
GCCCACGCGGCGGCGACAGCGGCGTCACGTTCGGCCCACGAGGCGACGGTGCCTGCAAGGATGTCGCCGCCATTGAACGTCGCGACGGTGATACGTCGTGCATCGAGCCCCGCATTGCGACGGAAGGCCTGTTCGATCTTGCTCTTCACATCGACGCCCTTCGCCATCGGCTTGATGGCGATATTGTTGCTGAGGAATTTGACGCCCATCAGGTAGTGCACGCACCGCTCGGCCGCTTCCTTCTGGTACTGCCAGTCGACTATTCCTTCCAGGGTCACCCAGCCGTCCCAGACGCTGACCTTCACTTTGTCGGGTGGGACCTGGATGTCCCACCTGAGGCTGTTCACGGCTGCCTCGGCGACGTCGGCGTCGCTTCGCCTGGCCGGCCCGAGTATGTCGACCTTGATGTCGTTGGTGACCGCTTTGCATCCATGGACGGACTTCGCGGCCTGTTCGGCGGCCGTCTTTTCGGCGTAGTGCCTCGCGCCACCGCACAGCGTGACGACGCCATCCCGCGCGGTCACTTTGATTTGCTCTTCTTCGATATTCGGCACCCACTCCAACTCGCTGAGGACGTCATCCTGGAGGCGGATGTCTGCGGGAGTCGCCTCGTTGCTCACGGTCTGCTGGGCAATCTGTGACATTCCGGCTCCTGCGTGCGCTCTCGCATTTGGTGAGGACTAGATGCAGCGACCACCGGCTGCCGTCGGCAGCACGATGTATCTCTGATTGTTTCGGGGCGCGCCTATGCCCTCGCCACGGAGACAGCTATGCGAAAGCAAGCAGCCTTGCCGCAGCAAGCGCTGTATTAAAAATCGTCTTGTCCGCCGAATCGCCTGCAGCCAGCACAAGGATCGTTCGCATATTCAGGCCCCACGAATTTTGTAGTTGCCAAAATTAGCCAAAGCGCGGTCCAGGCGCCTTGATCTGCGTCAACCTACTGACGGGATACGCCCGATCACCGATCGAGAGGCGCAGGTGCGGATCGGCACGCAAGTCGCCGACCGCTTGCCGGAATCAACGGCAGAGGACCGGAAGAATAGAGGTCGATCTGAAGGACGTTCGCGGCGCATGCGTCGTTGCAGGTGAGCACGATGCTGTCGATGCCCATATCGGCAGTGGACGGAACGATGAAGTCATAACTTGGCCGCTCCACGCCGCTTGCGAGCCGCCACCCCGTTCGCTCCTCGGTGTGGCCGACAGTGCCAGCGGAGAGCAGGAGGACGTCAAACGTCACTGCGAGAGCGCCGATCGCGAGTACCGTCCACTTGTGCTTCATCTTCGCCTTCTTCTTAATGCATCATCAGGATCGGCCGGTCGCCCCGGTCGAGGAAGTGGCGGGTGCACCCGCCGAACATCATCTCGCGCAGCGCGCCGTGGCCGTGCCCGCCCATGACGATCAGGTCAGCATCAATCTCGTCGGCGACCGACTCGAGCCGCCGCGCGACCGGCTCGGTGTCAGCAGGCAGCCAGCGCGTGTCGGCCACGATGCCATTCCACTCCAGACGTT
>JBBQVV010000690.1:0-1519 GCA_038211235.1 Chthonomonadales bacterium | reverse complement strand
AGTAGAGTGCCAGCGCCGCCAATGTGACCCGGCGGCCCGAGAACCACTCGGCGAAGGGGTTCGCTTCTTCGCCGTATTCCCGTTCTTCCCCGCTGTGACGCGACTGTCGCCCATCGAACAGCAGTCCGAGTGCCGCAACGAAGGCCATGCCGCAGAAACATCCAAAATTGTTACTGCCGACAAACGTACCGGACGCCAGACAGCGATCTGTGGGATTGTATTGCCCAAACTTCTTGAGGTAGCTGCCAACGTAGCAGGAGCCTGTCGTCACCGACATATAGAGAGCATAAGTCACGACGAGTACGGCGCTTAGAAGAAACATCATAACGAGCAAGCGCCCCCACTGCTGATCGTGAAAGAGCACGCGTGCCATCATGAAAATGGCCGCGCAGCCCAAACACTTCAGCAGCGCCTCCCGTGTGGCATCGACGGCGAGAGTCGGCACGGGAACGGGCGATTGTCCCAGCAACTCGCCCGCCTTTGCATAGAGCGACGCACTGGGCGTGAGCGGGGCCAGCGGCGACATCTGCACAAGCACTACGACCACGAAAAACAGGAAACAACCGATCAGCGCCAGCAGCGGCGTGCTTTCCTCGGGTGAGATATTGAACCCCTCGCGTCCACCGATGCCGGTCGAGCAAAGCAACGCAAGAATGCCGATCATGACAACCAAGGGCGACCAGGCCCAGTCGCGATTTGCGCCCATGGGCAGCGGCGCCACAATGATGAGCAGGAAAAAAAGTCCGAAGACGCTCAAGCCCGCGAGTTGCCGGACAATCGTGCCGAGCTGCAACGACTCGGCAGGCGGCGGAGCTTCCTCCTCCGTGCTGCGCCGCCGCCGTCTTCTGCGCCGGCGCGGCTGATCCTCGGTTACTTCGTCAGAATCCATGTCGTAAGCTGCTCCTGGGCGCCGGGCTCGTCACGCAGAAGGTTGCGGATGATGAGCTCGTCGACGGGATTGAGTACATTCCAGGCGAAGTATCGCGGATCCCGCGAGCGACGCCACATTCCAGAGGTGGCAGATCGCACCTCGTCTTTTTGCTCATCCGAAAAGTAAGCCCAATTGTCGACGATGAGACGCAGCCGCGTGAAGAACGCAGCTTCGAGCCAGGGGCCGGTCTTGATCGACATCATCAGGGGACCGATGACAGCGCGCGATGGGCCGTCGATAGCTTGCCTCGTCGTCGCCAGACGCAGCCAATCAATGGTCCGCGCGGGAGCTCGAGCCAATGCAAGTTCGAGGTCGGCTTTCGAGCGTTGAAGCCAGGCCGTGCGAACCTCCGGGCTGACTTTGATGTTTGGAGTCAAGGCGGCGCTGCTTTCGAGCTCAGACCGTTGAAGATAACGTCCGGCGACAGGCTCGAGGGACACAGCGTTATTTAGCGCTTCGATGCCGGCCAGAACCGCGGGCGTCGTTATCACCTCTACTCTGCGCAACTTTCCCACGACGGCATCCGCCTTCTGGGCCTGCCAGGCCGACGAAGCGACCGGCAGACCCTGATAGACCAAAACGACGCCG
>JBBQVV010000689.1:0-1531 GCA_038211235.1 Chthonomonadales bacterium | reverse complement strand
CAAGCAGCGCGGCGATGGCCACGGGGATCGCGCCGGCCTCGACGAGATCCGTGAACGTGCCGCGGATGGCCGAACCGGCATTAATGACATCGTTCACGATGGCAACGCGGCGGCCGGCGATCGTCCGTCGCAGCGGGGGAGGAATCCGGTACTCAACCGGAAAGAGCTTCTCGCGGTTCGCCGTGTCGAATCGCTCACTGTAGATGAAATCGATTTTCAGCTCTTCGGCGACCATGAGTCCGACGAACGCGCCCTCGACGAGCGGTCCGCAAACGACTTCCGGCTCAAAGACTCGAAGTTGAGACGCGAGGTCCACGGCGAACTTCCGGACCCGCCCCGGCTGAAGAAACAGGCGCTCCAAATCCATCCACCGACTCCCATGATGCCCTGACTCAAAGCGGAAATGTCCATCGCGCGCCGAGAATAGCCTCAGCACTTCGCCATGATCAGGCCGCGGTGGGTTCATCATTTGTACCCGCCCGTGGGATCCAGCGCGCGGGTCATGAGTCGCCGATTGAGGCAGACGTAGCCCGCTTTTTCGTAGAGAGCGGCCGCCCGTGGGTTCGTCTCCTCGGCTTCAAGCAGCAGGGCCTTCAGGCCCATGTCACGAGCGACTCCTTCGATGAACTTGAGGGCTTGTCCTCCGAACCCATTTCCGCGGCCGGCGGCCTCGATGAAGAACTCGTCGATGAATGCGGTTGGTCCGCCGTACTCAAGGCTGAAGGAGAAGGCCAGAACGACGTAGCCCACCACGGTCGATTGATCCAGGACGAGACAGATTCGGCCGAGCTGCGGTTGCGCGAGGAAACTGAGCACGTCGGCGCGCTTTTGCGTTTCCGATGAACGATAGTGGAAATGCTCGCAGAAAGCGCTGAGCAACGGCATGAGAGAACCGATGTCCTCGGCGCTGGCTTCCCGACAGATTTCAGAGTTCATCGCGTCAGACCCATTTCCTGCAGATAGCGCAGGGCGCCTGGGTGAATCAGATCGCGGCGCGGCGCGGCGACGACGGTGCTTGCGGCGGTCGAGTTTCGGGGGAGCACCTCGAGCGTGGGATCCCCCTCGTTGATCGTCCGCGCGAACGCCTCGCCATAGACCGGAAAACCCCCGCTCGGCGTCGCCGAGCTAAGAACACTCACGTCCGCCGCATGCCCGGCCGGAACCACCGCCATCATAAGCACGGCGACGATGGCGCTCCATCCCACCCTGCAACGATGGAGTGAACCAATCATCTCTGGTCACGGTCCACTCGGTGGTGGTTCGTCATGCTGGTTTCGTCCGTCGTCATTCGGAGAGCCGCCCTGCGGCACGACGCTACCCCGTCCGTCGCCGGCGACGTTCCATGGCCCACAGCGCCAGAACGGTCAGGACATCACTCGTAATATGCGTTGTGCGGACAGAATTGATCGAGGCGGGCGTCAGCGTGGGCTCAAGCGCGGCTTTCACATCGACCGTGCCCGGGACGACGGCCGGCGTCGTGCGCTTGATCGCATCCAGCGTCGCATGACGCTGGGCGGTCGTGTCCACGAGG
>JBBQVV010000688.1:0-1535 GCA_038211235.1 Chthonomonadales bacterium | reverse complement strand
ATAGCGGACTTTGTCGCTGTGTGCGGTCATGATCGGCTTGAGGAAGCCGGCAGCGTGCTGACAGGAGGGGCATTCGAAATCGGAGAACTCAATGACGGTGACCGCGGGAGTTTTCGCGCCGGAGGTTGGTGATGCGGCGATGAAGTGGTCGAGCTCCTTCAGACGGGAAGCGCGCGCATCATCCGTCAGCGGGTGGAAGTGGCCGATGAAGAAGACGGTGCCCTCGGGATCGATCGCCCCTTCCAGCGGTAACTTTCCGCTCTCGGTCGTCTGCAGCAGCGTGACCCGGTAAAGGCCTTCCCGAGTCTTCTGCCGGTCAACGGTGGGGGAGTAGCTTTCCTGCATCGCTTTCCAGGTGAAGGCTTTCAATTTCTCTTCCAGCGTTCCCTGCGTATCGTCGAGAAACCAGGGGATCCCCATGTAGAAGGTTCCCTCGTTCGAAACGGCGGCTACCCACTGACCGGCGCAGGCGCCGCGTGCACTCTCGAGCTGAACGACTGCGCCAAGCATGTTCGGCGGCAGCTTGTGCACGAGGCCGCTCCGTTTGGGTGTGGCGGCCACACTGCAGATCGGAAGGGTATCGGAGATTTGTTTTTCGGCTTTGACGCCCAGTGGCGGAGCCGTCTTTTCATCCGCCGCCACGACAGCGGCAGAAACGAGGAGCATGGATAGACCGAAGAGCAATCGTTTCACAGGTTTCCGTCCCGATTCCGAATTTGCCTGACGAAACGACGGGTGGGGTGGTGTGATTCCACATCCGGCCGTCCCAGGTCGCTGATAGCGGGCAGGAGATGCCTGTTGCGCTGACGGGGTCAGCGGTTCCTGGTGCTGCACGCCGGGATGCCGGGCCGTTGCCCCTCGCCTGTCGGTAGCAACAACGTGCGGAGGACAGGCGCGCTCGCCTGTCCCTTCGGCGCGTCGCCTGGTCGCTTCGAGCAGGCTTCATGCTGTCGCTGATCGAGCACCTGATACGCGCGGTGTCCAGAACCTCACCGCGCCGCTGCCGAGCCTTCCTGGACTTGCAGCTGGCGGCCGATTCGCTCCGCCTCGGCGAAGAGGCGCATGAAGTTTTCGCCCATGATCTTGCGGATGTCCGAATTGCTGTAACCGCGGCGTTTCAGCTCCTCTCGAATCGCGGGCAGCTTGCTGACGTCTTCCATGCCTCGCGGCGTGTCCGGCACTCCGTCGAAGTCCGATCCTATTCCGACATGCTCCACCCCTGCGACTTTCACCATGTGGTCGATATGGTCGACCACGACGGTGAAGGAAACGCTGGGAAGGGGATTGGCGTCCATCAACTTCCGCATGCCCTCTTTGTACAACCCTCCCTCGGCGGGGTCTTTCGCTTTGAGTTCGGCTACGGCGATTTTGAGCTTCTGTTCACGTGATCGGGAGGCCTCGAGGACTTCGGTGGAGAGAAAGACCGGGTAGAAGTTCACCATGGCGATGCCGCCGTTCCTGGCCAGAGCGCGCAACATGTCGTCAGTGATGTTGCGCGGATGATCGGCCAGAGCTCGCGAGGACGAGTGGGAGGC
>JBBQVV010000687.1:0-1539 GCA_038211235.1 Chthonomonadales bacterium | reverse complement strand
TCTTCGATGCCGCTCGCGAACAGATGCGCGGGAGCGGTCTCCGAGAAGGCGAGGCGCTCCGCAGGCACAAGCGAACGAGTGCGAGCCGTGATGACGTCGAGTCGATCCTGAAGTGTATTTTGGGGAAGAGTAGGCGCCATTCCCCTATTATCCTGCCGGACGAGCACCGTGCGAGGGCATGCTCTTTCCGTGATGGATGCGGAGCTTTGGGCCGACCGTCCTCCGGCATGGTCCGGCTTCGAGCTCACAGCGTTATCGTTTCGCCGGTGGCAACGATTTCAGCGCTTCAACCGCGGCAAGATGCCCGCACATTCCATGCACGCCGCCACCGGGCGGGGTGGAAGCGCTGCAGAGATAGAGGCCCTTGCGAGACGTCCGGTAGAGGGAGGGCGTAGGGCGAAAAAGAAGCTGAGCGGGATTCATGCGACCGGCAGAGAGATCGCCGCCGACCAGATTTGGATTCCAGCGTTCGAGTGCGGCTGGAGGAGAGATCGCGCGCGCCAGGATGCAATCGCGGAAGCCGGGCGCGAAGCGTTCGATCTGGCGCTCGATCGCGTCGGTATGGTCGTGCACGCTGCCATTTGGCACGTGGCAGTACGCCCATGCGGTATGTTGGCCCGCGGGCGCGCGGCTGGGGTCGAAGAGGCTCGGCTGGACGAGCAGCACGAAGGGTTTCTGGCTGGTCAACGTCCGTTCCGAGTGGGCAATTTCTTCAAGTGTGCCGCCGACGTGAACGGTTGCCGCGCGGCTGCACTCCGCGGCCGTCCAGGGGATCGGTGAGGCGAGCGCATAGTCGATCTTGAACGATCCCGCACCGTATTTGAACCTTTCAAGCTGTTTGCGATAGCTCGGCGTCAGCTCGGCGCCAGCGATACGCAACAACTGTCGCGGGGTAATGTCGGCGAGGATGAGGTCGGCCCCCGGTAGCTGCGTCATCTCTGCCTCGATCCGGATGGCTCCGCCGAGCGAGGCGAGATGACTTGCAAGCAAGTCAGTCAGGGTCTGCGCACCGCCACGCAGGATGGGCCAGCCGCTCGCGTGTCCTGCAGCCAGGAGGACCAGGGCCACAGCTGCTGAAGTGGGCGTCTCGAGCGGGAGCACGGCGTGGGCGGCCATGCCGGCAAAGAGGGCCTGTGCCCGCCTGCCCTGGAAGCGCGAACGTGCGAAGGAGGTGGCCGGAAAGAGCGCTGAAAGTCCGAAGCGCGCGAGCACCAGCGGATGTTTTGGCAGATGCACAATGGGGCCGAGAATGTCCTCGGTGAGCTTGGCGAAATCGCTTGCCATGGGCTCGAGAATCGCCCGGTAGGTCGCGCGATCCGCCGCGTCGAGCGTCTGCACCGTGTCGGCGATGGAATGTTCGAGCATCACGGCGGTGCCATCCTCGAGCGGATGGGCGCAGGCGGTGTCTGGTTCGATCCAGGGTATTTCGATCGGCAGGGAACGAAAGAAAGGACTTGCGATACCGAGCGGGTAGGCGGAGGAGCCGAGATCGTTTCGGAATCCAGGCAGCGTCATCTCGCCGGTAGCACATCCTCCACC
>JBBQVV010000686.1:0-1542 GCA_038211235.1 Chthonomonadales bacterium | reverse complement strand
AGAACGGATGATATTAGGGCGGTTTTCCCAGATCGCGATCGAGCGGGACCGGGCGGAGAAGCTGGAACCATATTAGAAGCCTTTCGAGTCTGTGCGTCTCCGAAAGTCGAAACAAAGCGACACATTCGGATATCGCACACGTTAACCATTCCATACTATGATACCCGCTCAGGAGACGGCGCGGGGCGGCGCGGCCCGGCATCCGTCGGACGCGCCTTTGGTTGACGCGACCGATCCATTCTAACCGCCGCAGCTTAAATTGCGCTTAGAGTGAGATTAAAACTCGTCGAGCGTTCTATAGCAACCTCTCGCGCTGAATTGGAAAGAGAACGAGGATGCACACCGATGGGTCTTGGCTTTGCGTGAGCACCCTTCCCGATAATTTACAAGCCAGAATCGCGCATTGCAGGTCAACCGCGACGCAATGGAGAAACTCCTGCCGGGCAGCCCTGACTGCGGGAAATGACACCATTGGAGGCCTCACACATGGAGATGGGAATCATCGGTCTTGGGCGAATGGGTGGCAATATGGCCGAGCGGCTCGTTCGGAACGGTCACCGAGTGGTGGGCTGTGATCCCTCTCCCGAGGCGCAGGCACGAGTTCGAGGCGTTGGCGTAGAGACCGCGGGCTCCATTTCAGAGCTCGCCGGCATGCTCCACCAGACGCCGCGGGTCGTTTGGAGCATGGTAAAGTCCGGCGATGTAACGGAATCGGTCTTGATCGAGACTGCCGGCGCGCTGAAAGCGGGCGATATTTTGATCGACGGCGGCAATTCCAGGTTCTCGGATTCTCGCCGCCGTTACGATGTCATGAAGGAAAAGGGAATACCATTCCTCGACGCCGGTACCTCGGGCGGCATATGGGGCCTCACGGAGGGCTACTGCCTCATGGTTGGCGGCGACCCGGAGGCATTTCAGGCGGTCGAGCCACTTCTCCGCTCCCTTGCTCCCGAAGGCGGACTGATGCATACGGGCCCTGCGGGATCAGGTCACTACGTCAAAATGGTGCACAACGGGATCGAATACGCGCTCATGCAGTCCTACGCCGAGGGCTTCGAGATACTGAAGGCCTCTCCCTATCCGGACCTGGACCTGGCCGCCACTTGCGATCTATGGATGCACGGCAGCGTGATACGATCCTGGTTGCTCGATCTGGCGAAGGACGCGTTCTCCAAGGATCCTCATCTCGACAATATCGTCGGCTACGTCGAGGACTCCGGAGAGGGCCGTTGGACGGTTCAGGAGAGCATCGAACATGCCGTGCCGGCCCCGGTTATCATGCTGTCACTGTGTCTGCGCTTCCGATCGCGACAGACGGACAGCTTCAGCATGAAGGTTCTGGCCGCGCTGCGCAACGAGTTCGGCGGCCACGCTGTGCGCAACTCGCCGGGCAGGCCGACGGTCGGCGGTAAAGAGTCCGCGGGCGCCGCCATAACTCACTCGAGTACCGATGGCTGACGCCGGCAAACCAGCCGACCACGAACGCAGATCGTGCAGGAGTGATGATTGCTTCGATGTCCACGTCGTCCTCATGACTTAACG
>JBBQVV010000685.1:0-1544 GCA_038211235.1 Chthonomonadales bacterium | reverse complement strand
GGTCACAACAGACCCGCAATTGGTCCTATGTCGATCAAGTCGACCTCAATCCCGACACGCCGAAACCAAAGGATGCCGAACCTATCAAACAAGCTGCGTAATTCAATACCCTCACGCGACAACTAGATTGACAGCCACCGGCTGGCGCAGTTCGGACGGCGAGATCGCTTGGCTGTCGTAGTCGCCGCGGGTGCATTGCCGCGAGGAGATGGCCTGAAACAATGGCGAGATCCGTTTCCGTGTCGCCTCCAGATTCACCGCAATGACCCCTTCGCCGCCTGGATCGAAGCGCGGATCGGCGTGGAGTCCGGCGGCCAGCGCGGCATGCACCATGTTCTCCGTCGCGCAACCCAGCGAGACAAAAAGGTGATGGTCGTCGGGATCGACCGCTGGGCAGCGACGCGTGAGATCGGGCGCGATGGCGATCGACTTCTCGAGGATGCGGAAGCGCCAGCATTGCGTGTTGTGGCTCGAAGGGGCCAAGATGGCCTGACGCACCAGGTCATGCATCGGGGAAGCCAGCGTGTCGGGGGACTGCAGCCTCGAAGTCCTCAGGGCTCGAGCCGCGCTCTGCTCGGCGTGGTCCGATGAGCAAGAGGCCAATGAGGGCGTCGCAACGGCGCAAGCAGCCGCCAGAAACAGCCGCCGTCCGTATGGGGTGTTGCCACTCGCGGGCGAGAGATTTTCAGGATCGGTCACGGTGGGTTCACCATGCCTGCTCCAGCCAAACCAGTCTGTTCGTTTCCGCACGCAGTACCAGACGCTGGAATGCGTGCCGGCGTGATCCTGCAACGGCTCATTGCCGCGCCCATCCATGCTGATTTCGATGCCGCGGTCGGCGAACGTGCTCGTGAAGTCCAGACTCGTGAACCGACTGCCCTGGTCGGTGCTGAAGATCGCGGGTTGTCCGTGTTGCGCGAAGGCCTCGCGCAACGCTTCGAGGCAGAAGTCGGTCTCAAGATGGATGGCGTCGATGCGCTTCATCAACTTCTGGTGCGCGCCGGACGTCGCTCGCGGCAGGTAGTAGACGCTCGCCCGACTCAGGTCCGGCAGTTCGGCTTGGCGCACGACCGGCAAGGCGTGCGACGAGTCGATCATTGCGAGCCAGCAGATTCGAAGTCAGCGGCATTGAATGCTTTGACGCCGTCGCCTGCGTATTTCAGCGATCGTGGACGCTGATTTCAGCGTGATCGTGGACGGCAAATCAGGGCCGTCGGTGACGCGCCGGGGAGGCGCGCAAGTACTGGGTCGGAATGTATCTCAATCGTCCACGATCAGCCTGAAACGCGCTGTCGCTGGGCCCGTTTCGGGGCGGGTTCTGGTCGATTGATCTCTACGGGTTGAGGCCCCTGCCAGGCCGCCGGAGGCGCCCCGGTCGGGCGTGTACTCAGGCTTGACCTACCGGGTCGTCGTCGCGAAGCGACTTGCCCTTGAGGTCGATTCGGTGGCTGCTGTGGACGATGCGGTCGAGGATGGCATCGGCCAGCGTCGGGTCGTTGAGGTAGGTGTGCCAGGCCTTGACAGGCAACTGGCTCGTGATGATG
>JBBQVV010000684.1:0-1554 GCA_038211235.1 Chthonomonadales bacterium | reverse complement strand
TGTCGTTGCCCAACAATGAGCGCCAGCCGCTTCAGTCCGCGGTGCGCCTGGACCTTTAGCGCCGATACGGAAACTCCCGTCCGACTTGAAGCCTCGGGCGCTGTCAGCCCTTCGATCTTCAACAATAGGATTGCCTGCCGCTGGAGAGCGGGAAGGAAATTCAGCAGCTCGAGCAGGTCTCGCTTCGCATGCTGCGCATCGTCGGTCACGGCCAGCACGGCGTCCTCTAGGTCTTCGAATGTCTCGTGAAGGTCTTCTCGCCTGCCACGACGACGAAATAAGTCGATCAGCTTGTGCCGAGCAATCGCATGAACCCATGCACTGACCGGCAGGTCACTCGAATATGTACCCCGGCGCAAATGAAGTGCCAACAGCGTTTCTTGAACCAGGTCTTCGACATCGTCCGGCGATGCACGAAGTCGCCTGCCAAAAAATGCCCTCAGACGAGCTGCAATCTTCGTCAGAGCCGCACGGTACGCAGCTTCGTCCCCATCCTGAGCTCGATCCCAAAGAGGTTTCAGTTGATGCTCAAAAGCATCTTCACGCGCTACATTGTTCATTCGCTCGATGGGGTGTGTCGGTTACAGCGTCCACCAAATTTTCAGCCGCGAAGGGTACGGCATAACTGTCGCTGACGGATCATGTGACGGATCAACGAGCAGAGGCGAAGGAGGTTCAAGCCTTGGAGTTGCCCGGTTAGCGCGGACTGGTTTCGGCGCGGATCTCAAGCCGGTGGAGGTTGCTCGGTAAGAGCTATTTCCGCGGCCGGCGCGGCGCTTGCGACGCAGGCGCCAGCGGTGGTCGAGGCGGGGGCACGTTCAAACAACGGCGATGATCTGCTCGGGCGCCATTGGATGCCGTGAAACAAGCACGGCAGCATGATCCAACCGTCGGGTCGCGGTCGCTCAACGGTTGCCCTTCGGCAGCACGAATAGAGTCACCGCTCGATCCGGCGCGCTCGGCCGGATTCATCGTCGTCGCCACGATCTCCACATGAAATCTCCGCGCTCTGAGTCGCCGCCGCCCGTATCTCATCTGGCGCCCCAACGGGAAGCATCGTCGACGGCAGGCGGCCGAGCTGAGCTCGCGCCAGGACACTGTAGAGCGGTGGCCCGAGCAGGCGCGAGACCAGACTGGCGACGAGCGCGCAGGCCATCAAGCTAAGCACCATGGCGTGGCCGTCGATCATCTCCATGACGATGATGAAAGACGTCAGAGGTGCCTGCGTCACGGCAGCGAGGAATCCGGCCATGCCGAGCGCGATCAGCGCCGCATGATCAACGTTCCCGACTAACAGGGCGACGTCGTTACCCAGGCCTGCACCGATAGCCAGGGACGGTGCGAAGAGGCCTCCAGGTACCCCGCTCCAGACGGTGAGCCAAGTGGCAAGCAATTTACTCAAAGGATAGACAATGGGCGCGTTGTGGGAGCCATCCAGGAGGCCACGCGTGTATTCGTAGCCACTGCCGCCCGTGGCGCCGTCGGTAGTCAGCACGATCGCGGCGACAGCCGCGCCGCAGGCAGCGGCGAAGTACATAGGGTGGTGCCGCCGCC
>JBBQVV010000683.1:0-1614 GCA_038211235.1 Chthonomonadales bacterium | reverse complement strand
CAGGGGAAACAGTAGGGCTCCGTTATTGCGAGCCAGCGGGTGGCGCGAGTGCGCTCCCGGTGACAGGCTCCGCGAAGCAATCCATAGCGCAGCAAAGATGGATTGCTTCGTCGCTGGCGCTCATCGCAATGACGGCGGTATTTGCCATCTCGCACGTGCGTTGCGTCCTCGCCGCCCGAAGTCGGATTGACATTCAAACAATCCCGATGGGATGATGAAAAAAAATTAGAGGGGGAGACGATGGATAGCCTGAGAAAAATACTCGGTGCGGTCGTGACCGCATCGGCGATCATGACGGCCGCAAGCGCAGGCGCGCAGGAGGTGAAGCATTATCGCTTCGCCTATGATCAGCCGAAGACGACAGGTTACGGAATTCTCGGCGACATTTTCGCTAACAAGCTCAAGGAATTGAGCAAGGGCACGATGCTGATCGACCAGTATCCCGGCGCGCAGCTCGGCCAGGAGCCGCAGGTCCTGCAATTGGTGAAATCAGGCGACGTGGAATTCTGCATTTCCTCCTCGGCCAATGCCGCGACCCTGTCGCCGCAGGCCGGCGTGATGTCGATGCACTTCCTGTTCCGCTCCGAAGCGCATCTCGTCAAGGCGATCGCCGACCCTGAGGTCTCCAAGGCCGTCAAGGCGATGATCGCGGATACCGTTCAGGGTGCTCGTGTCATCGCGCTCTCGACGCTCGGTCTTCGCAGCATGTATTCCAAACGCGAGATCAAGAAGATCGACGATATGAAGGGCCTCAAGGTACGGGTGCAGGCGACGCCCACCGAGGACACCATGTTCCCGGCCTATGGCGCGCAGATTGTGCATATGCCGTTCGGCAGCGTTTATACGTCGCTGCAAACCGGCGTGGTGGATGTCGCGGAAAACGGCGTCAACGTCTATCTCGCCAACAAGCACTACGAAGTCGCCCCCGTACTTTCGATGACCGAGCACGAGGCCAACAACAGCCTGGTGTGGGTCAGCGACAAAGTGTGGAATAGCCTGACGCCGGAACAGCAGGGATGGGTCCAGGCCGCGGCCGACGAGGTCAACAAGAACCAGCCGGCAAAGGCGATCGAGCTCGAGCATCAATCGCAGGATAAACTGAAATCGATCGGCGTGAAGATCGTCACCGACGTCGACAAGTCGGGCTTCATCGCTGTGGCCGATCCGTATCTCGACAAGCTCGCCAAGGAACTCGGGCCGCACGCCGAAAAAATCAAGAACCTGATCCGGTCGATCAACTAGCTTGGTGGACTGCATCTCCGCGAGTCGTCCCGGCAAGCAAGCCTATGGGTCCGGCCTTTCGCCGGCCCGATGACTGGCGGCGTTCGCCGGGACGACGGAGTGTCTGATAATGGCCATCGCCGACAAATTGGTGCTGCAACGGCAGCATCACCTGAAATGGCGGTCGTTCGACCGGCTCGAATTGATCCTGATGATGCTTTGCGGGCTGTTGTGCTTCGGCTTCTCGCTGTCGGTGATGTTCGACATCATCACGCGGACCATCGGGCATCCCTGGCTGTGGCTGCAGGAAGTCACTTCCACGCTGTTCATCTATGCAATTTTCATCGGCGCGGCGGTCGCCACCCGCCGCAACGATCATCTGTATCTGACCGC
>JBBQVV010000682.1:0-1619 GCA_038211235.1 Chthonomonadales bacterium | reverse complement strand
CAATTACCGAGCGCAGGGTAATCGTTTTGCCGGCGAGGCCAGCGTCGAACCCGACGACAGCACCGGGCGCAAGAGCACTCAGGATCACGCGAAGAGACCCCGCTCCCTCATCGGCTGCACTGGTCACGACGTTCGTCGCGGCATATACGGGCGGAACATACGCCGCGCTGGGATCGAAGCCTGAATCAGGCGGAGCGACGCACCCGACGCCTGACGAGCTCGAGCCGCTTGCGCCAGCGCTGGCCTGTGAACCCGCAACGCCACTCGCGCTTGTACCGCCTTGCGAACCCGGGCCGTCGCTCGAGCTCGTTCCGCCGACGGAACCCCCCATACTGGTGGAGCCACCAGCTGCGCCCGTCTTACCAGAACTTTCGCCAGCAGCGCCGCGACTGCAAGCCGCGCCGGACAACGAAAGTAAAATAGCAGTGGGAACCGCGATTGTCTGCAGGCGGAGGAAAATCATGCACACCTTCCAAAGGCCGTAAAAAAAAGAATGGTAGCGGAACGAAGCCGACGACTGGACGACGGCATGATGAGCAACATCCCGTGGATCATAGCGCCACCGAAAAACAATGACGACGTCTACCGGCGCAGCCGGCGGTACGACCACGTACAGCTGAAGGAGACCACACCGACCGACACCAACCCATGGGAATAGCGGCACGTTGGCACGCGGCGCAATGCCGCTCCGCACGTCACGCTGCCGTGAGGATGGTTACTCGCCGGTTTTTACTCGAGGTGTTCAATTGCTAGTCTTCGCTCATGGCACGACAGACTTCGCGGAACATGGTGGCAACCATCAGCGCCGCCGGGCTTCTTTCGATGGCCAGCGTGGCGCAGGCTCAGTCAGAAGATAAAGTATTTCCGCCGGACATCGCCGAGAGTGTTGCCAAGTATGGAGCGCGCGGCGACGGCACCACCGACGACACGGCCGCAATTCAAGCAGCCGTGATCGGCGACCGGACGCCGCAGGGTCAGCCAGACTACTATTCACCGAGACCGAGGATGGTCTACTTTCCGCCAGGGAAGTACCTCGTAGCCGATACAATCAAGTGGCTTGGGGATGCCCTGCAGCTGCAAGGATCAGGCGCCTCGACCGTGATCCAGTTGGCGGATGCGGCGCCGGGGTTCGGCGACGCCGCGAAGCGCAAGCCGATCTTTCAAACGACAGATGGTAACTATTCGTTCAAACAGCACGTTTGGGACTTCACCATCGACACGGGCAAGGGAAACGCGGGTGCCGTTGGAATCGACTGGATCGCCAATAACGTGGGCGCCTTGCGCAACCTGACGATTCGGTCTGGAGATGGAAAGAGCGCTACCGGCATTGACCTGACGCGACAGTGGCCCGGCCCGGCATTGATCCGAGACGTGAGCATCGACGGGTTCGATGTAGGTATTGACGTGGCGCAAGCTGAGTATGGCATGACGCTCGAGAACGTCACCGTTCAGCACGTCAATGTTGCGGCAATTCGCAACCGTGACAACGTCCTTGCGGTCCGCCATTTGAAGACTACAGATGCGCCGCTCGCCGTCGACAATCAGACGACGAGCAGCATGCTCATCCTGCTCGACAGCGAGCTGAGCGGTACCGGTCCCAATGCCATCGCCAATCAGGG
>JBBQVV010000681.1:0-1652 GCA_038211235.1 Chthonomonadales bacterium | reverse complement strand
GGCCCATCTGATGCGGGCATTCGTTGTCGATGCAATAGAACTCGCCCCCTACATTGAAGAGAGCGAGATCCCTGCCACCTACGTTTACCACGGTTCCCTGTCCCGGCCTCAGTTCCGAAGCCTGCAGCACCTGCACAAACGCCATCGTTGATTCTCTTTCTGCTCGCTATGGCCACGCCCGATGTTGATTACTCGGTGGGACGGGGTTGCGGCGGCAGATCCGCTCGGCGCAGACACCATTCCAACACCCACGGCCACTCTCCATAACCGTAATACGGACTGATATGTCCGGCTCCCTTGAGCAGATGGATGGGAACCCCGAGTTTCGCGGCGTATCCGCTGGACTGATCGAAGGTCGCGTAATCGTCGGTGTCGGAGGCGACCAGGAGCGTCTCATTGGCGACCGCCCGCATGGCATTTGGGTTCAGCGGGGGAGCAAAGAACTCGGCAACCGATTCCGGTGCGTCCGGCGGCGGGGCCTGGGGCATCACATACGGCGGCGCGACAAGCAGAACCCGATCGGCTAGCGGCTTATCGATGCCTGCGTTGGCGGCGGCAAAATGCATCCATGTGATGCTTCCCAGACTGTGCGCCACAACGGTCAATTGCGCGCCTTCGGTCCGTGCGCGGATCGCGTCGCATTCCGCGTTCAATCGGTCGAGCCACGCCTTAAGGCGAGGCGCTGTCGGCTCCGGCATCTTCGGATAGTGGACTGTTTCTCCCGCCGCTGTAAGCTTCCCGACAAGGTGCTCCTGCCAATGGGCGGGTTTGTTCCCACCCCAGCCATGGAGGATCAAAAATTGGTCTTTGGACACCGCGTTTTCTCCTTTGCCACCTACTTACGCCCTCGCTGCCTCTGCGTACTCCAACCCGATATCGGCATGCGGCCAGCGCCGTAATAGTGTACCCAACACAGGCCCACATTCGAGACAAGGGAGCCCGTTCTCGCTATGGTATACTGTTATGTCTACTATACGGAGGAGGGCAAACGATGGGCGACTTCAACCTCAAATCGGACTACCGGCCAGGTGGCGATCAGCCCCAGGCGATCTTGAAGCTCGGCGAAGGACTCGCGGCGAACCAACGGTTTCAGACCCTTCTTGGAGCGACCGGAACCGGAAAAACGTACACGATCGCGAACGTCATTCAGCATGTCCAACGCCCGACTCTGGTGATCGCGCACAACAAAACTCTGGCCGCGCAGTTATGCTCGGAGTTTCGGGATTTCTTCCCGGATAACGCGGTGGAGTTCTTCGTATCGTACTACGACTATTACCAGCCCGAAGCCTATATCCCCCAAACCGACACGTTTATCGAAAAAGACTCCCAGGTAAATGACGAGATCGACCGGTTGCGCCACTCCGCCACCCAGGCGGTGCTCGAGCGCAGGGACGTCATCGTCGTTGCCTCCGTCTCCTGTATCTATGGTCTTGGCTCACCGGATGAGTACAAAAAGATCGTCCTCGCGTTCCGTCGGGGCGAAGCGTTCGATCGCGAGGAAGCCCTGCGGCGTCTGATCGACATGCAGTTCACCCGGAACAACATGGAGCTGACGCGCGGCACGTTTCGCGTGCGCGGCGACATGCTCGAGATCCAGCCCGCCGATGAAGAGATCCTTATTCGCGTCTCCTTCTTCGGAGATGAGATCGAGA
>JBBQVV010000680.1:0-1665 GCA_038211235.1 Chthonomonadales bacterium | reverse complement strand
GATGTAGGCATCCATGGATTACGGAGACGATTCATCCTACCTCATGTTCATCTCCTAATGATGTCACAACCGGTTCCGAACGGACGGCCGGCGCCTTTCGTCACGCAGCCTGTCCGTCACCATGGTATTCCTCCGATCCAGACTCTGTCAAGGCTACGCCGGCGAATAATGCGGTGACCATAAATCGTGGAAGCGGCGTCCCGCCGCTTGGGTCGCCGTCAATGATGCCCCAGCGTCTGTCTCTATGACCGCTGAATCGGCGCGGTTGACGAACACCGTCGGTCCATTCGTGTCGGTGATGCAACCTGTTTCTTGCCGAGCTGGCCAGGAATTGTGCTACAGTCTGAAGAAGGGAGCGCGCCATGAAACCAATCCACGCCGGAATTGCGATGGCTGCTCCTGCGGCCGTTCTGGCGCTCGTGCTGCTGTCTCAGCGGTCGGCTCTAGGAAAGGCGGGCTCGATGGTTGCCCCTACACCTCTCGTGCCCAAACTCAGAACCTATACGACCCGCTTCCATCGTGCCGAGAACCCACTATCCGAAGGGGGCCGCTGGATCAATGGACGCGCGGTCGGGGTGGACTGGGCCGACGTCCGGACGAGAATTGGCCTCGCATATGGTCTTGAGGCGGGCACGATCAAGTACGACGATGCGACGGCTCTCCTGAAAGGTCCATGGAGGCCGGACCAGTCCGCCGAGGCGGTCGTCCACACCACCAATCAGACAGAACCATGCTTTGAAGAGGTGGAACTGCGGCTGCGAAGCTCGCTCTCGCCTCATAAGGCGACGGGTTACGAGATCCTGTTTCGCTGTCTGAAGACCGCGAAGGCGTACACGCAGATCGTCCGGTGGAACGGACCGCTCGGGAACTTCACCTATCTGAATGCCGCGGAGGGCGTCCGCTTCGGCGTGGCCGATGGGGACGTCGTGCGCGCAACGATCGTGGGGAACGTGATCACGGCGTATATCAACGGCGAGAAGATGCTCGAAGCGAAGGATGATACGTACTCCGAAGGCAGCCCCGGCATGGGCTTCTACCTTGAGGGCGCATCCAATAAGAACGCGGATTACGGGTTTACAGGGTTTACGGCGCGTGAGGAGTGAGGTGGGCCCGAGCTTGCGAGTGGAATCAAAGCACGCCCCACACTTGACCTGCAGATCCGCCGTCTGCTATGGCTCAATGCAGGTGCGGAAACCTATCAATGGCAATTCTGCGCCAACGGCTCATCTCCTCCGCGAGCTCCTCCCTATCAGGGCCCTTCAGTTCTCGAAAGCCGGTGCCCGGCGATTGAAGTCGCTGCCCATACGGGTAAACCTGACATTCCACGACGCCCATGAGGGCAAACAGCATCTCGCCCACGAGCACATCGTGTTGTGTAGAGCCAGACCGGATCGTCGAATGCGAACTTGAATGAGACTGCCTCCCTATTGAGGCACGTGCGATATTCCCTGCGGCCGGCGACGGATACGGACACCTGCTTTCGGACCGTCGATACGAGTTCGCCACAATGTTGGCAAAGAATCTGTCCGTTTGCGAAGACCCTTTCGCCGTGGGATCGGAGTTACGACCTTCACTCCGCGGCTGCCGCTACGTTCGACCATTCAAGTATCAACCGCCAGTCCTGTCAATTCCATTACAAGTAGGATCGAGGGTATATACTGAACC
>JBBQVV010000679.1:0-1668 GCA_038211235.1 Chthonomonadales bacterium | reverse complement strand
CCGAGCCGTTTGCAGAAGCCGTAGAGTCCGGTCGGTTCACTCGGGTCAGTCCTGGTGTCGTCGGAGGGTCGGTCCGCTTGCGAAGTAGGCATGTTCGTCCGCCGCGCAAAATCTGCGCCGCATGCACGAGATGTATTGCGTTTCCCGTAGCACGGGCACGCCGCTCGTGTTGTCTTCCAAGCCACGGGCTAGGCGCCCGTGCTACGAACGACGCTCACGCCGCAGGTGCACCAGCGACGCGCTCAGCCGCCGGTTCGGCCGTCGGATGATCGAGGAAGAAGGTATCGGTCTCCGGCGAGTACCCGATCAGTTCGCCAAAACGGCCCCAGTGAATGATCGTTTTGATCAGCGTGTCCAGGTCTTCGGTCGGCAGCCGCACGACCAGCTCTTCCTGAACAATTTCGCCGGGCAGTTTCTGGTCCTTCGCTTCCTTCAGGATCTGCTCGAGGAACCGGAACACACTCAGCGTTTGAAGCTGCTGGCGGAAGAGTTTCTTACGGCCGTTGATGTCGGCATCGAGGAACTTGCTTCCGGTTGGCGTGAGACTCACGCGGTTCTTGGGCGTGTCGATAAAGTCGAGCATCTCCCCCGCCTTGATGACTGCCAGCGTGTGGCCAAAGTCGTAATCGGTCAGGAGATCGAGCCGGAATACGTCCATCTGCCCGCCGTTGTCGCGCACGATCTCCATCAGCCCAAACACCTCGCCGAGGTTCACGCGCGGCAACGGCTCGAGGGCGACGAATCCTTCCGGCGTCGCCACCGAACTGATCGCGGCCGTCTCCGGCAGGTGCTCCGACACGATTACGTCATGGAGCCGCTGCACCAGCCCCAGAAAGGCCGGCGATTGATACGTCCGCGGGTGCGGAATCGTGTTCTGGATGATCTGCCGGATATGCCCCGGCCGCGTCCCCATCACGACGATGCGGTCGGCGAGGAAGACCGCCTCCTCGATGATGTGCGTGATCATCATGATGCTCTTCACCGTCCCGACCGATCCGAGGCCCCCCTGATCTCCCGTCCAGAGCCGGTAGACTTCGCTCCGCAAGCTTTCGGCAGTGAAGACGTCCAGGGCGCTGAACGGCTCATCCATGCAGAGCAATTCCGGCCCGCGGGCCAGCGCCCGCGCGATGCCGACGCGCTGCTTCATCCCGCCCGACAGTTCCTTGGGATACGCCTCCTCGAACCCTTCGAGGCCCACCATGTCGATGCATCGCGAGACGCGGGCCACGCCGGTGGCGGCGTCGAATCCGAGGCCATTGAGTGCGACGCGGACGTTTTCGCGAACGGTGAGCCAGGGATCGAGCGCGAAGTTCTGAAAGACGATCGAGATGCCCGGGTGGATCCCATTCAACGGTTTGCCGTGGGCGCGAATCTCACCCTTCGTCGGCTTGATCAATCCGACGAGGGCGCGCAGCAGCGTGCTCTTTCCGCAGCCGCTGGGACCGAGGATCGCAATGACTTCTCCGGAGTTCACGGCCAGCGACACGTCTTCGAGGACGAGCCGTTCATCGGCGCCGAACGACACGCTGACGTTTCGGGCCTCGCAGATGGGGAATGTCGGGTCGGGCATAAACGTCGGCCTCACATGTTCAAGCTGAACCGTTCCTCGGCGAGCCGGTACAGACGTTTCCAGAAGAACCGGTTGAGCATCACGACGAAGACCGCCAT
>JBBQVV010000678.1:0-1693 GCA_038211235.1 Chthonomonadales bacterium | reverse complement strand
AGAACAACATCAAGGACCTGCCTCCCGAAGCCGTCCTGAAGTGCGTGCTGGGCGTCATCGCCGCTCAGAAGGCGCAGCTGCGCTCGGGGCACGAGAAGCCCTCCTACCGGACGTTCGAGGAGCTGATTCACGGGGTCTTCGGCGAAGGGATCGCCGAATACTTCATGATGCCCTACAACTTCAAGGTCTGGGCGCACCCGCCGAAGATGCTCGGGACGCACTGGATCGGGGAGCGCGTGCCGGTGGTCGATCTCGAAAGGATGATCGCCAACGTCGTCCTGAACCGCGCGGACGTTTCATGGGGACCGAACAACACGTTCAAGTACCCGCGTCACGGCGGGACCGGAGGTCTCTTCCTGCGCGTGGCGGAAACTCTCGAGGACCGGATCCGCTACGGCGCCCGGGTGGTCGGCGTCGACGCACGCCGGAAGCGCGTGCTCCTCGAGGACGGCTCCGACGAGGAGTACGACGAGCTCATCTCCACGATGCCGCTCGACCGTCTCGTTCAGTCCATACCGGACGCGCCGTCCCACGTCGCCGAGGCGACCTCGAAGCTGCATCACTCCGGCAGCGCGATCGTCGGAGTCGGCGTCAACCAGCCGGCGCCGACCACGAAGTGCTGGATGTATTTCCCCGAGGAGAACTGCCCCTTCTACCGCGTCACCTATCTTTCGAACTACTCGCCGGAGGTGGTTCCGGACTCGTCTCGCCAGTACTCGCTGCTGGCCGAGGTTTCGCGCTCACCGTACAAGCCGGTCGACCTGGAGACGGTGGTCGACGAAGTGCTTCATGGTTTCGTCAACACGAAGCTCTTATCGCCGGCCGATCGCAAGGACGTGGTCGACACCCATCTCATCACCCGCGAATACACCTATCCGATCCCGACGATCGAGCGGGACGACGCGCTCTCGGTCATTCAGCCATGGCTCGAGTCGCGGGACATCTACTCGCGTGGCCGCTTCGGGGCCTGGAAGTATGAAATCGGCAACATGGACCACTCCGTCCAGATGGGCGCCGAGGTCGCCGACCGACTCGTTCGCGGACGGCCGGAGTTCTGCTGGAAAGACGAAATCTTGCCCAAGAAGGACCAGCACCTCGGGTTGAATCCGATGCCTTCTCCCGCTCGCCTCGGCAGAGCGCCGGAGACGGCACCCGCGGGCGTCTGAAGGGGACACCCGGCCTTCCTAGCCGTGCGTCCGATCGGCGACCGGAAGCGGACAGCGATTGACTTCTTCTGCTCCAGCTCCCGCCGTTCCACCATGGCGGCTGAGCCGGCCACTTCCGTCTCCTCGCATCCGGGAGAGGGTTCGGTGGCGGGTCGCGTCTCCAATCTTCGGGCGGCAAACAGGAGTGGACCCGTTACACTGTTTTGAGATGCGCTCGGCGCGTAACGCGTGGCTCGGAGATCCCTCGGCGGCAGCGGCGCAGCCTTCCCTTTTTCCGGAGCTTCCGCCGGTCACGCGCATCCAGGCGGCGATCCGAATGACGGAGTCAAACGTCGCCCGGACGGTGCCCCCCGGAATCGCCGGCGTGTACTTCGTGAAATCGGTGGTGCCGGGAGGCCGCATCTCGGAGCGCGTCGGCCGCGATGACGTCGACGCTGGATGGTGTGGCGAGCGAATGCGGGTTCATGAGCGCATGACGAGGGAGTGTGTCCAACCTGTGTCAAAGCTATCAGCACGGGCGGAGGTTC
>JBBQVV010000677.1:0-1695 GCA_038211235.1 Chthonomonadales bacterium | reverse complement strand
TCGGCGGACGAGTCGACGATCCGTGCCCGCAGCCGGAGCAGAGCGTCCATGGGAGTCGGACGTTTCAGGACGACATGAAAGTCCGCGGTGACCGTGCACGGCGGCGTCGGCGAACCGGACTTCTCCTGAAGGTGATGAGTGGCCGCCCAGTTGCTGTGGCAATCGAGGAGGGCGCCGCAGATCCCGCCGTTCAAGACCCCCTCGAACGCCTGATGGTGCGGCTCCGGACGCCAGTCGCAGACGAGTTCCTCACCCTCGACGAAGCTCCGGATCCGCAATCCCTTTTCGTTGGCGGGCCCGCAGCCGAAGCATCGATTCGCCGGCGCCCACTTCTCCTGCAGGCTCTCCATCAAAGCTTCTCGAGCGATTCCGCGCCGATGTTGGGCAGCCATGGGAGCAATTCGTACTGAGCGACTCGTTCGCGGACGAACGGGTCGCTGTCTCGAATCCGATCGAGCGTTTCGGCGCGATGGTCCGGCACGCGTAGCAGGAGAACGCCGCCGTTTTTCGGATCGAGAGGTCCGGAGACGAGCAGGGTGCCGGATTCCTTCAGGCCGCGCAGATAGGCGCGGTGGGCGTCCAGGTGCGGGAGCACCTCTTCGAGCGGCCGGCGGTAGCGCACGAGGGCGAGGGCGTACATCGATCGAGCGTATCAGCGGCCGGTCGCGGCCCGTGGCAGAACGCGATGAGCACTCAATATTATGATCGTCGGGAAGCGAAGGAGTCCCCCATGTCCCCCACGCCCGCCGTCGAAGACAAGAGCCATCCGGCGGAGGGGGAACGCCGCGACGCGGTCACCCTCGTCGACCATCGGACGGGAAAGTCCTACGACCTGCCGGTTTCCGACGGAACCATTCGTGCCATCGACCTGCGTCAGATCAAGACGGGTCCTGAGGATTTCGGTCTGATGTCCTACGACCCGGCATTCCTGAACACCGCGAACTGCCGCAGCGAGGTCACGTTCATCGACGGCGACCGGGGAATCCTGAGGTATCGGGGCTACCCGATCGAACAACTGGCGGAACGGTCGACATACCTCGAAGTGGCGTACCTGCTCCTGCATGGCGAGCTCCCCGGCCGCGCGGAGTTCGATGAGTGGGTCCACAACATCACCTTTCACACGATGATCCACGAGAGCCTCAAGAAGTTCATGGATGGCTTCAACCACGACGCGCATCCGATGGGAATGCTGATCGCGACGGTCGGCGCCATGTCGACGTTTTACCCGGGGGCGCGCGACATCCACAGCGCCTCGGGCCGAACGAAGCAGATCCACCGGCTGATCGCGAAGATGCCGACGCTCGCGGCGTTCGCTTATCGCCACAGCATGGGAATGCCCTACGTCTATCCGGACAACGATTTCTCTTACACAGAGAACTTCCTGAACATGCTGTTCCGGATCCCTTCCTCGAGCTGGAGGCCCGACCCGGTGCTGGTGCGGGCGCTCGACGTCCTCTTCATTCTGCACGCCGACCACGAGCAGAATTGCGGCACCCACGCAATGCGCGGCATCGGCTCCTCTCACACGGATCCCTACTCGGCCGTTGCCGGCGCCGCGGCGGCCCTCTATGGCCCGCTGCACGGCGGCGCCAACGAAGAAGTCCTGAAGATGCTCCAGGAAATCGGATCGGTTTCAGGGATTCCCGCCTTCATCGAAGAGGTGAAGACGGCCAGGGGAGAGAAGAGGCTGATGGG
>JBBQVV010000676.1:0-1698 GCA_038211235.1 Chthonomonadales bacterium | reverse complement strand
AACCAATACGGGGAGAAGCGATTTGGACGTGCGCGCAGCCG
Source organism: Chthonomonadales bacterium (assembly GCA_038211235.1). Taxonomy (GTDB): domain Bacteria; phylum Armatimonadota; class Chthonomonadetes; order Chthonomonadales; family Chthonomonadaceae; genus DATGJU01. The sequence continues at coordinate 1,657 of JBBQVV010000676.1, read as the reverse complement.
TGGCCTTCGAGGCTGGCAAGCCATTGTCGATCGAGACGGTCCAACTCGAAGGACCCAAAGAGGGCGAGGTCCTCATCGAGATCAAAGCCACCGGCATATGCCACACCGACGAATTCACCCGGTCGGGCGAAGACCCCGAGGGCATGTTCCCCGCCATCCTAGGCCATGAAGGCGCGGGCATCGTGGTCGACGTCGGACCTGGAGTGACCTCGCTCGTCAAGGGCGACCACGTCATCCCGCTCTACACGCCCGAATGCCGCGAGTGCGAATATTGCCTCAGCCGCAAGACCAACCTCTGCCAGAAGATCCGCACCACCCAGGGCCGCGGCGTGATGCCCGACGGCACGAGCCGGTTCAGCTTCAAGGGCAAGCCGGTGCTGCACTACATGGGCTGCTCCACCTTCGCGAACTTCACCGTCATGCCGGAGATCGCGCTCGCCAAAGTCCGCAAGGACGCGCCGTTCGATAAAATCTGCTACATCGGATGCGGCGTCACCACCGGTGTCGGCGCCGTCCTCTTCACCGCCAAGGTCGTGCCCGGCGACCGCGTCGTCATCTTCGGCCTCGGCGGCATCGGCCTCAACGTCGTCCAAGGCGCCAAACTCGCCGGCGCAGACCAGATCATCGGCGTCGACATCAACCCCAAGCGCAAGGCGCTGGCCGAAAAGTTCGGAATGACCGACTTCGTCAACCCGAAGGAGATCGAGGGCGACATCGTCCCCTACCTCGTCGACCTCACCAAAGGCGGCGCCGACCACAGCTTCGAATGCGTCGGCAACGTCACCCTCATGCGTCAAGCCCTCGAGTGCGCGCACAAGGGCTGGGGCAAGAGCACCATCATCGGCGTCGCCGGCGCCGGCAAGGAGATCAGCACCCGCCCGTTCCAGCTCGTGACCGGCCGCGTGTGGCAAGGCAGCGCCTTCGGCGGCGCCCGCGGCCGGACCGATGTCCCGAAAATCGTCGACTGGTACATGGACGGAAAGATCAACATCGACGACCTGATCACCCACACGCTGCCGCTAGAGCGAATCAACGAGGGATTCGACTTGATGCACGCCGGCGAGAGCATCCGCAGCGTGGTGGTGTATTAACGGACTACGCGGGACTCTCGTGCGGCTTGTCCAGCTCGCAGCGATAGCGGGACAAGCGGTAGAGCGGATGCGCACCCAGATATTCCTGGGCGACGGTCTGCGCGCGCATCGTGCAGCTCATCATGTTGACGGGCTCCACGAGCGCCTCGCGCCGCTCCAAGCAGCGATCGGGCACGGTGTTCAAGCAATAGACTAGGACCAACTCGATCATGAATCTCTCCTCGTTACGACAGACCCAGCGTCCCCTTTCATGTGCAGTGCTTTTGATGTTTGCCCATGCCTTATCGTTCATTCCCGTCGCAGCGGCGCAAGCCCCATCACCGGCTGCAGCATCAGCCGATGCTGCGCTTAGTCCTGCCCAGGTGGCCCTCTTCAACACTCCACACCTGTCGAATGTTGTCCGACCCGAGACACTTCGCTACGCCTACCAACAGATAGGCCCGAACGAATTCAGCGATATGATCCTGGTCCACGTCAAGGAAATCAATTCAGACGGATCGAAAGACTTGTCGTTCGAATACCTAACCGGCCCGCATCAGCTGTTTTATCCGGCAATCGGCGATTTT
>JBBQVV010000675.1:0-1701 GCA_038211235.1 Chthonomonadales bacterium | reverse complement strand
GGGGCGCTCGGGCAGCCCGTGGTGGAGACGAGGAGACCGCCGACGAGGAGCATCGCGAACAGCTTCTTCACGGGAAACCGTCCTTTCAAAGTTGTCGATTCGTGGGAGTACTTTCCACCATCGACCCCTCTGGTCGGCGGTGCAACAGATACGATGCGCCGCCGTCTCGTTTATTCCCGAAAAAAATCCGGACGAGCCGGATTCGCTCTCCAAGGCCGATATGTGTACAAATCGACAGAATCGAGGCGCCGTTTTCTGCTGGCAACGGAACGGCTCCACGCATACCCTAGTAATCGATGGCGCTTCCGTGTCGCCCACAGCGTCCGGCGGCGTCACCGAGGATATTTTCGTGCGATCGGGGAATAAATCGCCCGGTCCCGGTTCCTATTCTGAGGGGATGATGCATCATGGGGAAGCCCGGCAGTCAGCGGACTGTTCAGAGGCTGGTGGACGATCACTACGTCGCCCTGTACCGATACGCCTATCGTCTGACCGGTTCGGCCGCGGACGCCGAAGACCTTACCCAGGACGCATTCTGCAAGGCGCAGCTCCATTTCGCCCAGCTCCGCGACGCCGGTCGGGCCAAGCCCTGGCTCTTCAGCATCCTGCGCAACGCCTATCTGCACCGGGTTCGTTCCCGCAAACAGGAGGCGTGCGTCTCGCTGGACGACCTCGGCGATCTCGCCGAGATGACGCCCGAGCCTCTACCCGAGATCGACCCGGAACAACTCCAGCAGGCGCTGAACGAGCTATCTGAGGTATTCCGAACGCCGATTATCCTGTACTATTTCGAGGATTTTAGTTACCGCGACATCGCCGAGCAGATGGATCTCCCGCTCGGGACGGTGATGTCACGGCTGGCACGGGCCAAGACTTATCTCCGCTCGCGCCTCCTGCCGCGGGAGGTGCCGGTGTCGGTCAACGGCCAGTGCCCCCCGGAGGGCGACCGATGGATTGTAAAACCGCCCGCATGCTGATCGACTTCGTTCGGCCGAACGCTCCCGAACTCGAACCCCGAGACGCGGAGGAGTTGGCCGGACACCTCGACCACTGTCCTGACTGTGGAGCCACGGCGCGCGCCGAGCGTCAACTGGACGAGTGCCTCGGCCGGGCCATGCGCCACGTCGAAGTGCCCGACTACCTGCGCAAGAATCTCACGGCCCGCCTCGACGCGGCGCGCGGCGACTGGTATCGACACCGCATCGGCCACTACGTCCGCGCCGCCGCCGTCGCCGCCGCCGTCCTGCTGCTCCTCTGGGGTGTCGTTCGCTGGGTCCAACCCGGACCGGCCTCGATTGATCTGGCGGGCGTCTGCGACCGGGCCGTCGAATTCCAGATCTCGCCCACCGCCGAGAAGGTGCAGGATTCGTTGCGCACGCTCGGGGTCGAGACGCCGGTGCCGACTGACCTGCGCTTCCGCTACCTCGCCGCGCCGCCCGCGCTCTCCGAGTTCCAGGGCAAGCGGGTGCCGATGCTCGTCTTCGTCCGGACGAACGACCAGGAGGTCGTCCGCAGCCGCGCCTGGGTCTACCTGCTGTCGCGACAGCAGTTCGACCTCAAGAACTTGCCGACGACGTTCACTTCTTCCGGCGGGTATGACTATCGGATCGCGGTGGCTCGTCAGGACGACGAACACGCCTACCTCATTCTCCACACCGGAACCGACTGGGACTGGCTGCAAACTGCGTCGAGAGAGACGTC
>JBBQVV010000674.1:0-1730 GCA_038211235.1 Chthonomonadales bacterium | reverse complement strand
AAACTCGCCCGCATCGCACTCAGTTTCCTGCCCGGGCTGGATGAGGCATTCAAGATCAATGTCGCCAAGATGCGGGTCCAGTTACCCCCGCAAATCCGGGAGGGAGTGGAGAAGGCGATCCGGCCCGTGATCAGGCTCGCCCAGGATACGTACAGAAAGAATCCGACTGCGACCGATAGGGTGCCAGCCGGCAACGGTACGCCACCGTCACCCCCGGCAACCTCCACGCCCCGAGTCACTCCGCCGCATGACACGGGAGGCACCCCGTCGCCGCAGAGCCAGCAGGGGCGACCGGACGATCCGCCGGCGGATCGTCTGTGGAGTCTCGATGACCTACAGCGACAGCTTGAGGAAACGGCGGAGGACACGGAAAAGCCCGTCATCGCGAGTGTGTTCAGCCGCTTTCGGGACCGGATCAGCAGGGAAGGAGATGGCCGATGAGCTTTGAAGCAGCCCTCGGGCTTGTCCGCCTCATGATCGACCAGGGCATCCACCGTGATCAGGCCATTACGAACCCCGCCATCCCCGCCGAGTTTCGGGAGCGGATCCGCGAGACGCTTGAGCGTGACGAGAACCTCGTCCTGGAGCCGGCCAGGGTGCTGGTAGCTGCAGCTCGCAGAGATGAGTGGCTCCGCCAGATCGACCGTTCCACCTGGTACTACTGGCCGAGACTCCGTGAGTTTCTGCTCACGGTGGGCGAGTGGCCGACATCGGCGGTGCGCTCACTCGACGAGGTCACGGACCGCATCCTCGGACAATTCGCTCCCCCGGCGACCACGCAGTTTGACGTCCGGGGGCTCGTGCTGGGATACGTCCAGAGCGGGAAAACCGCGAACTTCACGGCCCTCACCGGGAAGGCGGCCGATGTCGGCTACCGGCTGATCGTGGTGCTGTCGGGGGTGGATAACGGACTGCGCCGTCAGACGCAGATTCGACTCAAGCGAGAACTGGTCGGGTACAACGATAACCGACCCAGAGCAGTGCGGCTTCCGCCACTCGGCCGGCAATGGCACGAGTTCACCCGTGAGGACATCCACGGCGATTTCGATCCGGGATTCGCGAACCATGCAGCCCTGCAGGGATCACAGCCGGTTCTGCTCGTCGTGAAGAAGAACGGTTCCGTCCTTCGTCGTCTGCTGCGGTGGCTCGACGCTGCCCCCGAGGAGGTCCGTCGAACGATCCCGTTGCTAGTCATTGATGATGAGGCCGACCAGGCAAGCGTCGATACGCGCGGGAGTTATCAGGCCGAGGGTGAAGCTCTCCCGCCGGATTACGAGGAACCCTCGGTGATCAACGGCCTCATCCGGGATTTGCTGCAACGGTTTCAGAGGCGAGTGTACGTTGCCTACACTGCAACCCCTTTCGCCAACATCCTCATCCCCCATGACACCTTCCATCCCGACGTGGCGAACGATCTCTACCCCAAGGACTTCATCGTCGATCTCCCGAAGCCAGACGGGTACTTCGGGGCAGAGGAACTCTTCGGTCGCTTCGATCCGGTCACAACCGAGGAGATCGGCGGCCTCGACATTGTTCGGGAGGTGACGGACGAGCATTTGCAGGCCATTCAGCAAGGTGAAATCCCGGACTCGATGGAAGTCGCCATCTTGGATTTCGTGCTGGCCGGAGCGGCGAGAGCGCAGCGAGGGCAGGGAGAGAGGCCGGCAACGATGCTGATACACGTCAGCCACCTCGTGGCCGAACTGCAGCGGATGGCCACTCTCGCGGAG
>JBBQVV010000673.1:0-1758 GCA_038211235.1 Chthonomonadales bacterium | reverse complement strand
TCGCAGGATGTCAGTTTGGTGATCTGCCGCCGCTTGTTTTGAAGCGTCTTCTGTTTCCGTCGTCGCATTCGCGGCGAACGCCTTCAACTCGGCCTTGTACAGGTTCAAGCAGACTTGGCGGCGGGGCTCGTCGCGAAGCAGTTGTTCGAAGTCGTCCTCCGAGCGCGCTGTGTTCTCCGCTGTGGCAATTGCCGTTTGAAGAGCGCCGAGGGCATCCGAGCGGCGCTTGTCGGCGCCGGCGGCGTCCGATTTTGATTGATCGTCGACCTTGGTCTTGGCAACGATGAGCCCCTCGGCCGCCTTCTTCACGGCCGCTTGCGCCGTTTCCAGCGCATCCTGTGCCGCGGCTTGCGCTTTCTGCGAGTCGATGAGGTGCTGGGTGGCGCCCGCCTCCTTGTTGGCTTGAGCGGTTGTCCAAGCACGTACTTCGATCCCGCTGTTGTCGAGCGCCTGCTGGGCCACGACGACCGCTGTCGTACTAGTGACGAGCGAGCTCTGAGCCTCGGTCAAGGCGTTCTTTGCCGTTGCGAGCGCGGTCGAATCATCGACTGGAGCGCTTTGACAAGCAACTCCTGCATACGTTTGCCCAGCCGTGATCACCGATTCCCACAACGCATGCCTGCCCGCGCCGTAGCAGGTGACCAGGTTTGCCTTGTTTGCGGAGTAGTACGGCACGGTTGCGCACGCGGCGCGATAGACCTCATCCTTTCCCGTATCGCGATCCCTTGCCGATACGCCGCCGAACTCGTCGAGGGGCCCGGAAGCCGCGGGCGCAGGAGCGCCATAAGCACTTGCAGGGGACAGCCAGCATCCGGCCAGATAACAGATGACTGCCGCGAGCGAGCCGAGCGTTCTCAACGAGGACGATTGCATCTGTTAAACCGCCTGGATCATGTAGGCATGATTGATTCCTGTTTGCTTTTCGAGAGTGAGATTGTTGTTCGGGTCGGTGACATCAACCACCGCCGAGACGCCTCCGTCCTGGCCGCCAAAATTGATCGCTATGGCTTCAACGCCGCTCGGGCGGGAAATCGTGGACTTGTGCGTAATCTGGTCCCCAACCTTACGGATGAGCGAGCCATCTACGAAGACGGCGAAGCCGTCGAACATGCCAGCATCTTTGATCCACAGCTCCAACTTCATGTCTACTTTATAGTCAATCATGTGATTCTCTCGGTTTCGAAGTGTCGGAGATTCAAAGCATTCGTCGTAGGCTACGGGTTGCTCACTGCCGGAGGCGCCGTCGGCTTCGGCTTGAGCGTGTCGAGCAACGCACCGGCACGACCTGCGGCGAGCTGCGAGAAGCGATCGATGAGCACGTCGGTGAAGCTGTCGATGCTGTAGCCGACGAAGAAAGCCGGCGCGGCTCCCAAGTTCGGCATCGAGAAACGCAGGATGAAGAAGACGAGAGTAGGCGTGACGACGCTCATCAAGAGTGGGGCCTCGTGCGCGTTCGCCCAAGTCACCCAATCGTTCCAAGGGTGGCTGAGCGCAGCGGGAGAGCGCCTCGCAACGGTGACGCCTTGAATGACGCCGTGAGCAGCCACCCCAAGGAACAGGAATGCACAGGACGTAAGCACGCCGGGCCACTGCTTCCACTCGAAAGGCCAGCCGGTAGCTGGTTTCACGTAGCACGCAAGCAGAACCAACCCGTGCGCCAGGAGGATCGCCAAGAGCACGTGCCAGACGCTCGCGCGTTGTTTCGCTCGCGTCGCAGCGACGCGGTACACCGTCATCGAAGGGGCGTCGTAGTAGCCT
>JBBQVV010000672.1:0-1760 GCA_038211235.1 Chthonomonadales bacterium | reverse complement strand
ATGCGACACGAAGAGGCTCGCGTCACAGGCCAGCCGATCACCCTCCTGCACGATCAGGCGGTCGCCTTCGACCAGATCCTGGCTGGCAATGCGAATGGGAACGCCGTCTCTGACCACAGTGCTGCGCGGGCTCGCCAGATCACGCAGCGCTTCGAGCACCCTCTGGGTGCGCAACTCCTGATAGACCGAGATGGCAGCGACGACGACGATCGACAGCGACAGCACCGCGCTGTCGAAGATACTTCCCAGCAGCGCATAGAGCACTGTGGACGCGAGCAGCAACAGCACCATCGGCTGCAACGCGACCGAGAACACCGCGGCGCCGATCGTCTTGTGCTGCGGCGGCGGAAGCCGATTCGGGCCATCTCGCTCCAGACGATCACGAGCTTCGGCTGCGCTGAGTCCACCAACGCGAACGGGGAGGACGGAAATCATTCGATGAAAGACGGTGCGAACGACGGCGAGAGGCTGAGTGTCGCGGGTTGGCTCGTCTACGAGTTTGATCGCTGTCAATCAAAACGAAGCGTCCTCGCTGGACGATGGTCGCGGCTGCCCTGGCGTTGGGGCTGATTCAGCTCGGCAAGACCGTGCACTTGAACACCACGCACCCGGCAGCGCACTTGGCCGGGAAGCTGAACGGCGACGTACCGGGTTTGCACGTCAGCCGCATCGATCCGAAGGTCGAGACCCAGCGTTACGTCGACAAGATCATTGTTGCCAAGTCACCCGGCCTCGACGCCCAGGAGCGGGCCGTGCTGCTCGAAGGCTTTCGTTCGCCATGCACCGAGAAGGTCGCGGTCTTCCATGCCTTTCCGCGCAACGTCTGCGAAGGGCGCAGAGCCTTAGTGGTGCTGGACACCGCGCCGACCGGACATTCGATGCTGCTGATGGATGCGTCCGGCGCCTCCACCGCAAATGATGCGCAAGGTCGAAGGGCACGGAAGCGAGCGCGCCGTCACGCCGCTGATGCGACTGCAAGACGCCGCGTACACCAAGTTCATTCTGGTGATGCTGCCTAAAGGTGACTCCGTTGTCGCAGGCCGCAGCCTTCCCAGGAGACCTGCGCCGCGCGAGCGTCGAGGCCCTGGGAGCTCAACAAGAGTGTCCTCGCGGCCGGAACACGCGGCCCGTTGCTGGCGGCACGACTAGCGGGAGAACGCAAGCAGATCGAACGCATGTCCACCGGCCTGGCCAAGCGTCTTTTCACGCTGCCGTGGCTGACCGTTCCGCCGATCGGCTTTGTTGAGCTGTCCAAACTCGTCACCGAGACAACCCTCATTTCAGCGGCGGCGAACGCCTAAGACCCCACCACAGACGTCACGGAGAAACCCCATGTACGGATTCACGACCACGCTCACCGGCACCTCGTTCGACCAAGCGCTGGCAAAGACCATCGCCGCACTGAAGGCCGAAGGCTTCGGCATTCTCAGCGACATCGACATGCAGCATGCGATGAAGGAGAAGCTGGGGGGTCGACATGGCGCCCTACCGCATCCTGGGCGCCTGCAATCCACCGCTGGCGCATCAGGCCCTGCAGGCGGTACCAGACATCGGCCTGCTGCTGCCGTGCAACGTGATCGTGCGCGAGGAAGCACCCGATCGCGTGGTGGTCGGGTTTCTCGACCCACAGATCATGGTGAACCTGGTCGGCAAGCCCGAGGTCAAGGCCGTGGCCGACGCCGCGGAGCAGCGTCTGCGTCGTGCCTGCGCAAGCCTGGGTGGAAGTGCGACCGGGTCCGCCTGATCCACCCTGTGCGAGT
>JBBQVV010000671.1:0-1764 GCA_038211235.1 Chthonomonadales bacterium | reverse complement strand
ACGTGGCGAACCGCGATGGAACTCTTTTTCCGCCGGTAGAACTCCGCATCCGTCTCCGCGGTGAACCGGGTTTGAGGACGAGTGTGCAACCGCGTGGTCGTCGCGACGCTCCCTCCGGCAGGTTCGTCATGGGCGTCCGGACGTTGGTCCTGAAGGGTGAGGACGTCCGGTCCGAAGCCGGCGGCGACCTGTTCGGGTAGGGCGTAGTAGTCGTCTGGCAGCAAACCCCGATTCAAGGCCCGGAAAATCTCCGAAATCCATTCGTGATGAAACGCGTGGAAGATGCCCGCTTCCACAAGGGTCCAGTCGTGCATCGGCATGGTTTATTCCTCGGGGCGGTCACGAAGAATCACTGTCGCTGATTATACCTGCTCGGATTTTCTCCTTGTCTTCCGGACGCCTCCGGATGACAATCCATTCAGCACCCCTGCCTTGAACACCAACCGGGCGGATCGTCTCCCTCCGCCTCCCGCCCCATTCGGGTACACACCATGAAGGATCCGCGCTTTCCATCCTTCCCGGTCGTTTGCGGAACAGCTTTCTGGCTGCTTCTCGGCGCGCTCTCCGTCCACAGCGCCGAACCCGTTCTCACCGGCGAAATGCAACTCCAGCCTGCCGCTCGCACTCTCGTCCAGCCGCGACAACCGCACTCGATCCTCGTTGGCGGCGTCAGCGCCGATGGACTCACGCTCGACCTGACCGGCAGCGCCGGTTTCGCCAGTGCCGATGACAAGATCGCCGTCGTCGATTCGTTCGGCTGGGTTCACCCTGTCGCCTCGGGCAAGACGATCGTCACCATCAAGGCGGCCGGCAAGAGCGTCTCTCTGCCGGTCAGCGTCGATCTCAAGCCGGCGACGAAACCGATCAGTTTTCGTCACGACGTCATGCCGGTTTTCTCGAAGGGCGGCTGCAATTCCGGGGCCTGTCATGGCTACTCGCTCGGCAAGAACGGCTTCAAGCTCTCGCTGCGCGGCGGCAACGACGTGGCGGATTACGACTCGCTGACCCAGGAGTTTCTCGGCCGGCGCATCAACCGGCATCGGCCCGAGGCGAGCCTGCTGATCCTCAAGGCGTCGGGCGGCGTGGCTCATCGCGGCGGCGCCCGCATGGAAGCCGGCGACGTGCTGCACGAGACGCTCGTCAACTGGATTCGCGACGGCGCGCCGAGTGACCTGGCCGACACGCTCCGCCTGGTCTCCGTCAAGGTCTTTCCCGAGAAGTTCATCGCCCGGCCCAACGGACAGCAACAACTCCAGTTGCGCGCCACCTACTCCGACGGCAGCGTCCGCGACGTGACCCGGTTTGGCGTCTACTCGGCGAACAACGACACCGTCGCGAGTGTGGACGAGACCGCCGTGGTCAGCGCCCGAGAGCCGGGCGAGACGGCCGTGGTCGTCCGCTACGAACGCCTCTTCGCGGTGACCAACGTCATCGTCCTGGGCAAGTCGCGGCCCTTCGCCGCCGGCCCGATGATGAAGGACAACCTCATCGATCAGCACGTCATGACCAAGCTGAACGATCTGAAGATCACGCCCGCGGAAGTTTGCACCGACATCGAATTCCTGCGCCGCATTACCATCGACCTCATCGGCATTCAGCCGACGCCGCAAGAGGTGAAGGCTTTCCTTGCCGATCCGTCGCCGGACAAGCGCGCGAAGGCGATCGACACGTTGTTCGCCAGGCCGGACTTCGCCGATTACTGGGCGCTCAAGTGGGGCGACCTGCTGCAGAACAGCCGTTCGCACCTGAGCGAGCCGGCCATGT
>JBBQVV010000670.1:0-1777 GCA_038211235.1 Chthonomonadales bacterium | reverse complement strand
TGGGCCTTAAGGTAGACAGTGTCGACGACAGCGAGACCACGCTGATCGTGACGGCCCGCAGCAACGCCGCCACAGCGTCTTGCCCATTGTGTGGCGTGATTTCGCACCGTGTTCAAAGCCACTATGTCCGACAACCGTCGGACCTGCCGTGCTCAGGGCGTCGTGTTCGCCTGCGGCTCCTGGTGCGGCGATTCCGGTGCGGCGTGCCGCGCTGTCTGCGCGAGGTGTTCGCCGAACGGTTTGACACGACCGTGCTCGGTGAACGAGCCCGGCGCACTGAACGTCTCGAAGAGATCGTCCACCACCTCGGCCTGGCGATGGGTGGAAGACCCGGCGCAGGCTTCGCCCAACGGCTGATGCTGCCGATCAGCAACGACACCCTGCTTCGCGTCGTGCGGCGGCGGGCCTTACCTCGAACCGAGAAGTTGACCGTGATCGGCATCGATGACTGGGCCTATCGCCGCAACCATCGCTACGGCACCATCGTCCGCGACCTGGAACGCCGTCGTATCGTGGCTTTGCTACCCGATCGGGAGCAGGCGACAGCCGAAGCGTGGCTATGCCAGCATCCTGAAATCAGCATTGTGTCGCGTGATCGGGGTGGCGGCTATGGCGAGGCTATTGCCAAGGCGCTGCCTAATGCCATTCAGGTCGCCGATCGGTGGCACCTCATGGAGAACGCCAGCTCCGCATTCCTTGACCCGGTGCGCCGATCGATGGGCGCTGTCCGTAACGCGCTGGGTGCGGCGACGATAGATCCGGTCTTGCTGACCGCGGCCGAGCGGCTCCAATACGAAGGCTTTCTGCGGCGCGAGGAAACCACGCGGCAGATACTGGCGCTCAAGGAGCCTGGGCACTCAATCAAGCAAATCGTGCGTTGCACGCAGCATAGCCGCCAGCTGGTGCGTCAAACTATCCGGGGTGCCCGCGGTGATGTGTTCCGTGTCCGGCAGAGCTCCCTGGACGCATACCTGCCCGTGCTTGACGCCGCGTGGGCGGCAGGCAGTCGCAACGGCGCCGAGCTCTGGCGCAGGCTGACAGAGCAGGGCTTTCGAGGATCCCCCCGCGTGGTCAGCGAATGGACGACGCGGCATCGGCGTGCAGACTAAATGAAGGCGCAAGGCCTGCAGAAAGCACCCTCCGCCCGTGTCTTGGCCCGGCTGATGGGCATGGCCCACGATCACCTCACCAAGGCCGACAGCATAATTGTTGCCGCCGTCGAGGCGGGACTACCCAGTCTGGTTGACGCCCGAAATTTGGTGGAGCGGTTCCAAGCCATGATCCGGACGAAGGCGGGTGTCGGACTAGACAGTTGGATCGAGCACGCCGGGGTCAGCCTGATCGCCCCGCTTGCTCGGGGCGTCGCCAAGGATGTAGCGGCCATCCGAGCCGCGATCACCGAACCCTGGTCGAACGGTCAAACCGAAGGCCAGATCACCCGGCTCAAGCTCGTCAAACGGCAAATGTATGGTCGCGCCAAACTCGACCTGCTCGAAGCGCGCCTTATCGGCGCAGCATGACACCAGATATCAGCGAAACTGCGTCAGAGCCGAAGCTGAAGGCGATGATCGGCAATGGTGGCGGCCACAACGTCAATGAATTTGCCGACGCAATGGGTGACGACGTCAACGGTATCCTGAACACGGGGACATCGATTTACATCAATCTCAAGGCTCTCGTCCCCGAGACTGCTGCACTGTTCCAGCGATTCCAAACGGACTTTCCGAAAATGTTCGACGGCCGAAAGCCGTCGGCGCACGCGGGGATGGGCTTCAAT
>JBBQVV010000669.1:0-1805 GCA_038211235.1 Chthonomonadales bacterium | reverse complement strand
AGCCTGTCTTTGTTGACGCTGAAGAGCACGATCAATATGCTGCCGCGGTTAGCCATCTGCCGATGGTTGTCGCCTTCGCGCTGTTCAACCTGGCCAGAAACAGCGCTGCGTGGCAGGATATGCGCCTCCTTGCCGGGAATGGATTTACCGGCGCCACGCGCCTGGCTTCGGGCGATCCGCAGATGACGCACGACATTTGCGTGACCAACGGCGAGGCGGTAATCCACTGGATTGACCGCTTCATAGAGGAGTTACGCAGATATCGCGGCCTGATCGCCGATGATCCGGGGGAGCTCTTCAAGGCTTTTGCAGGCGCGCAGCTCCAGCGCGACGCGTTCCTCGAGGGGTCAGACAGGCCCCAACGCGAGCGGATTGACATGCCCTCCGCGTCGGAGCAGATGAGCAGCGTGCTTTTTGGCGGATTCCTGACCAGCCGTTACAAGGAATACGAAAAGCATATGAGCGAGATGGAAAAGAAAGAGCGCAAGGGGCGCCGTTGAGCCCGACCCTCAAGGGAGCCGATATGGAACGAATTATCCAGGGATCGCCCAGGCTGAGAGGCGTTATTTCGCCGCCTGGGGACAAATCGATTTCGCATCGCGCCGCCATTTTCGGTGCTATTGCCGGCGGAACAAGTGTCATCGAGGGGTTCCTGCCGGGAGAGGATTGCCGGTCAACGCTCAGTTCCCTCGGCGCCATGGGGGTGCACTTCCACAGTGAGCCGAGCGAGGACGGCGGCTCACTGTTGCAGGTCCAGGGCGTAGGCAGGATGGGGCTCCGAGAAAGCGCGGATGTCCTCGATGCCGGCAACAGTGGCACGACACTGCGACTACTGTCGGGGTTGCTTGCTGGGCAGCCCTTCTTCTCTGTTCTCACCGGCGACGGCTCGCTTCGCTCACGTCCGATGGGCAGGGTGCTGACTCCCCTCCGCTCAATGGGCGCGACGCTGCTGGGACGAGGAGGCGACCAGCTCGCGCCGCTGGCCATTCGCGGAGGCGGCCTGCATGGTATTGACTACACGCTTCCCGTCGCGTCGGCGCAGCTTAAATCCGCACTCGTCCTGGCCGCACTGTACGCCTCCAGCCCCACCAGCTTGACTGAGCCCGGACCTTCGCGGGACCACACGGAGATGATGCTGCGCTCGATGGGTGCAGAGTTGGAATCCGGCGGCGGTCACGTCGAGGTTCAGCCGCTCCGAGTCGAGCTTGCTCCGCTCCACCTCCGCGTCCCCGGCGACATGAGTGCCGCCTGCTTCTGGCTGGTGGCCGCGCTCGCCCACCCTGACGCGGAGATCCGCCTGCTCGGTGTCGGAATGAATCCGACCCGGCGTGGTGCGCTGGATGTGCTTCTGGCGATGGGAGGTGATATCGAGATCCTCGAAGAGCGGACGCAGGGGGGAGAAGCGGTCGCCGATCTGGTCGCGCGGAGCTCGAGCTTACACGGCACCGTGATCGAGGGCGAAGTCATTCCACGCGCAATCGATGAGATTCCGGCGCTGGCGCTTGCAGCCAGCTTCGCAGACGGTGATACCATAGTGCGGGATGCCGCCGAATTGCGCGTGAAGGAGTCGGACCGCATCCAAACTACCTCCACAGAGCTCAACCGGCTCGGCGCGCAAATCGAAGAAACGCCCGACGGAATGCTGATCCATGGCGGACGTAGCCTGCAGGGCGCCGCCACCGCAAGCTCGGGCGATCATCGTCTCGCCATGACCCTCGCAGTGGCCGGCCTCCTGGCCAAGGGGGAGAGCCGCGTGGACGGTGCCGAGGTTGTGGAAGTCTCATATCCGGGCTTCTGGTCCGATT
>JBBQVV010000668.1:0-1818 GCA_038211235.1 Chthonomonadales bacterium | reverse complement strand
GGCGAGTCCTGAAGATAGCGCAAATAGTCCTACGCGCGCTAGCGTCGCTCTGCAACCTTTGGCTGATTGTTTTGATACCCTATTTGACAGCTCAAATTCTGACATCAAATCCGACGTTGCGTTATGGTCGCACCCAATTGAGCTGGCTCGTCAGGTTTGGGGAACGGCTTGGGTTCTTTGTCAGCTTGCAGTTGCTGCTGTTGACTTTGCACAAGGAACTAGTTTGTCGTAACTGCTCAGGTGTCTGTCACGGCGTGATGGCGCGGGGCGTCGGTTTGATTGCGTCTTTTATTGACTGCAGGGCGGACTTGCCGTTGATGCGTCCTGTGGCGATGACGGAGATGGCGGCGGCATAGAGCCTGGTTCCCCATCGCGAGCGGAAGCAACCCGTGACTTTGCGGAAGATGACGGAGGGTCTCAGGGCGCGCTCGCAGCCGTTGTTTGTGGGCGGCACCTCCCGTCGCGTGACGAAAACGAAGAGGTCGGACCTGCAGCGCTTGATGGCGCGGACGAGCTTGCGCCCTACGCGCGTGGGAGGCGGCATGGCCAGGAGTCTGCCGAGGCGGCGGTCGAGATCGGCCTGGTACTGGACCAGCGTGCTGTCCTTCAGGCTGTCCCGGCGCCGGCCGATGGCAAGGGCGCGTTTGAGCAGGTGCTTGAAGCCCGGCCCGAAAGCCGCGTCGCCGGCATCGATGGCGTATTGAGCATCGCGTAGCAGGTGGGCGAGGCAGAGTTGGCGTTCCAAGCCGTGGTTGTTCTGGCCGGCATAGCGGTCCGCCACCCAGACGTCCGGCCTGACCCCACCCAGAAAGTCGACGACCACCTTGGCGGCCCGTGTCTCTGCAATGAGGTGATAGACGGCAGTGGACGAGGTCAGCACCCACTGCCACCAGGTTTGGCCCATCACCCGCGCCGATGTCTCGTCGGATGCGATGACCTTGCTGGACCGCACGGTCTCGGCGATCACCGTGGCGGCCCGCGTCAGGGGTGCTTCGGCCCGCGCCAGGAGGTTAGAGATGGCGCCTTCGCTGATCGTGAGGCCGAACACCTCGGCCATGAGTCTGGACAGGCGCTCGAAGCCGATCGCCTGTGTGACGTGCAGATGCACCACGAGCGCCGTGATCCCGGGGCCAAAAGGGCTGCCAGGCGCGAGACCCTTGGGCACCGGTGCGCTGAAGGCGCGGCGGCAGCATGGACAGGTTCCGCGGTATCGATGCACCCGGGTCACGACGGGTTGGATCGGTGGCAGGTCGACGTGATCGTAAGCGTGAAAGTCCGGCTGATCCTCCATCGACAAGGCGTGATCGCAGTGCGGGCAGGCTGCAGCCATGGAGGTGACAACGCTGTCGGGCGTCTCGCACAGCGCACGGAAGGTGCCCGGCCGTCCCTTGGGCTTCGACACCCGGCATTCCGCCCGATTCGATTTCTGCGCCTGGCTCGGTGGCACGGACGAGTTGTCGGGTGTCTTGGGTGGCAGCCCGAGCTTGGCCTCGAGGGCAGCGACGCGTTCCGTCAACGCCACGATCTGCGCGGCCTGGGCCAGCACCAGCGTGATCAGCTCTTCCTTGGATAATTGCTGCGATGCGTCGCGATCCATCCCCCCATGGATTCAGGCTATCCGACAGCCGTCAATGCGCCTGGATTGACACGCACGTGACCCATCGAAAACGAAGAGGCTGAGCAGTTACTATTCTTTTGCGTCGACAACTTGATTTCAGTGATGTTAGAGTTGGCCCTTATTTTCGTCGTGAACAGTCAGACGTTCGGCTCAGGCTGTTAGCTTATCTAAGCTTCCTTGTTGATTAC
This sequence comes from Chthonomonadales bacterium, assembly GCA_038211235.1. GTDB lineage: Bacteria > Armatimonadota > Chthonomonadetes > Chthonomonadales > Chthonomonadaceae > DATGJU01. The sequence goes on along the minus strand of JBBQVV010000668.1, from coordinate 12 downwards.
GAAGCGGGTGAG
>JBBQVV010000667.1:0-1826 GCA_038211235.1 Chthonomonadales bacterium | reverse complement strand
GATGGCAAGGATGTCTCTCATGGCGCTGCTCGTCGACGTTGGCTCCATCGCGTGTTACTTCGAATCCCTTTCCGATCCCCGGCACACGCGCAATCGCAAGCACCTGCTCGTCGATATCACGGTACTCGCCGTGTGTGCCATCTTGTGCGGTTGCGATGGCCCCACCGCCATGCATCGCTGGGCCCGTGAACGCCAAGACTGGCTCGGCCGCTATCTCACGTTGCCCAATGGCATCCCCTCGCGCGACTGCATTCGCCGGCTGCTGATCGCGCTGAAGCCCGAAGCCTTCCAACGCTGCTTCCGCGACTGGATCACCCACGCACTGCCCGGCGAGGACGCCAGCCCCAAGCGCCTCGTCGCCATCGACGGCAAGACCTGTCGCCGCTCGCACGACCGCGCCAAGGATCTCTATGCTTTGCACATCGTCAGCGCCTGGGCGAGCGAGGAAGGCATCGCCCTGGGACAAGTCGCCGCTGCCGACAAGTCCAACGAAATCACGGCGATTCCTCAGTTGCTTCAGCAACTCGACCTGACCGACACTATAGTCACCATCGATGCGATGGGTTGCCAAAAAGAGATCGTCGCACAAATCGTCGCGGGCGGCGGCGACTGTGTCATCGCCGTCAAAGACAACCAACGCAAACTCAAGGCTGCCATCGAAACGCTCTTTCACGAACACATCACCCGCGACATGGAAGACCTTCAGTATCGTGTCCACGAAACCCGCGACGAGGCCCACGGCCGCATTGACGAGCGGACCTACTATCTCACCAAGACGCCAAGCGACTTCGCCCCCGCGGGAGAGTGGCCGCAGGTCAAGGCCATCGGCTATGCGCTGCGTTGGACGACGCATGCCGACGGCAGTGAGACAAGTGATGTCCGCTACTACATCAGTAGTCGCTACCTGAGCGGCAAGCGTTTTGCGGAGGCGGTCCGCGGCCACTGGGGCATCGAGTCGATGCACTGGGTCTTGGACGTGACGTTTCGCGAGGACGACAGCCGCACACGGGAGCGTACCTTGGGCAACAACTTGAGTTGGCTCCGTCGCTTTGCGGTGACGCTACTGAAGCGTCATCCAGCAAAAGATAGTCTCCGGGGCAAGATGCTCCGCTGCGCTTACAGCACCGACTTCCTTACGGAAGTCCTTACACTCAAGGATGTTTGATATGCGCTGGCCCTGCGGCCCCCCCGCCTCCCCCTCCGAGCAGCACACCGGATAAAGTATTGCCGACGTCGGCGAAGCCGTCGGCGCCGACGCCGATGTAGTTGCCCTGGAGAACATTGTCCGTGCCGAGCTGTTGAAACTGAAAGCCGTACTGATTGCCGCCGATGACGTTGCGCTCGGCGGCGTCGTTCACGCCGTCGCCGTCGGTGCCGACGAGGTTGCCGCCGCCGGCCTGGACGATGGCCACGCCGGCCGAGTAGCCATTGGGCCGCGCCGGGCTGCCGGCCGTCGCCGCCAGGCCGACCACGTTGCCCTGCACCGAGTTATTGGCGGTGCCCGCGTTCTGGATCAGCACTCCGTAAGCGGCGTTCCCGGAGATGACGTTGCCGCCGCCAGCGATGCCGATGCGATTCCCCGCCGCCCCGTCCGTGACCAGGACGCCTTCGTGGTTCGCCACCACGGTTGCGCCGTCGCCAGCCAAGCCGATGTAGTTGCCGGCGACGGTGTTTCCAGTGGTGCCCAGATCGCTGAGGATCACGCCGCTGTAATTCGTGTGCCCGCCGATCACGTTCCTGTCGGTCGCGGTCGTCCCGCCGACGGTGTTGTTCACTGCTGCACCGTGGACGGCGTCACGCTCGGCGGCAGCAACCCGCAGGCGCGC
>JBBQVV010000666.1:0-1847 GCA_038211235.1 Chthonomonadales bacterium | reverse complement strand
AAGACCCACCAGATATTCGACAGCCTGGCCGAGGACTGGCTGTCCATCCTCAACCTGGAGATACCGATCTACGACGCGATCCCACATCTCGTGGTGATGACCGGCCTGCACCTCTTGCTGTACCAGCTCCAGCGCGGATCCGAGGTGCTCGGCCGCACCGAGCGCACGACCCTCGTCTGCGAAATCGTGTCGCCGAAGCGGTCCGTGGTCAGGGATCTGTCCGCCGACTCGTTCCAGCGGAACAACGCCCTTCCGCAGGAGGCGATCGAGCGCTTCATACGGAAGATCTGCGACACCCCGGAATGGCAGAAGGCGGTGGAATCCGGCGAGCCGGTCACCAACACGCTCGACCTGCTGACCACGCATTTCGACCTGCCGGACGATTTCATCGAGACCGACGAGGTGCGCGGAAAACCGGCCGACGTGCTCGACATGCTTGTCGAGCGGGCGATCACGCGTCACAAGCAGCACGTCGGCAAGATCCACGGCACCTGGGCGCGGCTGATCGGCCTGTCCTCGCGCCGGGCGAGCCGCCGCGTGCGGTACGCGCCGACGGACCGGCTGTTGAAGACGCTTGTGGTGTGCTGCGTCGACGTCCGGATGGAATTCAAGGATTTCCTCGCTCTCCTGTACGACCGCTACGGCATCGTCGTCGGCGACCACCAGGGCCGGGAATTCATTTCGACAGGAGCCGCGGATCAGGAGGATTTCTCCGACAACGCCCGGCGCCTCGAAGACCGGCTCGCAAGCCTCGGCCTGCTCAAGCGTCTTTCGGACTCCTGCGCTTACGTCGAGAGCCCGTTCAAAAGGAAGGTCCTGCAGTGAACGGACTGGAAATACTGGGCGCGGTTGGCGCCGCGTCGCTCCGCGAACGGCTGAAGGCGCTCGTCGATGCCGAGGGCATCGCGCGGTTCATGCTGGATCAGCTCACGGGACAGCAGGTCGCCGCAATCGTGAAGGCGGTGCTCGCCGACAAGGACACCGCCGCTAAAATAGCCATCCGGGTCCCGCGCAATCTGGTGGCGGGCTTCGACGTTCCGGCTGAGGTGACGACGGACGAACGGACGGTGGCGTTGCGGCATGCGGAGTGGGATCTGCCCGCGCTGCTGCTCGCCAACACGGACGACGACCAGGGCGCCTCGCTGCAGGACGTTACGCTGCTGGGCGCCAAACAGTTGACGGAAGAGCCGAAGCTTTGGGTCCAGGCCGCCAGCGCGGGGATAGGCCTGCCCGAAGAGCACAAGTCGATCTGGGAAGCCGCCTTGCGCGGGTTGGCGGCCTCCGACGATTGGACTTTGCACCAGGTATCAAATTACGTCGAACTTACCCGCATTGCCGTAGCGGACGAATCGAAGCCGATCCTCGAAGCGCTGGGATGGGCTCTGCCGGCGCTGCATCTGCCCCGGCACTCCGGATACTTCCTAGCGGGCCAGCAGAAGGGCCTGACCTCCACCTCGCGATGGAAGAAGAATTTTGACAAGCTGCTCTCCGACCGTCGTCCGCTTCTCGTCAAGCAGCGTCCACCCCGCCAGATCATCGAATCCGAGGAACTGCGGTCGCAATTCGCCAATGTCCGCGAGGACATTCCGGTCCACGCCCATCCGGCAATCGAAGCGTTCGTCAGGTCGCCTCCGAGCTGGGGTGATGAATCCGCCGCGCTGGCGGAATTTGAATGGGAAGTCGACAACATTCTGCTCGTCTTCTCCGGCTTGAGGCAACGAAAGGTCCATCTTTTCCAGGAGACAAGCGAGTTCTTCGAATTCGAGATGCCCGACCGCCTGAGCGACGTCGAGAAGCTCTATCTGAGCGAGGCGACGTCGAGGAAAGAACCCCGCGACGACGACCGC
>JBBQVV010000665.1:0-1853 GCA_038211235.1 Chthonomonadales bacterium | reverse complement strand
GGTCAGGAAGGCGGGCGCGCTTCACACTTCCTGCATCTGGGGTCAGCCCTCGCCGCGACGGTGTTGCTGCACCGGCTGGCACGGGGGAGAGCATTAAAAACCGCGGCGATCCTCACCACTCCGGCGCTTGCTCTGACAGCTGGATGGTCTCTGGTGGACTGGCCTCTTCTGGGAATTTGCGCGGCTCTGGTGCTCTCGTTGGATCAGGATGAGAGCGCAGATCTCTCGGCCGCTGTCGCCGCCGGACTCCTGACCAAATACACATTCGTTCCCTTCGGGGTGGTCACGCTCATGATCGGGCGGCGCTGGCGCGGCGCCGTATGGGGCGGGGTTGCGGGGTCGGTGTTCTTCATCCGCAACCTGGTGCTGACCGGCAATCCGATCGCTCCCTTCTTCACAGCAGCAGCACCGCACGTGGCGGGATATCGCGGCCACCCATTCCTGTCCTCCTACGTTTTCGAAGGGCGTTTCATCGACGAGAGCCTGGGTGCTTCGCTGCTGATGGGTGGAACCATGAGCGCCGGCCTCCTTTCATGGACGCTGGTCGGACTGGGAGTCGCGCTCTTTCTGCTGGCGCCTTCGGCCCGCATCCTGGTCCCCTACTTTGCCGTGCCCGCGGCGCGTTCGGCGGACGAGGGGCGGGTGCTGCGGGTGCTGGTAATCGTCGCAATCATGGCGCCGTTGTTTCTGGTCACCTACTTCGTAGATCGCTCGGAGGTGGCAACACTGATTTCCGGGAAAGTGTCCGACGAAGAGTTCCTGACCCGGCAGAGAGTGTCGTTTTCCGACATCCGCGCACTTGATGCCGTACTTCCCCCCGAATCGTGCACTCTCGTTATCGGTCTGAACGAAACCTTCTGGTTCACTCATCGCGTTCGCGGCGGTGGAAACTTTGACGGCCCCCGGCTCTCCCAATACCTCGAGACCGCGACACCGGACGCGCTCCGCGGCCGTTTCAACCAGGACGGCATCACCCATGTGGCAATCCTGTCTGGCGCCGCAGCACCGACGGCGGTGGCACAGAAGGTCGAGGAGCGGCAAACGGACCTCTCCCCCGCCGCGCGAAGGATGTTGTCGTTGACCCTTGATCGTTTTGCAGCGAATGTGACCGCTCGCGGACACGCCACCCTATTCACCTTGAAATAGGGAAAGCGCGCGCGGCTCGCCACACCAGCGGCGAAGCGGCCGCACTCCAAAGCGCTTCGCGCTCGACGGACAGGCGAGGGCGCCGGTCCTCCACGGACGTATGTTAGACCGTGACCGCTTCCCTTGAGCGAATGCCGGCCGCCTCGCGGAGCGCCTCGGCCTTGTCGGTGGCCTCCCAGGTGAAGTCTGGCTCGGTGCGGCCGAAGTGGCCGTAAGCGGCAGTCTTCTTGAAAATCGGACGGCGCAGCTTCAGAGACTCGATGATGCCCCGAGGCGTCATCTGGAAGTGCTCGCGGACGAGGTTGACGAGCTTGCTCTGTTCGATGCGACCGGTGCCGAATGTCTCGACGTAAATCGAAACCGGATCGGCCACGCCGATGGCGTACGCCAGCTGGACTTCGACTTCGTCGGCCAGACCGGAAGCGACAACGTTCTTCGCGATGTACCGTGCCATGTAACAGGCGGAACGGTCCACCTTGGTGGGGTCTTTCCCAGAGAATGCTCCGCCGCCGTGACGTCCGCGCCCGCCGTAGGTATCGACGATGATCTTTCGCCCAGTCAGGCCGGTGTCACCCTGCGGGCCGCCAGTGACGAAGCGCCCGGTGGGGTTGATGTGAAACTTGGTGTTTTTGTCGAGCAGTTCGGCCGGCACCACCGGACGGACGACGTTCTCAATCACGGCGTCACTGAGATCGCCGTGGCTGACC
>JBBQVV010000664.1:0-1853 GCA_038211235.1 Chthonomonadales bacterium | reverse complement strand
GGCGGTAGACACGGACCACGACGCGTTTGCCGAAGGTCTGCGTCGGGCACGGTAGAAGACTGGCAAGGGCCACGGCCCGCCCGGTTGGGTACCCCGTCTGAACGTTTCACAACACGCTGGGCACCAGTACGGCCGCAGGAGCGGAACGGAAGATCGGGAAGCATTGCTGCGCGAAAGTGGGCTTCGATGCCCATGTCCTTTCAATCGGACGAGGAGTAGATCGAACGCGCGAAGCCGACGCGCAGTTCGTCGCCACGCGCCTTGCTAGGTGGCGAGTCGCGACGATAGACCGCCTTCGAAAGCCCGTGGCCGCGTCCGCCTGGGGCCGCTGATCGGTTGACGAGCAACTCTGCTCGTCACGGATGGCCTTGATCCACGCCTCCGCCCGGGCGCGATCCTGAAGCCCCCCGTGTCGCGGTAGTCCCGTGGACAGTCAGCAAATCGTTCACCCGCCAGGGCGTTCTCTTGATTCGCGCGGGTTCGGGCGATGAAGCACGTACCGCGGTGACGGCGAACTCTTGTCGGGGGTGCGTCGACGAGACGAATCCGACGTCCGAAGTTCCATGCTCTAGTTCATTCGCGCTCTCATCCGGCCCCGCAGCGACGACGCACAGGCACTTTGAGGCCTGTGCGTCGTCTGTTCGCGAACGAACGGACCCTGTCGATCGTTCGCATGCGCGTTCGCGCACTTCCCGATCCATGGCTGCTGCTTCATCGGGATTCGCCCAGCAGCGCGAGTAGTGCCTTCGCGGCGGGTGCGGACGAGGCAGGATTTTGACCGGTGATCAGCAGACCGTCCGTGACGACATGGGACTGCCAGTCGGGCGCCCGGGAGAACGTGCCGCCCTGGCTGGTCAACATGTCTTCGACGAGGAACGGCACGACATCCGTCAGACCGGCCGCCTCTTCCTCGGAATCGGTGAAGCCCGTGACTGCCTTGCCCGCGACACTCGGTTTGCCGTCGTGCGCCGTCACGCGAAAAAGAGCGGCCGGTGCATGGCACACCGCAGCGACCGGCTTGCCGGCGGCGAGCATCGACTCGATCAGCGCGATCGAATAGGCGTTCTCCGACAGGTCCCACAGCGGCCCGTGGCCGCCGGGATAGAACACGGCGTCGAAATCACCCGGCGAAATCGCGCGCAGCGGCACGGTGTTGGTCAACACCGTCTGCGCCGCGGGATCTGCCATGAAGCGCCGGGTCGCTTCCGTCTGCGCCGACGGATCGTCGCTCTTCGGGTCGAGCGGCGGCTTGCCGCCGAGCGGCGATGCGAGCGTCACGGCCGCCCCGGCGTCCTTGAAGACGTAGTACGGGGCGGCCAGTTCTTCTAGCCAGAAGCCGGTCGGGCGTCCGCTGTTGCCGAGTGTCGCGTGCGATGTCAGAACGATCAATAGATTCATGGACTCGAAGGGTTGGATGAAGGGGTGCGAAGGATCGCGGGATGCGAGAGCATACGGGCCGTCGAGACCGGGTCGCAGCGCACACCGGGTGTTCCCACTTTGCGTCACAGATAAGGTCCGGTAGTGCTTCGTCCTCGCGTCACTCGAGAGTCCGGACGGACTCGGTTCCTGCATCGGCACGGAGCGATACCCGAGGTTGAAGTCGCGTGTCATCGATGCCGCTTCCGCGCGCGGGAAGCCCGTAGCCGTCGGACGGCGATCCGGCCAAGCGGCTCGACGACCGAAAGTTCAATCCTCGAACGACTTGGAAGGATGATCTCGGGGGAGCCGATCGATCGCTCTGACGAGACGCGGCTTCACGAGCACCACGCGAAACGGGCGTTCTGGCAAGGCGCCGGCTGAACGACGCGGATGCCGTTCCGGGCCGCGCGCGCCGTCACTGATCATCGTGCGTA
>JBBQVV010000663.1:0-1886 GCA_038211235.1 Chthonomonadales bacterium | reverse complement strand
GGACCAGATCGCGAAGGACTTCGGCCTGAACGCCAAGGCGTCAGACGCCGCGCCCAAGTCCCCGCTCGCCTTCCACGCGCCGCGCGTGGCGATGTACCAACCGTGGACGGGCGGCAACATGGACGAAGGGTGGACGCGCTGGGTGCTGGAGCAGTACGGCTTCAACAACACGCCGATCCACAACGCCGACATCCGCGCCGGCAAGCTGCGCCAGAAGTTCGACGCCATCATCATTGCGGATCAGGATCCACGCAGCATCGTCGACGGCTTCGACGCGCCGGCCATTCGCCCGGAGTATCGCGGCGGCATCGGCGAGGCGGGGCTTGAGAACCTGAAGCAGTTCGTAGCCGATGGCGGCACACTCATCGCGATGGGCAACGCGTGCGATCTCGCGATCGAGAAGCTGCCGATTCCGGTGCGCAATCTCAAGAAGGGGCTGACGCGCGATCAGCACTTCGCCCCGGGCGCGATCCTGCGGCTCGAAGTCGACGTGCAGCACCCGATCGGCTACGGCGTCACGGCGGACACGTTCGGCTTCTACATCAACAGTCCGTTCTTTCAGCTGACGGAAGGCTTCAACTCGCAGCGGACCAGCGTGGTCGCACGCTATCCGAACACGAATGTGATCGCGTCGGGCTGGCTGAAGGGTGAGGAGCTGATGGCGGGCCGTGCCGCCGTCGTGACGATCGACATGAACCCGGGCAAGGTCGTCCTGTTCGGCCTGCGCCCGCAACACCGGGCGCAGACCCATGCGACGTTCCCGCTGCTCTTCAATGCGCTGTACCTGTCCTCGCTCGGTGATACGGCGGTGAAGACTTCGAATTAGGTCGAGCCGCTACTGCTTGTCGTAGACCGCGACGTTCTTGATTTTCCGGCCCTTTTCGTCCGTGCCGGTGGTGGTGACGGTCATGGTCTTCCCATCTGCCGACACGGCGCGCTTCGCGGTTTGAACGACCTTGCCCGCTTTCTTCCGTGTACTCGCGACCGTGTTCGGATCAAGCCGTTTCATGGCCGTCGTGTCGTACGCGGGGCTCCCCGTGACCGGCACGTCCTTGCTGTCGACGCTCCCTGTGTACTCCAGGCCCGTGGGCTTCCCCTCACCGTCGACCCCCTTTGAGACGACGTGAATCTGCTTCCCGGTGACAGTGATCGTGAGCGTGGAGCTCTTTGGAGTGGGCCCCGGGTCGTACTTCGACTTCGCGGCGTTCAGCTTCCACGTGCCGGCCGAGGGATCGCTCTGCGCATTGGCGACGCGAGTGGAACCGGCCACCAGCAGTGAGAGGGCACCCACGACGAGAACGGATCCGGCGACCGACGGCCTCAGGAATCGCATCGAATACCTCCTACCGGCACGGGCTTTCATGCAACAGGCGCCGGAGCCGGAGACCGGCCGGCAGCGGCGGAGTCTTCAAGAAAGCGTGAAGTCAACCAATATACACGCGTGGCGCAAGACCGGGCGATAATTGTCGTCACGGCATGGCTACCATTCGCGTGTTCGTCACCGGGGGCACGTTCGACAAGGAATACAACGAGCTCAGCGGCACGCTCGCCTTCAAGGACACACATCTCCCGGAAATGCTCCGGCTGGGGCGATCGCGCATCGATGTGTCGGTCAGCGCGCTGATGATGATCGACAGCCTCGACATGACCAACGCGGACCGCCTGCTCATCGTCGACCAGTGCCGGCAGACGAGCGACGCGCGGATGCTCATTACGCATGGCACAGACACGATGGTGGAGACCGCGGGTGCGATCGCGAACGCCACTCCACCGTTGACGGGCAAGACCGTCGTCCTCACGGGCGCGATGGTCCCGTATGCGTTCGGCAGCTCCGACGGACTGTTCAATCTCGGCAGCGCACTCTCGTTCGTGCAGGTGCTGCCCGC
>JBBQVV010000662.1:0-1887 GCA_038211235.1 Chthonomonadales bacterium | reverse complement strand
TTCGACATTAAGGCGGCATTGCCGGTGACCCGGGCTTGCGCGCAATGACGGACGATTAGCCCCCACTTTGGCCGCTCTCCCGCCGCTTGTCCTTCCAGAACGCCCTGACTTCACCTTCGAAGGCTCACAGCGGCCGCATCCCGGGAATGTAGTCCTCGCCGACAGTCACTCGAGTGTGCTGACGAAAGGCAGCGATCAGCGCCGTTTCGCCAGACCTGCGAACGAGCGCACCGAGAGGCAGGGGTGGAATCGGGTTCGCAATCGGTACCGACCGCACCGGTTTGCCATCCAGCGCGGCCTCGTTGAGCGGTCGCGATGCCACGATCGAGACGCCAAAGCCATTTGCCACCATCGTGCGCACCACATCGATCTGCGTCGTGCGCATGCGAATCTTGGGCGCCACTCCTACGCTCTGGAACACGGACAAGAAGTAGTCGCGACTGAACGGCAGGTCGAGCAAGATGTAGTCGTCATTGGCGACGTCACGCAAATCTATGCTTGAGTGCTGAGCCAGCCGATGATCTGCCGCGACCATCAGCAGTGGTGGCAGGGATACCAAGGTTTCAAACTCGAGATCCTGAGGGATGTGCATGTCGTAGGTGATCACGACATCGGCCACACCGCGGCGCAGGTTGCCGATGAGTTGGTCTTGCGAGCCCTCAATGAGTTCGATTTCGACCGCCGGATGCATCCTCAGAAAGATCTGCACGAGTTCAGGCATCACCAGCGGAGCGAGGGTCGTCAGACAGCCCAGGGCGATGCGACCTTTCAACTGCGCCTCATCCCGATTCACGGCTTCGTAAAGGGCTTCAGCATCCTCAATAACTGTCTTGGCCCGGAGCAGAACCTCCCGCCCGGCACGCGTCAGGATGAGGCCGCTGGGCTGGCGGATGAATAGCTCCACACCCAGCTGCTGCTCAAGCTGGGTGATGGCCACCGACACCGAGGGCGCCGAAATATGAATTCGCTCCGCCGCTGCTGCAATGCTGCCAGCCTCTGCGGCGGCGATGAAGTACTCGAGCTGTCGTAGGGTGAACTTCATGGGGCGGCGTGTTGGTTCCGATCATAGTCAGCCGCCCCAGCAGGGAGACCTCAGCGTTTCCTAATGCCGCCGTCGAAACTTCGTTCTGGCCTGGACGCAGCACCGGATCAAGAATTCCGTCCATCCCGTGCCGCTCCTCGCCTGATCATGAACGCATCGTCCAACACGATCCCCATCGCTGCTTTCGAATCGAGCACGACGACCCACGGACAGACTCTTGCGTTGCCGCCCGCGGCCTTCACCGACGAGGCGTTCTTTCGCTTCGAGCTCGATGCCGTGTGGGGTCACGACTGGTTCTGCATCGGCCACGTCGGCGACATCCCCAAGGCCGGCGACTACTTCACTGTCGCCGTTGGCGACGATCCCTTGCTGGCGGTACGTCAACAGGACGGCTCGGTGCGGGTGCTCGCCAATGTGTGCCAGCACCGCGGCCAGCAGTTGGCCGAAGGGCGCGGCAACGTGCGGCGGATCCGCTGCCCGATGCACTCCTGGGTATACGACTTGTCCGGGAAGTTGACATCCGCTCCAGGCCTCAACGAGGACGCCAGCTTCGACAAGAACGAAGCGTGTTTGCCGATCCTTCGCAGCGAGATCTGGGAGAACCTGCTCTTCGTGACGTTCGACGCAGCCATTGCTCCCCTTGGCCCCCGCCTGGCCAACCTGGGTGCGCAACTCGCCAATTACCGCCTGTCGGAGCTGTTGCCGGCAGGGCCGTTCGAGTTCGACCCGCTTGACTGTAACTGGAAGCACTTCGCCGACGAGTGCTACCACTGCCCCAGCCTGCATGGACAGTCGTGGGGCAAGATGTATCCGACGACCTCGCAAACGGTTGATGAAGCAGCAAT
>JBBQVV010000661.1:0-1908 GCA_038211235.1 Chthonomonadales bacterium | reverse complement strand
CTGGTTCTGGCTGCATCGCTCGTGCATGACTCGGGACACGGACCTTTCTCCCATGCCTTTGAGGAAGTGACGGGGCGACACCACGAGCACTGGACCCTGGAAATCATCCTCAATGAGACAACGGAGGTGAACCGGCGGCTGAGGGAGGTCGATCCCGCGTTGCCCGAACAGATCGCCGAGTTCTTCAAGGAGAAACCCGAGGAGGACTCCTCGACCAGTCTTCCTCGATACTTGACACATGTGGTTTCGAGCCAGCTCGATGCCGATCGCTGCGACTACCTCTTGCGCGACAGCTACGCGACGGGAACGAACTACGGCCGATATGACCTCTCCTGGATCCTCGCTCAACTGCGTCTCAAAAGTGACGGCAAACGCTTCTTCGTCAGCCGAAAGGGAATCTCGGCCGCCGAAGCCTACCTGTTCGCCCGGTTCCACATGTACCGAACCGTTTACTTCCACAAGACGACCCGTGCTGCCGAGGTGATGCTTCGCGTCCTGTTCGGCCGATACAAGGAGCTGTTGACGAGCGCAACCTCCGACGGGGAACGAGCGAACGTTGTTCCCGGCGCGCCGCGCCACCTGGCGGCCGCATTCTCGGGGAGCATCGGCCTTGAGGATTACCTCGCCCTGGACGATCACACCATCAGTTGGTTTTTGCAAACCTGTTCGGGGTCGAGTGACGTTATCCTGCGGACCGTCAGCAGCGGGCTGCTTCATCGCCGCCTGTTCAAGGCCGTTGACGTCTCGGGACGGTCCTCGCCGCACGTCGCCCAGTTCTATTCCGACGCGCTTGCCCGCCTGCCATCGGGCTGGATACCGAAGTATTCGTTTGTCGTTGACACGCCGAAAGATACACCTTACAAACCGTACGACCCGGACTCGAAAAAGCCCAACACGCAAATCTACGTTGAGAACGCGGCCGGGGAAGATCAGGAAATCAGCACGCTCTCGCCGACGGTCGAGCAGCTCCGCCGCCAGTACGAGCTGGTTCGCTACTACTTCCCGGACGAGTTGCGCGGGCGAATGGCAGAGGTGGAAAAGACGACCTTTCGGAGCAAAACATGAACCGCGAATCTTTCTGGTTCCTCGCCGGTCTGATCGCTGCCCATCCGGACGGTCGCGTCCTCGGCCGACTCCGGCTGCAACGGACCGCCTACCTTCTCCAGCGTGCGGGGTTCCCCTCGAACTACTTGTTCTCCCTCTTCTTCGGTGGCCCATACAGCGACGGTCTATTCGCGGAACTACGGATGCTGGTGCAATGGGAGGTGGTCCGGGAAACGAAGCAGGATGGGGAGGCTGAGGAACCCGACTTCCTGATTGAAGCGGAGCAGTCAATGATTCCGGCCGACGTGCGACAGGAAGTGGCTCGGTTCGGTGAGCAAATCGGCGCGGTCGCGAAGAGTGACGCGCTGATCCTCGACCTGGCAGCGACGTATTTTGCATTTCGTGAGCTTGGGTCAAACCACGATGCGGCGCTTCAGAGTCTGAAGCGGCAAAAGGGGAGCAAGTGGAAGCCGGAACGCGAGGCGGCCGCGCTGGGGCTTCTCGCCTCCCTGCGCTTGCCAGTGACCGAGCCGGTAGCCTCCTGATGGACCATCAGGCCCTTCATTCCCTCTGTCACTTGATACCCACTTGAGCCGCGACAGGCCATGACCGAACAACCGTGAACTGAGCACAAGTGCCTCCATTGTGGTGCAGCGACGAGTAATCCTCGGCGATTCCGGTGTCTGCGGCGCTTTCGGTGTCTGACACCTTTGTTCGGCCGCATTCAGCCCCGACGGCAAGCGGCTCCTCTCCGCGGGATGGGACCGGGTGATTCTCTGGAACCCGGCCACCGGGGAAGAGACCCTGAGCTTCCGCGGACACAATGGGACCAACTCGATTTCCAGGGGCGCCAACGCCGCCGTG
>JBBQVV010000660.1:0-1960 GCA_038211235.1 Chthonomonadales bacterium | reverse complement strand
CGGCCTGGGCCAGGTTCGGCGGCTGGTAAGCGTGTGTCACAAGGAGCTCTGCTTTGTTCTCGAGCGCGATCGCCACTGCGCGCCTCCAGGCCGGCGCGGATGCATCTGAAAAATCGGTTGCCATCAGGATTCGATGAAAGGGCGTCATTTCGTCCTCCTTTTCTGGAGATAGCGTGTCTCTTCGAGATCGCGCCTCCATGATTCAACGGCATCATTTCCGGCCTGGCCCATTCGGACCACGATCTCGAGCGAGCGCTGACGAAGTTGTGGGAATACGCGCGGAGCGCGAGCTGCTGCCCGATCGGAGGGAAAAGACATGTTGAGACAAATGGGCGAGGCCGAGATCGAGGCTTTCCTTCGAACCGAGACGACGGGTCGAATCGGCTGCCATGCCGGGGGGATGACCTACGTCGTCCCGGTGACCTATGTCTACGAAGACAACTTCGTCTACGGGCACAGCAGTGAAGGTCGGAAGATCCACATGATGCGCCTCAACCCGGAGGTCTGTTTCGAAGTGGACCGTGTATCGGCGGTCAACGACTGGACGAGCGTGATCTCGTGGGGCCGCTACGAGGAGCTGGGAGGCCAGGAGGCTCTCACGGCGATGGAGTTCCTCATGAGCCGGCTCGTCCGCCAGTCATCGGGTCGGGCGGAGCATCCGTCCTATCCCGTGCGCTCCGCCGACCCGAAGCGGCCCGATCCCGGCGGCCTCTGGGTTGTGCTCTATCGCATCCGGATTGCGAAGAGCGGGGGAAAAATGGAGCGGCCTTGAGTCTGGGGAAATCTCACTCGATTGATTCATCGGCATCACGTCGTTTCCCAACGCCCGAACCAGACTGACACTGAGGAGAATCCCTTGAGCCAAACAGCTTCACCTCTCGATACCGTCCGCGCCTATCCCGCGCATGAAGCATGTGACGTCGTCCTTCGGAACGGATCCACCGTCCGGTTGCGCCCCATCCGGACCGAGGACGCCCCCCAGCTTCTGGCGTTTTATGGGCGTTTGTCGGAGAAGAGCCTTTACCTTCGATTTTTCGGCCACGCATCGGTAGATGACGCCCGTGTGCTCGATCTCTGCGACGTCGATTTCGAGGACAGGTATGGATTCGTCGCGGAAGTCGGAGGCCGGATCGTCGCGGCCGCGCACTACTTTCGCAACCTGCGACGCCCGGACCGGGCGGAGGCGGCTTTTTCGGTGGAAGACGCCCTCCAGGGGCAGGGTCTCGGCACGCGCCTTCTGGAGCGTCTGGCCGACGTGGCGCGGGAAAATGGAATCCGGGTTCTCGAGGCGCAGGTGCTCGGGGAGAACCAGCCGATGTTGAACGTGTTTTCGCACTGCGGCTTTGACGTGGAGCGCTGGGAGCTCGGAGAGGACGTCACGAAGATGTCCGTCTCGATTTCCTCCACCGCGGCTTACAGGGAGCGCTCCGCGGCACGTTCGGAGCGCGCGGCCGCCGCGTCCATGCAGCGGATTTTCGAGCCTCGGACGGTCGCCGTCGTCGGTGCGAGCCGGGAACGCGGAAAGATCGGGGCCGAAATCCTTCACAACCTCCTGGCAACGGGATTTAGCGGCGATGTCTTTCCCATCAATCCCCGGGGAGGAACGATTCAGGGCTTGCGCGCGTATGCGCGGCTGACGGAGGTTCCTTCGCCGGTCGACCTCGCCGTCATCGTGGTCCCCGCCGACAAAGTCGAGGCGGCTGTCGACGACTGTATCGAGAAGGAGGTCCAGGGGATCGTGGTGATCACGGCCGGCTTCGGAGAGACGGGGGAGGAGGGGCGCGAACGAGAGGCCCGCCTCGTAGAGAAGATCCGCGGGGCGGGCATTCGGATGGTCGGTCCCAACTGCATGGGTATCGTGAACACGGACCCCGAATACCGATTGAACGCGACGTTTGCGCCGACCTACCCTCCGGAGGGTCGCGTCGCCCTGTCGTCTCAAAGCGGCGCGCTCGGCCTG
>JBBQVV010000659.1:0-1986 GCA_038211235.1 Chthonomonadales bacterium | reverse complement strand
GTTGACAGCGTGCGCAGACCGCCTGGCGGAACACTTGCGCCAGTCTATCTTTAGTGGCCTCCCTAAATCGAGCTCTGCGGCAGGAGTCGCGACGTGCTGTCTTACACGTGAACAGATATCGCCAATTCAACTATTCAGCTGGAATAGATGGCCGTGCTTCCGGAGAGCCTTTCATGTTGCTCTCGGCGTCTTCTCTGGAATCCTCCAGGCGAATGGCACGGTAGCGTTCTTCGAGCCAGGGGTTGAGGCCTTCGCTGCGTCGTTCCAGCAACTCGTTCAAAAGAACGTCCGCCAGAGGCTTGAACAGGTCAGGATGTCGGATGGCCTCGCCAGACATGGCATACCAGAGATCCGCAAGGTCGCCATCTTCGATGCTTTGAAATCGGTAGTCAGCCATGTCGGCGTCTCTGCCAGTCTCGTACCATATCGTGCCGGCAGCTCATGTATTTAAGTGCTGGCTGCAATCTGCGGTAGGCTACTCGCCACACCACTCCTATGCCGAACGCGAAGCGCCCCCCGGTCATCGACCGACGTCGGCCAAACCGTCCAGCGGACGGCGCGCGCGGCCCGTGTCGGGCCTGCGGCTCGATGATGCGATTCCAGGAACGGTATGGGATCACCATCGGGTCCCGCACTGTCACGCAACCGGCGTGGGTCTGCCAGTGTGGTGACGAGACGTTCGTGCGCGTGGTCACGCTCGGCGCGCAGAAAGGTCACGTCGGGAGCCGCGCGGCGTTCCGAGGCAGCGAGGCTCTACGAGCGCTGCTGACATCTATTCGGGAAGGGGCCCAGGGGCAGGGGCAAACCGCAGGCTCCATGCGTCAGCGGGCGCAGGATCTTTTGAAGCGGATGCAGGCGCCGAACCCGCTGAGCATCCTTGCGACCGATGACCATGCGCGATACGTCGCGGCGAATCCGGCTGCGTGCGCGCTCACGGGCTACTCGCAGGCGGAAATTCTCAAGATGACAATCTGGGGGCTGTCGGCTCCGCCCCAGGTGCAGCCAGGCGAGCGCCTGTGGCGACGCTTCATGTCGGATGGCACCATCGAGGGGTCGTATGGCCTGTTGCACAAGACTGGAAAAATCGTCCGCGTTCACTACGCGGCGGCAACCCACGTCCTGCCGGGCATTCACGTCAGCGTGCTGGCTTCGCCACGGTTGCGATCCGCTCCCTCCTTCGTTCTCGGTTCGCTGAGGAACGGCTGAGGCAATCGTCGCAAACGACCCGTCCCGTGTGGCGAACATTTTGCAAATTCCGGATGGTCCGTATTGACGCGTACAACGCGAGGACACTCTTACTCGCAAAGGGGACAGACAGATGTCAAAGATTGACGACGCCGCCGACAAAGTGAAGGACGCCACTGACAAAGCCGCTCAGGCCGCCAAGGACACAGCCAAGGCGACCGGCGAAAAAATCAAGAACGCGGGCGAGGCGATCAAAAAGCAAGGCTAGCGACATGACGATTCTTCTCTTGATCGCCGCATTCGGCGGCCAGGCCGCCGTGGCCGCGCCCACCTCCCTTCAGGTAGTGTCGGCAACGAAAGGGGAAGTCCGGCTCGCCTGGCAGCCCGCCGCCTCCGCTGCCGGCTACATCGTCGAATCGCTGGGCGCGAACCGCCTGTGGCAGGCGGTCGGTCCGGTACGCACTGAGACGTCCGCGACGATTCCCGCGGAACAGTTCACCACCTACACATTCAGAGTGCGGGCGGCCGGCGCGAACAGCGCCACCTCGGCGCCATCGAACGAGGTCACCGTCGGTCCGCCGCCCACCGGCTTTCACGGTGTGGTCACATTGCCCAAGACGCTGAAATCGCCGGGACAGTTCGCACCGAATCTCGCGATGGCGCTCGATGATAACGGCGATCCGGCCTTCGTCTACACGGTGATGGATCCGAACAACGATGAGGAGGCGTCCGACTCGCGCGTCGACTTCGTCTCCTGGAGCCGGGCCAGATATCGATGGAATGCACCCGTCACGATCGAGG
>JBBQVV010000658.1:0-2012 GCA_038211235.1 Chthonomonadales bacterium | reverse complement strand
CGATGGTATTCGAGGTAAGTTGGCAGGCCTCCCAACCAGCTGACTATGTCCACGTCCGGAGCGTTGGCCCCCAGTATCAGGATCAGGCTCGCGCGCGGATGAAAGCGGTTCAGGCCGGCCCGGCTGAACATCAACCCGGTCAGCGAGTGGGTGAGGTTGTCCATTCCTTGTGGGCAGCCCGCGCCTTGCGGCGCGACTCAATGAACTTCGGAGGCATTAACAGGGTCAGCGCGTCCGGCACAATCTCCAGGCTGGCGGGCAATTGTCCCGCAGACTCGCCATCTAATTGTGTGTAGATGCGGTCATCGTCGGGAGCGGTTAACAAGACATTCGTGGTCTGCAGAACCGTGACGCCCGGAGTGTTCGCGAGGCTCCCGCGAAAGACTCCCACCAGGTAACGTAGATAGCGGAACGAGTTGTTGCCGCTGAACAGCACTAGCTCGAAATGATCGTCCAGCAGAGACACGCTTCGGGCAATCTCCAGATCGCCACCATAGTTGCGAACGCGGCTGACCAGAGCAAAGCTGCCCTTATACTGACGCCCCTCCGCTTCGACGTGGAACTCCGGGAAACGCCGGCCAAGTTGCGAGAAGCCACCCACCCAATAGGAGGCCTTGCCGAGCGCGTTCTTCAGAGAAACGCTGATCCGGTACACAATATGCGCGTCGAGTCCGGCGCCGCACATCAACAGGAAATAGCGCGGATCCTCCCCGGCGCTGCGGCGCAGTCCCATCGCGACACGTTCCGGCATCCAGTTCTCGAGGTCCTTGGCGGCGGGCACAATTTTCCGGCCGATACCCAGCTCCATGGAGAGGACGTTGGCAGTGCCGCCCGGGAGCAGCCCGAGCGCGACTTCGGAGTTGACCATTCCGTTGGCTACTTCGTTGATCGTTCCGTCGCCTCCCGCAACCAGGATCAGGTCCGCGCCGCGATCGACGCAGCTGAGCGCAATGCCGCCTGCGGATGCCGGCCCCTTGGTGGGCAGCGCCTCAACACCATGCCCCGCGCTGCGTAGCGTGGCGATAGCTTGGTCGATTGCGGTCTTGTTGCGCCGGAGCCGGCCGGCGAATGGATTGTAGATGAGAAAGGCTTTACGGTAGATCGCGATAGTACCCTAATTATAAGCGCGTCAGCACCGGTAGCACAGACCGTCTTGCTGTCTGTGTTTGGCGTTTCTCAGCCAATTGAGTATGCCCATGTGGACTATCCAACCGCCTAACAGAATGCCATTCAAGACCTCACCTTCCGGTAGTGCCGTTTCCGAGGGCGAAATCGTCCCGCAAGGCTTGCTGGACCGACTATCCATTGAGGATCACGCCCGCTTATGGAACGACTTACTCGCAAACCCGCCTGCCCGATCCGTAACAATCGTCGGGTGCGACGAAACCGGACAAATTGTTCCGAAGTGGAGGCGCAGATGACCGAGCAAAGCAGCGAGGAGCAGACTACGCACAGATGGTACACGCGCCCGGTGCTCTTCGTAGCCGACATAAGGCGAGCGCTTCGCTTCTACGTGGACGTGCTCGGCTTTGAGAAAGCTTGGCATGAAGCCGACGGCGCGGGGAAAGTGTGCCAAGTCAATCGTGCCGAGTGCCAGATTGTCCTGTGTGAGAATGCCGATCGGAAAGACAAGGCGCGTCTATTTGTTGAGCTCACAGGCGACGGTATCGCAGAGCTCCGCCGGGAGATCGTCGAGCGCGCGATTCCTAGCAAGAAATCTTGGTGGGGCTACGACGTGATCCAGATTGATGACCCTGACGGCAATGAGTTGCTCTTTCCCCTGTCGGATCAGTAGGTCGTCGCTGCGTATTCATCATGACATCAACCACCTGCCAAACACTTCCATGCAGGCGACCGGCCTGCCTCCAGCCGTGTTTACGCATTCTCCTCCCGCACCTGCAAGGTGACCTCAACCCCTAAACGCTCCAGTCTGTTAACCAACCTTCTGACGGTCCTCTCCGGATTTAGACGATCATAATAATCCCCACCCAGCTCTCGATAGGGTTGCCGCG
>JBBQVV010000657.1:0-2038 GCA_038211235.1 Chthonomonadales bacterium | reverse complement strand
GGACCTTTCTGCAGCGTCAATCCCAATAGAATTCAAGCGCTTACGACGACTTTTTGAAAAGATGACGCTAAAGTCGAGAAGTGGCGGGTAAAGTGACACAGGAGTCATTTTTAGTTGCAAGAGACGTTCCGGCTTGTCCCCCGGGTTCTGAATACGCCAATACTTCGCCGTGAATAGTCTCCGACCCGCTTCCAGGACAGAGCATGGAATTGTCCTGGAGCTGGACACTCGGGCGGGCAACCTCGACGCCGCCTCATTTCCCGACCTCGATCCAAGGCTCGTCTGGCGTGACTGACGCATCTTCAACCGCTCGGAGGGTCGAGTTTGCGGCGACTGGCACGATCGCCATGCTTTGGGGGTTCGCGTTCTGGCAGAGCTGGATATGTCAGGGCCTTTACGCTGACGGAGCGAACTGGCTCCTGAAGATGTTGCTGCAACCGGGCTTCACCGACGGACCGCTTCATCCGCGCGCCTACGCGATCATGCTGTTCCAGGCACCCGCGGTCCTGGCGCTGAAACTGGGCGTCACCGACATTCACTGGCTGGCGCGGCTTTTGTCGTTCGGCATGTATGCGCTGCCGACCGTGCTCTATTCGATGGCCCTGCTGCGAGCACGTCGGAATGAAGCCGTTTTGGCCGTCACCATCGCTGCTGCGTCGATCCTGTTCATGTCGACCTCGTTTCACATCAGTTGCGAGACGAACCCTGCTTATGCTGCGGCCATTCTGATTGCGGTGTGGCTGGTCACGGCGTCGCGCCTCACGGTCGGGGACGCAGCAACACTCGTGTTGATAGCGGGACTAAGCACGAGGCTTTACGAGCAGTACGTCTATCTCGGCCCGTTGCTGGCGTTGATGGTTTTGTGGGCCATCGCTCGCGCGCCCGCGCGTCCCGCGTTGGCGACCGCGCTTCATGGCGTCGCTGCGGCGCTGCTGTTCATAAGTATGATCGTCGCCATGTTGTCGTTGCTGGCCTTCAACGCCGATGGCGAAGAGCACCGGTATCTCGCGGGTGTCGTTGGCAGCGTCTGGGATTTTCGCTTCAACATACAATTCGATCTTTTGCTGGGGGCCGCTGCACTCTTCGTGCTCTGGGCTGTACTTCGTCCCGCCGATCTCGTGCGGCCATGGCCTTATCTCGTCGCCGGTTTGCCGGTGCTGCTGGTCATGCTGTCGCCGCTTCTCGTTTGGGCGGAGCGCTTCGTCGCGCCGCCCTATTCGTGGACCCAGCCGGCGAGCCGCACGATCGCCGGACCGATTGCCGCCGCGATCGTACTGATTCTCTGGCTCTCTCGCCGTCGCCGCGCGACCTCGCCGCCGATCGTCGCGTTACAAGAGCCTCGCGCGGCGGGCCGCCTGCTCTTGCTCGCGTGCGTCATGTTCGCAGCGATGGTCCCGTGGAACGCCATGCTCACTCTCCTCTACGGAAGGTATCTGGAGGTTGTGAGGATGGATATCAGGGCGCAGTCCGGGTTGATCGAGCTCGACCGGTCGATGCTGAGACAACATCCGCGCCTGGCCCAGCACGAATTTGCCATGGCCTCTCTCAGCCTTCTCATGCGCTCGCGGCCGGGCGACGGAATTGTACTGGCCGAGGAAGAAAAAGCGGCCGCCTTCAGCAAGGCTCCGCCTCCCCCTCTCGATCCGAAATTCGTTTGGCGTGATTGAACGCGGTCAATGACCGGTAATTCGCCGGGCTCCGCTGCGCAGGGAGCGTGCCATATCGAGAAGATGCGCGCGTCGCAGCGCCTCCACCGCGATCTCGCGTGCGCCCGTCGGTGGCCGGCAACCCAGCGAGCCAAGAACGCGGGCATGGGTTGCGTAGAGCCATTTGTAGTCCTGGCCGCCCACAGAGAAGTCGAACTCGCGGTGACCGCTCGACAGGCTGTGCCGTAGCATCGACTGCATCAGCTGATGACCCGGTGAGTAACGGCTCCAGGCACGGTCGTACGTGAAAATCCAGCCCGACCAGACGTTGTCGTGAATGAAGCCGAGCCACGCGGACAACAGCCGTCCGCCGATGCGCAAGGTCGAAGCGA
>JBBQVV010000656.1:0-2044 GCA_038211235.1 Chthonomonadales bacterium | reverse complement strand
CTTGCCGGCGCCACCAAGGCGATGGTGCTCCAGTTCGCGACGCTGACCGATGTGAGCGCCGCCCAGTCGGGTGAAGTCGTGCTGATGGCGCTGGTCGGTGGCCTCGGGACGATCAGCGGTCCGATCGTCGGCGCATTCATCATCATCACGATGCAGAATTATCTCGCGTCGTTCGGCGAATTCGTCCTGGTGATCCAGGGCGCGATCTTCGTGGTGATCGTCATGGCCTTCCGTAAGGGCCTCGTCGGCGAGATCGCCGACTGGTGGAAGAGCCGCCGCAGCGCCCGGTGAAGGCGCGCAGGAATTACGGGCTGTTGAAGGTGTTGCCGCCCCGGACGGCGGGAGCGGGCGTCGCCGCCGTCGTCGACGGCTGCGGGATGAACACCGGCTTTTGGGCCTGCGTGTTCGCCCCCGTCAGCGCATTGGCGGCATCGTTGGCAAAATTTTGCTCGACGCCACCGGGGGCAATTGACGGACCTCGGCCTGAATTCTGGCTGTCGAAGCCCGAGTTTTTCATCGCCTGATCGGGATCACCGGTTGTCGGCTGTGAGCGTAGCGCCTCGAGCTTGGCCATTTCCGGCGACAGGCTGCCGGGGACGGCCTGAACGGGCGGGGTTGGCGCACTTCCCGCAACCGTCGTGACCTGCCAGCCGGGACGGTTGACGGTCTGCTTCACGCCGTTGGCCACGACGGTCATCTCGACGCCGAAGACAAAAGTGGCGACGGTCTTGGTGGGCTGCACATCGATCAACATGATGCCGCCGCGAATGGTGAGCGACGCCGACGGCGTCACGATCGTGACCGGCCGCGTCTTGCTGATGCGACCGCCGACGAAACGGAACACGCCCTCGGTGGCGTGCACCGCGAGCTCGCCTTGCTTGACCGCGGGATCGTAGACGAACTTGTCTATGGTGAGCCTCGCCTGCGGGCCGACAGTCAACGACGAGCCATCGAGGAAAAGAAGGTGAGCCCGGTCGTCGATGCCGGTGGTCACGGCTTCGTTCGCCTGCACGTCGACACCGACATGCAGGACGCGTTCTGCCTGCGTTGGCGGCTTGCCACGCGGGTCACCGGTTGTGGCCGATGTCACGCCCACCCGTTGCTGCGCCGCCCCGGAACCAGTGGCGGCCAGGACAGCTCCGACAGTCAGGGCCGCAAAGCGCGCCGACAAGATCTTCACGATCGACCTCCCACAAACCGCCGCCATCAGAACAGCGCCGGAAACGAATAGTTGAGCGTAAAGATGGTTATATGCAGGCACGGTACCAATGCGAAAATACCCGGTCGGATTCTCCAGTATTTTCAAGCTCTTAGACCGGACAGCTTTACCGCAGACGCATTGGACTCCACGGATATCGGCAGGTGACGGTCGGTCGGAGGCCTGATGACAAGCTTGCCATTGGGGGCTGAAGAGTCCATATGAGCGCCGTCGATAGACGGACAGACGATTTTTGGCCCGCCTCGCACGTCGAGGCCGCCAGTGACCTAATGCTCCCGAAAACAAGTGCGACTTCGACCTCCTGACCGCCCATTGGCGCGCGGGTGAGCATATCTACGTAGTGAAGGAATATTCCCATGGCTCAGGGAACAGTTAAGTGGTTCAACGCGACGAAGGGTTTCGGATTCATCCAGCCGGATAACGGCGGTGCCGACGCTTTCGTGCACATCAGCGCCGTCGAGCGTGCTGGCATGTCGAACCTGGCCGAAGGCCAGAAGGTCGAGTTCGAACTCGTCGCCGACCGCCGCAGCGGCAAGATGTCTGCCGACAACCTCAAGGCGATCGGCTGATCAGGACGGTCGCCGGCAACGGCGGCCGATCTTAGCCAAATCGACTGATGCGCAGCCCCACGCCTTCACCGGCGGAGGGGCTGTTGCTTTTTGGGGCGCTTACTCGCGGATTAAATGGCGGACCCGATAGGATTCGAACCTACGACCCCTGCCTTCGGAGGGCAGTGCTCTATCCAGCTGAGCTACGGGTCCGCAATGCGACGGACCATACCGGACGAGGCCACAAATCGCAACGCGCGCTCCTTGGCGACGGGCG
>JBBQVV010000655.1:0-2047 GCA_038211235.1 Chthonomonadales bacterium | reverse complement strand
GTTGCGATGCTTGACCCAGAGCTGCTCCCATTTGTTGGTCGTTTGTTTGGGCGTGAGGTGGCTGATCGAGAGCGTCGGCACGTACCAGGTGTCGTGCTTCAGGAACAGCTCGATGCACTCGTCGTCCATGATGTAGCCATGCTCGACGCTGTGGGCGCCGAGCCGGATCGCGTTCTTGGCCGCGGCCGGATTGGTCGCATGTGCCATCACCTTGAATTCGCGCAGGTGGCAGACCTCGAAGGCGGCCTTTATTTCGTCCGGCAGCAGGAACGAGTTTTGATGGCGGTCCCATGCGGGACCCATGATGCCGCCCGACAGGTTCAGCTTGATGTGGTCGACGCCGTTCTTGATCTCCTCGCGGATCTGCTTGACGAAGCCATAGGGGCCGTCGCACTCCACCGCATGTCCGGAGGTCAGGAAGTGGCCGCCCGTGGTCGTGAGGAAGTGACCCGCGGCAAATACGCGTGGCCCGACATACTGGCCGGAGTCGAAAGCGCGCTTCCAGGCGACGTCCATATAGCTGTGCGTCCCGCCGCAGCGCAGGCCGATGATGCCGGAGTCGGTCAGCGCTGCCATTAGCCGATGGCCGAACAACGCCACCTGATCGGCGAGCGGCATTTCGGCAAGCGAGAGGTAGTCCGGATGAATGTGGACGTCCCAGAGCCCGGGCATCAGATACGCGCCACCGAGGTCGATTTCAGTAGCGTCGCCTCTTTCGATGACACTTCCGTCGGTGCGGATGTCGCGAATGCGGCCGTCCTCGATCAGCACCGTTGCGTTCGGAACGGCTTTGGGGTGGACGCAGTCGATGAGTGTCGCGTGGGTGAGGAGAGTTCGCATGGGGCCTGCACAAGGGCTGAATTGGAGACGATGCCGTTTCGGTCCGCGGGCGCCTTCGACCTGGTGGCCTCAGGTTAGGCGAATTGTTCAGGTGTTCTGCCGTTTTGGCAAGGCGCGACCATCGGTCCACGCTCCTTCGACGGTGCAGATATTCCTCTCAGGCGGGTAGAAAAGCGCGACGTCGGTGGCTAGCATCGCTTGAAAATTCCAGCCGCCGGGAGAGCGGCGACGCAACGACGGTTCCGTACGAGCCACAGAGAGAAAGCCCAGCCGCAATGACCAAGCCGACCGGTCCCCTGGAGGGGATGCGAATTCTTGACCTGACCGGCGTGCTGTTTGGGCCGCTCGCCGCGCAGACGTTGGGCGACTGGGGCGCAGAAGTCATCAAGGTCGAGCCGCTCACCGGCGACAATTGGCGAAACTCAGGTCAGTTTCGCAACCGCGGCATGAGCGGACAGTTCATGGTCGTCAACCGCAACAAGCGCAGCATCGCTCTGGATCTAAAGCATCCGCGTGGCAAGGCCGTGCTGCAGCGTCTCGTTCCGACTGCGGATGCGCTGGTGACCAACGTCCGGCCGGCTGCGCTCGGACGGCTGGGCTTCAGCTACGAGGACTGCGAGAAACTCAATCCGCGACTGGTCTATGCGGCGGCGACCGGCTTCGGCCAGGACGGGCCGTGGGCCGCGCGTCCGGCCTTCGACGAGATCGCGCAGGCGGCCTCGGGATTTGCATCGGCCATGGGCACCGATGACGAGCCGGCGTTCGTGCCGAGCCTCGTCGGCGACAAGATCTGCGGCCTGTCGCTTGCGGGCGCCGTCTGCGCCGCACTTGTGCGCCGCGAGCGCACCGGCAAGGGACAGCTGGTCGAAGTGCCGATGCTGGAAACCATGGCGGCGTTCAACAGCATCGAGATGCTGGGTGGTCACGCGTTCGTTCCGCCGATCGGCCCGATCGGATACAAGCGCATGCGGGAACGAAAGCCCGTGCGCACGAAGGACGGTTGGCTGACGATGCTGCCGTATTCCGGCCAGAACTGGTGCGACTTCTTCGAGGCCGTCGGTCACCCGGAGTGCATCGAGGAGTTCGGCGTGCGCGACTCGGTGCAGCGCGCCTCCAACATCGACAAAGTCTACAAGCGCATGGCCGAGATCGCGCTGACGCGCACGACCGCCGAATGGGAAGAGCTGCTGCTGAGCATCGACGTCCC
>JBBQVV010000654.1:0-2049 GCA_038211235.1 Chthonomonadales bacterium | reverse complement strand
AAATTGGCACATTGAGACTGCAAGGAAAAGGCGGGAATGATTTGGCGTCGCCCATTCAATTTGCATTGAAAGGCCACGAAGCCTCGTCCCGTGTGGATTATCCGTGTTTCCTGACGGGTGAGTCAGCGAGACGCGTCAACTTTTGAGAGGTCAGCGCCGGGCCAGGTACATCAGAAAGCCGAAGCCGATGACCGCCCCGCCGAGCGCATAGAGGATGGTGACGACGATTCGCCAAGACTTGCGCCGGCGCCGCAACGCTCGCTCATGGTCCCGCTTGGTCACGCCCACCGGCAGGTCGAGGTCGGCATACGAGCGTCGATAGATCGGCTTGGTCGCACGGCGCCAACCGATATAGCCGGCGATCACGCCAAACAGCGTCATCGTCGACATGATCAAAGGACTAAGAACAAGGGCTCCCAACATATTGCACTCACTCTAACCCGTGGCGCCTCTCCTGCTCTCCTCAAACACTGCTAAACGCTGCTAAATCGTCGTTTTTGCAGCGATAAGGAAGAAAGAGACATGTGGATTGTTCGGGCGTGGATCACCCAATCTTCACATTTGCCGCCTTGTTCGCGTCACGCGAGGGGTGCCTGATTGTTCCCTCAGAGAAGGAGGTCGACATGGAACGTGGTTTGCTCGCCTCACTCAGTCCGATTGAAGAAAGTGCGCTGCGCCGTGTGGCGCACGGCATTTCCAAGCCCAAGCATCTTCGGGTCGCGTCGGTAGAGCGTCTCAAACGCCTGGCGCTGGTCGAGGAGCAGGAAGGCCGCATCCGCCTGACGCCGCTCGGCGCCCAGCGCATTCTCGGCGCCGAGCGTATTGCCGAAACCCGCACCCCCACCCCGCAGGCCTGACGCGGCGATGCCGGTTCACTGGACGATCTCTCACGGCAGCCAGACTGTCGTCGCCGTCACCAAGGGACAGGTGACAGCGGCCGATATAGAAAAGTACTTCGCCGGCGTCACGGCGGACGATGCGATGTCCTATGCCAAGATTTTCGAGATCACGCACAAGCCGCGGGCGCTGAGCGACGACAGCCTGAAAACGCTGGGCCAGCGCATGCTCTTCTATGCACAGCATGGCCAGATCGGACCGGTGGCGATCGTCGCGGCGTCGGATGAGAGCTATGCCCAGGCCGAGATCTTCGCCCAATCGGCCACGCTCAGCCGACCGTTGATGATCTTCCGCGAGAGCCATCTCGCGCGGCAGTGGCTCGACGAACGCAAGCCGCCTGAAAAGATAGCGGACAAGACCGCGGCCGACGCCGCCGACTGACGCTCCTCTGACAGCATCGTGAAGCAATCGCGCCGTGGAATGCACTAGGCTTGCCGCTCACCGCAACGGGAGAACCATGATGCGCGTCGCTGCCTTCCTTCTCGCGCTTTCGATCGTCCTTCCCGCCGCCCTCCCCGCGTCGGCGCAAACGGTGGAACGTTTGTACGTCATGGACTGCGGTCACAACGCCGCCACCGACCAGTCGCGCTGGTCGCCGGGCGTGAACGCCGGCAAGCCGATCGAGCTCTCCGACAACTGCTACCTGATCAAGCATGGCGCGCAATGGCTGCTGTGGGACACCGGCTATCCCGATGCCGTGGCCGACAAGCCGCTGACCAACCCGATCGGCACCGCCACGCGTCCCAAGAAACTCGCGACGCAGCTGGCCGAGCTCAACGTCGCGCCGGCCGACATCACCTATGTCGGCGTCTCGCACACCCATGGCGATCATGTCGGCAACGTCGACATGTTCCCGGCCTCCACGCTGCTGATCCAGAAGGCCGAGGTCGACTGGGCCTTTGCCGCGGGCAAGGACGCGCCGTTCAGGAAAGACCGACCGATGAAGCAGCTCGCCGGCGACTTCGACGTGTTCGGTGACGGCAGCGCCACCATCCTGTCGACGCCGGGTCATACGCCGGGTCACGAATCGCTGCTGGTGCATCTGCCGAAGACCGGATGGGTCGTGCTGTCGGGCGATGCCGCGCACTTCAAGGACAATTGGGACAACGACCGCGTGCCGGCGATGAACACCAGCGCCGACGAAACCCATGC
>JBBQVV010000653.1:0-2056 GCA_038211235.1 Chthonomonadales bacterium | reverse complement strand
GGTAGTCTTGCAAGGCCTCGATCGGCAGTCGGCGCGACGCACGCACGGTCTAGTCCTCATCTTTCTTGAGCGGCACGCCGATGATGTCGCCGTGAAATGCCATCGTGTCCTTGACGAAACCTTGCACGTTGAAGAGCACTTGCCTGCGGTTGAAACGCAGCTCCTTGGCGACCAGCACGAGACGTTCGCCGGGCCGCACGGGCGCGCGAAAGCGGACGTTCTCCATCCCGCCGAAGCCGAGGAAGCCGCCGATCTCGTGCTGGGTCATCGTGAAATAGCTGCACAGCTGCGCCGACGCCTCGCACATCAACACGCCGGGGAGCAGCGGGTAGCCTGGCATGTGGCCGCGGACCCAGAACTCGTCGAAGCGCACATCTTTGTAGCCGACGACGATCTTGGTGACGGCGTCAAGGTAAACGACGGCGTCGAGCTGTTCCATTTCAAAGCGTTGCGGATTCACTTTGCGTATTGCCTCGGCATCTCCCACGACATGGGAAAAGTCGACCTGGGCAACATCAAAATGCAATTCCGGCGGCATAACGCGAATCCAGGTTTGGTTTCGCCGATACTCGTTTAGCGCCCGCGCGGCGCCATGCGGGCGCTAAACGAATACCGGAGCCATAACACGATCACGACGTCCCCACAATTTCCGCGATCTGGGCCAACTCCGTCAACAACGCGTCTGGGCGCGTCGCAGGATCCTTGATCTGCTCCTTGGTCGCCTGCAGCGATTCCTTGTCGCCGGCAAACAGGGCGGTCCGCATCCCCAGCTTCTTCGCAGGGGCGAGATCGAGCGGCAACCGCGAGCCCACGTGCAGCACTTGCGCCGGCGTGATGCCCATGGTCGCCAAGTGATTCAAGCAATGCTTGAACAGGCGCTCCGACGGGATTCGTCCACCGACCTCGCACGACAGCGCCCGCAGCGAGGGGACTATGAGCAAAGCCGCGCCGATGCTGCCGTGTTGCTGAGTCAGGCCACGCTGTAATTGTACGAACGAAAAGCCTTGCGCGTCGGCGATTAGCCCCTGTTTCAAACCCGCGTGATGCACGGACTCCAGCGCCTGACTGGCTCCGTCATAGCACGCCGTCCCTTGCAGGCTGGCGTGGAAGAAGTACGCAATCTTGCGGCTGTACTCGCTCAGCGAGCCGAAAAAGTTCTCGTCGTACTTGTAACCCTTCTGCATCAGTTTTTTGATGATCGCCTCCCAGATCCGTTCCGAGGCGATTTCCGGATGCTTCTCGCCGCGCGACGGCGCCAGGCGCAGGTCGGTCAGTACGCGGCGGTAGATCTCGCCCATGTAGTCGGCGGGTTGGCCGGGCTTGCGCGTCATCGAGCCCCACATTTTGAACTCTTGCACGGTCTTGTCGAGGGCGATGTCCATGACAAACTTGTCGGGATGCTCGAAGAGAAGCTGGCCGCCGAAGATGTTGAGCAAGGTGCCGTAGAGATTCCAGGTGACCGCGCGCACCGCCGGCAGGCGCGTCAGGCACGGCTTCGCCTTGGGGGGATGCGGCGGCAGCGGGGTCGGCCAAACCAGATCGCGCGTCGTCAGATACTCGGCATATTGTTCCAGCGTCATCGCCATGGAGAGCTCAGCGGGCCCGCTATTCCGTTAGCGTTCGCCGGGTGCCGTGCGGGCGCTAATCGAGGACGGGACTTGCAGTATAAAGGAAACGGGACTGGTTTGCCAGCGTTGATCTCGTAAAATACGAGGGAAATGGCCGCGTGTGTCGATCTTCACCAGGACCTGTGCCGATGGACTCCCCTGCTGCAAATAATGCTCCGGAACCCAATGTCGGCCTGCCGCCGGTGCAGCCGCCGTCGGGGCGCTTCATCGCCCAGCTCTTCGTGATCCCCGGCTTGATCATCTTCGTGGTCGTCCTCCTGTACATCGGCTCGACGCTGATGGTCCAGCGTGATCGCGAGCCGACACATTTCCTGGCCCAGCTCGACAACGACAACGCCGACATTCGCTGGCGCGGGGCTGCCGACCTCGCGCAGATTCTCAAACGGCCCGAACCGGCGACTCTGCGCTGGAAGGCCGACGCCAAGTTC
>JBBQVV010000652.1:0-2064 GCA_038211235.1 Chthonomonadales bacterium | reverse complement strand
CAATCGTGATGTTTGTGGGCTTTTTCAGGTTCCCGTCATCGTCGGTGACTACAATCGTACTCACCTTCTTCTTGGTGAAGTTGACGATGTGCTTCCCTTTCTTCTTCGCCATGAGACGCTACCCTCCGACCGGGAGTAATCAGATTAGAGTGATCGACGAGCAACGGTTGTGTCTCTCGATGAACCGTTACGATGCTCCCGGCGAAGTTAGCACAGCCGGAAACGCAGATCAAGCACCAATTGAAAAATTGTCGCTCACCCGATTGGGCGACTCCGAACGCGGCGTTGGACCTCCTCCCACGACAGCCCCGACGCGGGATTGTTCTCCAGGTTGGCCTTGCGACGGGCCAGTTCTTCCTTCTGCCAGTCGTGGACCGGCACTTCCTCGGGGACCGCAGCCAGGTCGTCCCAGAGATCCTCGACGAGTTGTAGTTTTTCGGCCGGAGAAAGGTCGAAAACGGACTCGGGTAAATTCATGGCGGCCTCTTCGGGTTGACGTGGGCTACGAGGGCGAAGAAACAATCCTTAGTACCCCGGCACGAAAGAAGCGCACCGACAAGCCCGACGTGGTCCAGCAGATTTTGATGGAAGAGCTGGCGAAGGTGTGACGCGCCGACTCCGAAAGCCCAGGGACGGCCGTCCCTGGGCTTTCCTCACAGGTTGAAACAGCCTCGGAGCCGACGGGAACAGCGACTTACCAACGCCTTCCCGGACGCGCGTAGCCTTGCTAACCTTTCGGGAGGATCTACCCCATTTAGCAAGGGGGCATTGGCATGGCTCAGGATCAGCTCGTCAAACAATTCCTCGACAACCGCGACACGATCCTGGGGTTCATCTTCGCGCTGACCCGAGATTACGCCGTCGCGGAGGAGATCTTTCAGGACGTCGCCATCGTCATCCTGGAGGAGGCTCGTCGGGAGACGGCCGTGGTCAACTACCTGGCCTGGAGCCGCGAAATCGCCCGCCGGCGCGTCGCGGAATACTACAGGAAACGGGGCCGGCGCCATGCGATCGAGCAGACTTCGGACGCCCTGACGGACGTGATCGGCCAGGCGTTCGGTGAGAACGAGGCGGTGCGCGAGGATCATCAGCTACGGATGCAATACCTCCTGGAATGCGTCCAACGACTCCAGGGCCGGAGTCGGGAGCTGATCGAGGGTTTCTACAATCAACGGAAGTCCATCCGGGATCTCGCGGCGGCCCTGGCCTGGCAAGAGAACTCCGTCAAGGTGGCCCTGTCGCGGACACGGAAGGTACTCGCCGACTGCATCAACAGCCGACAGCGAAAGCAGGAGACGACGTGAGCGTGGAAACGGACCGTTTCGAGATACTGCTGGACCGCTATCAGAACGGCGAGGCCGCCCCGAACGAGGTGGCGGAGTTGGAAGGGCTTCTGCGCAGCGACCCCGCGCAGCGCCGCCGGTTCGTCGAGTGGTTCCTGCTGGAGGTTCAGCTCCGGAAGGTGTTCTCCGGCCACCTCGCGCCCATCCCGGCCGCGGACCGGCCCGTCCGGAAGTTC
Source organism: Chthonomonadales bacterium (assembly GCA_038211235.1). Taxonomy (GTDB): domain Bacteria; phylum Armatimonadota; class Chthonomonadetes; order Chthonomonadales; family Chthonomonadaceae; genus DATGJU01. The sequence continues at coordinate 545 of JBBQVV010000652.1, read as the reverse complement.
CGCAAGGCCGTCGTCTGGTGGGCGATGGCGGCGGCCGTCCTCCTCGCCGTCGGGTCATTCCTCTGGTCCTCGTTCGGTCGAAAACCGGTGCCCCGGCTCGAGGTCACGGTCGGCCAGGTCTCGATTCGTGGCAGCGCGGTCGCGCACGTTTCGGCCGGCGAGAAATTTGAAGTCACGGGCAATACCGCCGCGGTGATTCACCTCGCCGACGGTTCGCGTGCCGAGTTGGACCCGTCGAGCGAGGCAGTGATTCAAGGAAAGCCGGGCGATGCTCGGCAAACGATCGAGTTGACGAGAGGCGGCGGTTCGTTCCGGGTGACGCATGGGGACGGCAAGTTCCGCGTCACGACCCCCGTCGGCACGGTGACGGCTCTGGGGACCGAATTCTCGGTCCTGCTCCATTCGCGCGGCCAGGACAAAATCGACTCGAAGCGAAAACTTACCCTGGCAGTTGTCGTCTCCTCGGGGACCGTCCAAGTTGACGTGGGCGGCGAGAGCACCGTCCTCACCGCGGGGAAGCGACGGGTCTTCGGCGACGACGGCGA
>JBBQVV010000651.1:0-2081 GCA_038211235.1 Chthonomonadales bacterium | reverse complement strand
GGATCGTGTTCCGTGGTCGCAGGGCCATCGAGGCGAAGAGCGAGGACGTAGGGGCCGATTTGCAGAGTGTCGTCTTCGGTGAGTTGCTGCTTGCCGGCGATGCGGCAGCCGTTGAGATAGGTGCCGTTGCTGGAGCCGAGGTCCTCGACGGTGAAGGAGTCGCCGTCGCGATGGAGGCGGGCGTGGTGCCGGCTGACGGCGGGATCGTCGAGACAGACGCCGCAGTCCGCCTGCCGGCCAATGCCGATCAAGGCGCCGTCGCAAGCGAAACGGCGTCCGGGATTCTGGCCCTGAAGCAGGATGAGCGTTGCCATTTCCGGGTTCAGCCAGCCGTGGTTGATGAACGTGTAGTCAGTTTACCTCCTTACGCAATGACATGCCAGCACTGTTCGACGAGCATGGTTCGTCGGTTCGTCGTGGCCCGAATCGAGGGAAAGAGCAGCCGGTCGAGATGTGGCCTTGAGGTTCGGCATCCGTTTTACGGCTCCGGGATGCCGAGGTCCCGGCAGATCTTTCGTGCGAGCGGGTCGGTCTCTCCGGGTGGCGGGGCACGGCGGAGCGGCGCTTGTTCGCCGGGTTGCCCCACCAGGAATGCCGCCGCCCTTCCCGGATCAGGATGCATCCGTGCTGCCGAAAGTGGCGGATCAGGTCTTGCCGCTTCACGAGGCGAGGCTCACTTCCTCGTAAGGGCCGGTGGCCGCTGCACGAGCCTCGGCGCGGTTCAGCTCCAGCGCCTCCTCCAGAGCATCGCGAAGGTGATCGAGCAACTCCTCGCGTGTCTGCCCCTGCGAATTGACGCCGGGAACTTCCTCGACCCAGCCGATCCACCACTCGCCGGACTGCTGGACAACTGCGGTGTAGGTAGCGGACATGGATCTCCTCCGCCAAGGGTTCAAACTACTTCTCGCCAGCATAGCAAGCCAGCGCCCGGAAATCACGCCATGCTGCTTGCCAAATTCAAGAAAGCGGTGCGGGGTCTGACCCCTTTCGACTCCCACTTTGACTACAAGTTGACCGGCCAGCTCGCCGCACAGTCGCCCATCCCGCCTCCACTTCACTATGCGCTCGACACGAACAATAAGCTGAAAAGTGGCGGCGCAGGTCTCAAGCGGAGTTCCGAAAGTCCGGTTCTGATGACCCGAAGAAGTGAAACAATCTTCGACGGAGAAGATCCGTCTACTGATTTTCGAGGCCATAGAGCGGTTAGGCGCTCCTCCTGCTGGCTGCGATCTGTTCGGCCGTGATACCGATAAAGGTGGGCGGCCCAAGCGTGCTGCCAGCCAGTCCTTCGCGGGTGCCGCCGGATTGAAAGTAGTTGTTGACAGCGTTCATCTCGGCGCTCCGCATGCTCACGGCTTGGAACGTCTCCTTGCTGATCCGTTCCGTGTATCCCTCGGTCGTCACCGCATAGCCCACGCTCAATGCCACCGAGAAATAATGTTCGGTCGCTAGCGGTAGCTCCACCCATTGCCCGCGGCGGTCTTGGACCTGAAACGTGCTGGGAAACTTGCTCAGGCCCATCAGCTTCAGCAGGGCGAACGCCAAGCCACAGGGAACGAACCGTATCAACAACTCGGCGACCACGTCGCCAATCCCTTCACGCACGAGGGAAGCGATCGCGTCCTGGTCGGTGATGTCGGGACGGGCGCCGATTAAGTCGATGACCCTCATCACACGCTCGAGCGCGACATCGTGTGAGACAGGGTAGACTTCGAGGGTCGATGCCATCGCTGTCCCTTCGGTTTTGATCGCCTAACGAGAAGCTCAGCAGCGGCCCAAACAGCCAGGCACAGTCTATGAGGATCTGCTGGGGCCGTCTGCTGGAGCATCGGGTTCGGCCAGCCGTCTCACCAACCGCTGAAGTGCGTCGGCAAATATCGGGTATGCTTTGTCATCCTCGCGAGAGTAGAGAACCATCCGCACCTCGTCCAGACAGTGCTGCTCTCGCTCCAAGAACTCGATAATCGTCATGAGCGCAATGGGTGCGGCCAGCCGCAACGGATAAACGAACGCGCCCGTGGAAATGGAAGGAAACGAAATGCTGCGTAAGCCTTGCTGGACTGCAACCTCCAAACTGCGTC
>JBBQVV010000650.1:0-2093 GCA_038211235.1 Chthonomonadales bacterium | reverse complement strand
TTGGGCGTTCAGGCCTGGCCGAAGGATTTGACCTCAAGGCCGTGCTGCATCTGGGCGGCTTCGAGCGTATTCTTGAGCAGGCAGGCGATGGTCATGGGGCCGACGCCGCCGGGGACGTTCGTGATGGCACCGGCAACGGCTGCGACCTCGGCGAATGCGACATCACCCACGAGCTTGACCTTACCATCGGGGCCCGTGATGCGGTTGATGCCGACGTCGATCACGATGGCACCTGGCTTGACCCAACTTGCCTTGACGAATTCGGGGCGGCCGACGGCTGCGATCAGCACATCGGCGCGGCGGCAAACGGCTTCCAAGTCGCGCGTGCGAGAGTGCGCGATGGTCACGGTGCAGTCCTCTTTGATGAGAAGCTGCGCCATCGGTTTGCCAACGATGTTGGATCGGCCGATGACAACGGCGTCTAGACCTTTGAGGTCTGGCTTGACGGTCTTGGCCAGGATCAACGAGCCGGTCGGCGTGCACGGGACGAGGCATCGCTCGCCGATCGACAGGCGGCCGACGTTGACGGCGTGAAATCCGTCGACGTCCTTCATCGGGTCGATGGCTTCGATGACCTTCAGGCTGTCGATGTGCTTGGGGAGCGGCATCTGGACGAGAATGCCGTGGATGCTGTCGTCGCGGTTGAGCGCGCTGACAAGTTCGAGGAGCGCCGCTTCACTCGTTTCGACGGGCAGCTTGTGCTCGACGGACTTCATGCCGACTTCGACGGTCTGGAGGGCTTTGTTCTTGACGTAAACCTTGCTGGCTGGATCTTCGCCCACGAGGACGACTGCGAGCCCTGGAACAAAGCCGTGGTCGCGCTTCAACTGCTGGACGTGAGTTGCAACTTCGGCGCGGACTTTGGCTGCGACGGCCTTGCCGTCGATGATCTGGGCTTGCGACACGTGCGGTTCCTCCTGGCGGTTTCTTAATTGACGCCTTGATGCGCGATTTTTTCGCCGCTGTCAGTGCGACACAACTTTAGTCTTTACGCCAACAGGTCACGCGGCAGGCTTGCACCGATTACACGGCGCGCTCAGGACTTGGCGGGCGGCAGGCGGTGATTGTCGCTCGCGGTATAAAACGCCGATTTTTCGGCCAGGACCAGGACCTCGGGCGCACACGTTGGGCCCGACAGGAGATTCTGGAGGATGAGCCAGCCGGTGCCATCGTCGAGCCTGACGAACGCTTGACCCGCGTCCGGCGCAATCGACAACCGGCACCGGACGATCTCGTTCGATGCGGACGGGCACGGCACGGCCGACCCGTCGATCTGGGCGAAGATCGCCATGTGCTCACCTTCAATGAGGCAGTCGTGGAACGAGCTTTGCGTTGTGCGGCGCAGATCGATCGCAAAGCGAGCGGTTTGGGCACTGCCTGGACGCGCCCTCTGGGTAAACCGACTATGGCGGGCTGAAAGTTTGTGCAGCGCCGACCCAGCAATCAGAATGCAGCGTTCATAGGTTGCAAAATCGCAGTTGGTGATCGCGAGACGCTCGATGGCGCCCGATGTCGCATAAACGCCGTTGCGCGTCTCACGGACGGTGCAACTGTCGAGCGTGAGGTCACGGAGTGTTTCATCTCCCGATGTGCGTCCAGCCGTCAGGTAGAAGGCGACGGCTGCACCCTCGATCTCGACGCCACGAACGGTCACGCCGCTCCAGGCGGTGACGGTGATCGCAGCTGTTGCGCTCGACAGTGGCTCGGGCGCGCATTCGAAATCATACCAGACGCGCACCGCAGTGATCAGCACGCGCCCGGCTGCGTCGCTCGGAGCAACCATCGCGGCGAGAAAGCGATCTGCTGTCCAGAGGAGTGCGATGCCCTTTTGCTGGCAGCGGTTGCGGATGAGCACGTTCGAGACCAGCACGTTTTGATAGATATCTGGCGAGAGGCCGGTGTGGCGGGTCTTGATTTCAATGCCGCCGCCCGAACAATTGTCGATGATGCCGTTGCTCACGATCAGCGAGCGGACCGCGCCCATGAAGAGGTCGATAGCTTCCTTGAGGTCGGGCGCGACCGAGCGCGACCCGCAATCGGTAATGACAAAGTCGGTCAGGAGTATTTGTTCGGCTAGCACCTCAGCTCCCCAG
>JBBQVV010000649.1:0-2107 GCA_038211235.1 Chthonomonadales bacterium | reverse complement strand
TCTCCCGCAATTACCGGGGAACCGCGGTGCGGAGAAGCTCGGTTTTGCCGGCCCAGCGTTCCGACGGTTGCTCGCTTATGATGTGGCGGGCCAGGATCTGCGCATCGGCTGCCGCTTCATCGGCGAGCGTGCCGCTGTGGTGGCCCAGGCTCTCGCCGACGCGCGTATAAGCATCAGTCGGATGCCGGCTCACTTCACGCGCTTCCCGAACTCGGAGAGGCAGGTCTTCACCGCGGTGCCGGAGCGCCCACCCAGGTTCGGAAACGAGATCACGTTGGACGCTGTCACGCTGCGCGCCTTCGGTACTCTCCGCGTGCCGGGTCCGGTCTGGCGGACGCTGCAGCGGCTCGGTGCGTGGGTCGAGCCTGTCCTCGTCGGCGAATGGGCGCGGCTAATCCAAGGGTTCGGATTGCGCATGGGTCGGCCCGTCGCGCCGGGCGAAGCCGAATTAGCGTTGCGTTGGCTCGACCCGGTGCGCGACACCGGCTTGGCTCGCGACGTGGCGCGGCGGCTGATCGAAGACGGCCAGAGCCTTCGATGCGTCTGGACCGGCGCGCTGCTCCGCTCCGACAATTTGGATATCGATCATTGCCTGCCGTGGACTGCGTGGCCCTGCGGGGATCTCTGGAACCTGCTTCCGGCTCGGCCCAGCGTAAATCGCCATGCGAAACGCGACCGCCTACCCTCGGCAGCCGCACTAGGCGCGGCACGCGAACACGTGCAGACGTGGTGGCGTCAAGCATGCGAAGTCGACCCTGCGCTCGCTGACCGGTTCTGGCGCGAGGCGGATGCCGCGCTGCCGATTCATGGGGGACGCGACCTGGACGACGTCCTTACTGGCTTGGAGTGGCGACGGCTGCGGTTGCGCCAGGACCAGCAGGTCCAGGAATGGGCGGGCGCAAATCGGACCTAATTGTAGCGACGCAACCGAATGTGCAGCGACGCGCAGTCGAGGGCTGTTTCCGACGCAAATGGGCTGAGACTGGAACGCATGCCCGACGCACGTTCCGTGAGACTGGGCGCACGATCGGTGGACGGACGCGAGATTATCTCCGCCGCATTCAACGTACTGTGACGCTCGTCACCGGCAAAGAGGAGCGCACGATGACAAACGAACTTCGCATCGCCGAACTGCCTGCCAATCGCCTCGGAGGACTGCTCGGCGTCACCTTTGCCCCGGGGAAGAAAGCACAAGGGCGGCCTGACAGGCGATCATGACCGAGATCTGGCTGTCGATCTCGACAAGGTCGCCGAATGGAATGCCGCCGCCATCGTTACTCTGATGACAGCCGAAGAACTGGATCGCTACCAAATCGCCACCATCGGTCAGGAGGTCCGTGCAGGCGGCTAGACTAGCCGGCCGGCCGGCCGAGACGCACCACGTCACGATCCTGGCCATGAACGGCGACAGCTATCGTCAACGCGCCGCCCTCGAACGCAAACAGCATAGCTCTGCACGGCGCGCACGGTCCGCAACGATCAAAACAGCGGAGCCGTGTCGCTCCACGATGACATCCCAAAACTTAGCACTTGCCAGCGACAGCCGCACTTAACATCCTGCCGCCGTCGCGATCTAGATTCTCATCCTCATCGACGCGCTCTCGTATCCAGATCGCCGCGCAAGGTGAACGACACGCCTTTGAAAGAGGCGCGCCGCCGCTCCCGAAACTGCCGCTCTATAGACGGAGATGCAAAACAAGATGGAAAGCACATGATGTCGCCTCTTGTGATGGACGTCGGCCAATCCTCTGAGCCGCCCGCTGTATGGATCGAGAAAACACTTGTTCAGGACCGGCCGGACCGACAAGACGGACCTGAAAGGCTGGGCGCTTCACTCTGGTCACCTCAGGGGTCCACCGATGGTCGCGACATCTACGCCAATATGCGCGCGGTGAAACCCGGCGACCTCGTGCTTCACCTGACCGACAACGACGCTATCACCGGTATCTCGACCGTCGAAGCTGCAGCTAGCCTTTCCTATTCACCGGGGGTGCTGATCTCGCCTTGGACGAGGCGTGCGATGTCGGAGGCATACGGTCTCTTTCGGCGTGGAACGCCGTCGGTGAGTGTTTCGATGTGGGTGCGGCGCTGGAGGAACGGGCGGGTT
>JBBQVV010000648.1:0-2111 GCA_038211235.1 Chthonomonadales bacterium | reverse complement strand
ATACTTTGCTGCGCTCAAGGATCGTCCCGGCCTGCATCGCGCGCTGCAAAGGTCGATCGACGATCTCCGGCACGCCGGCGTCGAGCCGGGGACCCTGCCTCTTTCTGCTTTCGAAGACTCGCGCAAAGCGTCTGACATCGCGCGCATCCTGGAGGAATATGAAGCGGAGCTGGCGCGGGGACGATTTGTCGACCGTTTCGGCGTCCTCGCACGCGCCATCACTTTGCTGGAGCAGGGCTGCCCAAGGCCGTGGGATCCGGACGCAATCTGGATGGCGGTCGATGAACTGGAGCTGACGGAAGCCGAGCATAAATTGATATCGCTCGCCAGCGGTGGAAGGCTGGAGATTATCGAGGGCTACTCACTCACATCCGGCGCGGAGAAGATCGCGGACGAAGGGGGTGCAGGCAGCGCGTCGGGCACTGCCGGAGTGAGCTTCCGCCGCGCCGCCGGCGAGGAGAATGAGTTACGCGGTGCCTTCCGGTCGATGCTCGATCAGTCGGTGCCCTTCGACGAGGCGGAAATCGTGTACACGGTGCAGGAGTCGTATCTTCCGCTGGCCTTTGAGCTGGCCGCGGAGTACGACATTCCCTGCACATTTGCCGAGGGGATCTCCTCGCACTTCACTCGCCCGGGTCAGGCTGCACTGGGGTTCCTGCGGTGGATGGGCACTGGATGGAACGCCACCGATCTGCAGCGAATCGCCCGAACGGGAGCGATGTCGATCCCCGCGGGCGGCAAGATCGCATCGGGGGCCTTCGCTCGCGTGCTGCGTAAATCGGCGATCGGCTGGGGTCGCGATCGCTACCTTTCCCGGCTCGAGCTGTTCATCGGAGAGCGCGGGGCGTTACTGGAAGGTGAAGAAGATCAATCGCGCCGCGAGCGCATGCAGCGGTCCCTCGATGAGGCGGAAGAAACGCGAGGCATCGTGGCAAAGCTGCTCGACCTGACGCAGGAGGTGGCGGAAGGCGATGCCATCGACCCGGCAGCTGCGGCCCGTTCGGCCCAACGCTTCGTGGCCAGCTTCGCGGCAATCCGCAACGAAGTGGATGCCATGGCAGCGGCTGGACTGCAGCGCATGCTTGATGAGCTGGCGGCACTTCCTGGTCGTCCCGCTCCGCGCGCCGAAGTGACTGCGCGGCTTTCTGAGGCAGTCACCCGGCTGCACGTCTCCGCCAGCAATCCTCGTCCCGGATATCTGCACCTCGCGCCCGTGCGCGCAGGAGGATGGAGCGCGCGGCGGTGGATGTTCATCGTCGGAGTGGACGACAGCAGGCATCCCGGCCGCGGTCTGCAGGATCCCATCGTCCTCGACGCGGAACGTTCCGCCATCAATCAGACCATCGATCCCCGCCAGCTGGCCCTCCTCGGCCAGTCGCCCAGAAGGACCACGCAACAGTTCGACCGTCTGCTCGCGCGGAGCGAGAGGCGGGCCATCACGATTTCTTTTTCCGAGCTGGATCTCAAGGATCGCCGCGAGCACTTTCCTGCGCCTGCATTTCTCGATCTGTATCGTCGCCGCACCGGGCAACCTGACGCCTCCTACCTGCAGGTGGAGCGTGCCGTTGCTCGAGATGCGTTCGTGGATCGGCGGCCCTTGAATGGCACCGAGTGGTGGTTGATGCGGCGCTTCGCCGAAGGGGACGCCGGCATTCGCCAGGCAGTATTGGCCGCCTATCCCACGTTGGCGTCCGGCGCCGAGGCAGAAGAAGAGAGGGCCAGCGACCGGCTGACGAAATGGGACGGCCGGATCGAAGCACCTCCGGACGAAGTCGACCCCCGGCGGAATGGGCGGATCTACTCCGCGTCGCAGTTGGAGATGATGGCCGGCTGCCCTTACCGATATTTCCTCGCTCGAGTTCTGCACGTTGAACCGCTCGACGACCTGATCTTCGAGCCTGACTCATGGCTTGAAGGACGCGAGTTCGGGACCATGCTGCATGAAGTGCTGCAGTCCGCAATGGACGAGTTGTGCGGCAGCGGAACCAAGCCGTCACGGAACTTTCTCTCCCGCATGGTGGAGATTTCCGAAGAGGCATTGCGCAAGTGGCGAAGCATCATTCCACCTCCCAACGAGGCCGCCTACGAACGGCGTCGCACCGAGCTTCTTC
>JBBQVV010000647.1:0-2141 GCA_038211235.1 Chthonomonadales bacterium | reverse complement strand
CTGTTGCCGAAGGGCTACTACGCCCTCGCCGAGCAGGTCGCCACACGGATGCAAACCGACGTCCTGACTCTGCAGAGTCCCCTTCCCGGCGACCTGTCCCCGACTGCTCCACTCAACGGGGGAGTAGCCGTCAGCCAGGCGCCTGCTCATGCGCGCCTCAGCGTCCGGCCGGACCCGAAGCGCAAACCGCGCCGCCACACGCCCCGAGGCCGGCACCTGGTCGTGCGCCACATCTCCGGACATCAGGTCGTGGCACTGATCGAAATCGTCTCCCCGTCGAATAAGGACCGCAAGGTACACGTCCGCGAACTGGCGGAGAAGGTTGTTCGCAGTTTGGAGGCGGGCGTTCACGTTCTCATGCTCGACCTTTTTCCGCCTGGGCGGCACGATCCGCACGGACTGCATGGTGCTGTCTGGAGCTACTTCGACACCACGCCCTACGAGCCGCCCTTGGATGGCCCGTTGACACTTGTCTCATATGCGTGGGACGGCACGGAGCCGGAAGCCTTTATCGAGCCTGTCCGGCTGGCGCAGCCGCTGATTGATATGTCGCTGTTCCTCACCGCGACCCGTTACGTCAATGTGCCGTTGGAGACGACGTATCTGAGTGCCTATCGTGGGATGCCGGAGTTCTGGCGCGAGGTCCTCGAAAAGGTCCCGCCGGAAGCCGAGGACCAGCCGAGTTCGTGAACGCATTCGGTTATTCGACCTCGACCGAGCCAATCGCGCCGTTCTTCTTCAAGTCCTTGCTGAACTGGATCGTCACCTTCAACCGGAGGTCCTCCATGCCCTGCACCGTCGCCCTGGGAGGCGTGCTGTAGCCCGACCCCGGGTCCGTCACGACGATCCGCTTGACCTTGCCGTCCTCCACGACCGCGTGCGCCTTCGCGGGGGTCGTCTTCCACAGTTCTCCTCGCTGCGGTTGATAGCGGTAGTAGTCGGATACTTCATCGAGCCGATCGTTGGTGACTCCGTGGGGACCCAGCACTTTCATCAGGGCGGCCTTGTTGCGCCGCGCCTCCTCGCGCGACGGCTTGCCGCCGCGAGCCGGCGTGACGCCGCTGAAAGCCTCGCGGAAGACCTCGGGCTTCACTCCGAGCGCTGCCGCCACCAGGACGACCGGCCTGCCCCCGTCCTTCGAGTCGGTCCCGTGGCCGCCGGAGAAGGTCACGGGGACCTCCGTATTGGCGGCACCGGCTGTCCCACCGAGTATGCTGGCCACACTGACGGCAAGCGCCAGGACCAACGAGCCGATCGACACAACTCCGGCTGCTATTTTCGACGAATTCATGATTGGCCATTCCCGTATCAGGATCCAGGGATGTTCAGCGCTCTGCACAGGAACATAATATTGAAGTGGACCCGAAGTTCAGAAGGACCAACCGAATGGCGAGCGGGACCTCCGCTGGAACCGGGCCATCGCGCCACACGCTCTTGGTTAGCCGCGACGCTGAGTCTTCGGAGCGGAGGGTGTGGCGCGATGACGCCGGACGCGCTCCGCTCCGAGGACTCCGCGTCGCCGCTAACCGGGAAAAGTGCCTTTCCTTGCCATGCGGAGGATACTCTGCCGTGACGACACTCGACGCTTTTCTGCAAACGATCGTTGAGGATCCCCAAAGCGCGGGGACGACGTGGCTGGTGCTGGCCGACTGGCTTGAAGACCAGGGCGATCCGCGTGCCGAACTGGTCCGCCTTCTCCATCAGCCCGACTACCGCCGCGACTGGCCGGGCGAGCGGCGCGACGAACGAGTGCGCGAGCTGCTGGCGTCCGGGGTGGGGCCTGCCGCTCCCACGCTCGTCAACTCGATCGGTATGAATCTCGTGCTGATCCCCAGTGGCGTTTTCCTGATGGGTTCGCCCGATGGCGAAGGCGAAGACGACGAGCATCCGCGGCACGAAGTCGAGACCACGCGGCCGTTTTTCCTGGGTGCTTACCCGGTGACTCAGGAAGAGTATCAGCGTGTGATGGGCAGGAACCCGAGTTACTTCTGCGCAACCGGCTGGGGCAAGGACGGGGTCAAGAACCTGGACACGAAGCGTTTCCCGGTCGAGTCAGTCTCCTGGGACGAGGCCGGCGAGTTCTGCGAGGCACTCTCGAAACTCCCGGACGAGAAGGAGGCTGGGCGCACCTATCGCTTGCC
>JBBQVV010000646.1:0-2141 GCA_038211235.1 Chthonomonadales bacterium | reverse complement strand
GTCCGGTAGTACCACTTCATCGGCTTGCCGCGCGTGTGCGCGAACACGTGCAGCACGTTGGCGCCACTGACGTGCTGATTGACCTGCGCTGCGATGGTCAGATGCCCGATATCGACGAGACCGCGCAGATAAGTGGTCAGTGACGAGGTCGCCAAATCGTCATCACAATTGGCCTGGCGCAAATTGCTCTCGAGACCCGCAAAGATCGGAGAAGCCGTCTTGCGCAACTCCGGCAGGAGATAATTTTCCGGATACAGGAAGACTTCACGATTGGCGCGCCACAGCTGGTACTGGTGACGCCAGCGCCACTCGGCCAGGACGTCCGCAGCGAGGTTGCCGGCTACGTCGGGCGCCTTGGCTGTACCGGCAATGGAGAGCGTCCCAGGAGTAATCGCGTACTCGATGGTGATATCGAGGGTGGACTGCTGAACAAACTGCTGGATCGCCAAGGAGGCTTGTAGGAGCCGCGTCGAAAGCGCGTTGACCCCCATCTCCGGGTCGATCAAAAAATAGTCATTGAGGTCGTCGACCGTCAAAAAAGGGAACGTCGGATGCGCGCTCAGGCCCACGCCGGGATTGAGCAGGTAGGCGACGAGCGCATCCCGTCGCTGAACCCGCAATACGTCTTCGATGGGTTGTACCGCGCTCAGCCATGCAGTCTGCGGATAGCGCGCCTGAAAAGCGCCGATGGCCGCATTGGCCTGGGCGGAATCATTGGAGACGGGCGGTGCACCCAGTGTCACGAGCGTCGCGCCGGGAATTCCTTGTCGAGATACGACATCGAGCGCCGCGGCAATGCGACTCAAGACCGTCACGTCGCACAGGGTCCTGTCAACGGGCGCGAGACTGGGCGATCCTGCGCCCAGCGCAGTGGCGATCGGCACCGCGTCAGCCACGTTGCAGCCAAGAGCCGCCGCCAACGAATCCAGTGGTGCAGTGCTTACCGCGACCCCCGCGGGCAGCGTGCCGGTGAACGCATCCGTCAGGTTGGCGGGAACGCCATTCTTTTGCCATTGCCTGAACACGTCGAACAGCTTCGGCGTACGCGCGACGGTGCGATGCTCCAGAGTGACGGCGTCGAGTAGTGCCTCGAAGGCCGCATAGGGAGCCGACACGCCTGGAGTCACCTGCTCGTCCGGTAAACCGCCGAGATCGAGCCACTTGAAGCGCAGCGCATTTTCGACGAGAAACGCAAACTCCTCGGCGCTGATGCGCAGCGCGGTATACAACGCTGCCCCGCGGGCAAGACTGTTGAACGTCGTGGTGACGGTCGTGCTTCCCGCCGCGAGGGCGGCTGCGATCGCCGTCGTCGCCGGCAAGAGCTGAGTCGCCGTCAAAAGTGTGGTGATGACGTCGGGCGCAACGCCTATGGCCGCGCCTACCGCCGCCACCAGCAACGTGCCCAGCGTCTGTCCGTCGCCGATCTGATCGGTCGTGAGCTTGCCCAAGGCAAGCTGCAGGGTCGATAGAAGCGTTGCCGACTGCGCGCTGGTGAAAGCCAAGACGGTGTTGGCCGACGAACCATTTCGCAAGATGTAATCGAGGTCATACGCGCTGAGCCGGGTGGAACGAAGCAAGTCCATCCGGCGCAAAAATTCAATCGTGTCGTCGGGGGTACTGCCCAGTGGCGCGCCGCCAGTGAGCTGAATCCACAACAGTAGGTCGGTCACCGAAAGCGAAAGCGACAAGGCGAGTCGCGCGTAGCCGAACAAGACATTGAGCGTGACCAGGTTCAGCTCGTCGGCCGCTCCGGTCGCGTGCAAAATCGCGGTCACGTCGTCGGCCGAAATGCCCAGCGCCGCCGTGGTCGCACGGAGCGGATCGCCGCTCCCCGTCAGGGGCGTGGGTGGATCGGTCGCCGGGAGCTCGACGCCATGGCCCGTGGTCTTCGGAAACACCGCGGACCAAGCTGCAAACATGGTCGGGTTGGTGAAAACTAAGCTGTAGGTCGAGGGCATGATCGTGCCGGGCGCGGCCAGATGGTTCGGCACATCCGCCGTTTCAAGTTCAAGCCAGAAGCTCAGCACCACTTGAAACGGCAGCCCAAGGCGTTTCGCAACCGTCTGCGCACCAACGATAAAAACAAGCGCTCGCGGATTGACTGCAAAGTCGAGCGGTGACGGAGGAGGCGGCGGCGGCGG
>JBBQVV010000645.1:0-2142 GCA_038211235.1 Chthonomonadales bacterium | reverse complement strand
TGAATCATATGCAGCCCGATCAATCCCCATACCATGTTTACGACAGCTTGTTATCTGAAGCCGCCGTGCTTGGCTTCGAGTTCGGTTACTCGCTTGACGCGCCGGATACTCTCGTTCTCTGGGAAGCGCAATTCGGCGATTTCGTCAACGGCGCCCAAGTTGTCATCGATCAGTTCATCACGTCGAGCGAATCGAAGTGGCAACGCGACAGCGGATTGGTGATGCTGCTGCCGCATGGCCACGAGGGCCAAGGCCCCGAACACACGAGCGCCCGGTTTGAACGCTTCCTTCAACAATGCGCGGAAGATAATATCCAGGTCGCTTATCCCTCGACGCCCGCCCAGTATTTCCATCTGCTTCGTCGCCAGATGAAACGCAACCTCCGCAAGCCTTTGATCGTCATGACGCCCAAGAGCCTGCTGCGCAAGGCAAACGCCGTCTCGCCCGTCGAAGAGTTGATCTCGGGTCGCTTTCACGAAATTTTGGACGATGTCACCGTCGATGCCGCTAAGGTTCGGCGAGTGCTGTTATGCAGCGGTAAGGTCTATTACGATCTGGCCGAGTTGCGCGAGTTGCTCGGCGCGCAAGACATCGCAATCGTGCGCGTCGAGCAGTTCTACCCGCTTCATGACGAGTTGCTCACGCGCATTCTGCGGCGCTATCGCAAGGCGGAATATGTATGGGTGCAGGAAGAATCGCAAAACAACGGCGGTTGGAGCTTCATGGAGCCGCGCCTGCGAACGTTGGGCTTCAACGTCTCCTATGTCGGCCGCGACGCCAGCGCCAGCCCCGCGACCGGATCGCAGGCTGTTCATAAACGCGAGCAGAAAGAGCTCGTCGAAGCTGCCATTCGTGGCGAGGCGCCTCATGCCGTTCGGGCGAGCAGTTATATCACGCCGCGACCGCGGCCCAGCGTCGAGCCATCCGCGCCACGCGAGGAGCGCGTGACGGCGCCGGCGGGGAAATGAGGGCGATTGTTAGGACGGTCTTCATGAGCCGGGAGCGTAAGCGACCGGAGCAAGCGGCGGTCGAACTTGCTCCGGTCGCTTCGCTCCCGGCTCGTGAAGGCAGGTCTCGCTTTTCTGTAGTCGGTTCCAAAAGACGATTAACTATTTCTACCCACTGAGCATTCATGGCAGTCGAAATCAAGGTAACACCCAAGGGCGAATCGATCACGAGCGCTACCATTTTGCGGTGGTATGTAGCCGGCGGCGCTGCCGTGAAGACGGGCGATCCGGTATGTGAGCTGGAGACCGACAAAGCGACAGCGGATGAATATGCTCCGTCGGCTGGTGTGCTTTCGATCAAGTCGCCTCCAGGTACGAAGGTTGCCATTGGTGACGTAATCGGCTCTGTCGATCCCAATGGCGTGCCTTCGGCAACACCGACAGCCGGACCCGCTGCTAATGTCGGAGGCAATTCGACGCCGACGCACGCCTCGGCCAATGAGACCCGCGTCTCGCCCGCCGCCGCCGTCATGGTCGGAACCAAAGGACTCGACGCGTCGAAGATCCCAGCGACAGGCAAGGGTGGCGTCGTTACGAAAAGTGATGTCCTGGCATCCCTAGAAGCCGCGCCGAAAGTTGTTTTGCCGCCGGTCGAGACGAAGCGGCTACCCGAGCCGCCGCCGATCGCTCAGCCAGGGACGCCTGCGGTGCGCGAGACGCGCCACAAGATGTCGATGATTAGGCAGCGCATAGCGGAGCGCCTGCTCGATGCGCAGTCGAGTGCGGCGATTCTGACGACCTTCAACGAAGCCGATATGTCGTCGGTGATGGCACTTCGAGCCAAGTACAAAGAAGGCTTTCAAAAGAAGCATGGCGTCGGCCTTGGCTTCATGAGCTTCTTCGTGAAGGCGTGCGTCGAGGCGCTGAAAGCGTTTCCCGCTGTCAATGCCCGGATCGAAGGCACCGATATCGTCTACCAGCACTTCTATGATTTTGGCGTCGCCGTCAGCACAGAGCGGGGCCTCATGGTCCCAGTGTTGCGGAACGCCGATAAGCTTAACTTCGCGGCAGTCGAAAAGGGGATCGCCGACCTGGCGGTCAAGGTACGCGACGGCAAAATTGCCGTAAGCGATCTTCAAGGTGGCACATTAACTATCACTAACGGCGGCGTCTTCGGTTCGCTGCTCTCGACACC
>JBBQVV010000644.1:0-2145 GCA_038211235.1 Chthonomonadales bacterium | reverse complement strand
CGTCGAAACTATAGACGAGACGCCGGCCACCCTCTTCCAGATCGAGAGACCAGTCCGCAAGCTCCGAGGGAAGCGTCGTCATCGGCTTCTGCAAGGTAAGCGACAGTCGCCGCTTGCCGAATTTGCGCATAAGGGCGGCCTTCTCCTCGACAAGCAGGATCTTGCCGCCGTTGATCACGCCGACCCGGTCCGCCATCTCCTCCGCTTCCTCGATGTAGTGCGTGGTCAGGATGATGGTGACTCCCTTGTCGCGCAGCTTGCGCACGAGCACCCACATGTCTCGACGCAGATTGACGTCGACTCCGGCGGTGGGCTCATCGAGGAACAGCAGATCGGGCTCGTGGCTCAGTGCCTTGGCGATCATGACGCGCCGCTTCATTCCTCCGGAGAGCTCGACGATACGGCTCGTCCTTTTTTCCCAGAGCGTCAGGTCTTTCAGCAACTGTTCGATATAGGCGGGATCGGCCGGTCTGCCGAACAGGCTGCGACTGAACCTGACCGTGTCCCAGACGGTCGCGAAGATATCGACGGCGACCTCTTGCGGTACCAGGCCGATCCTCTGCCGCGCCGCGCGAAAGTCGTGGGCAATGTCTGCCCCATCAATCATGATCGAGCCCGACGTCATCGTCACAGTGCCGCAGACAATGCTGATGATCGTCGTCTTGCCCGCACCGTTGGGCCCCAGCAGCGCGAAAATTTCGCCTCGATTGATCGACAGATTGACGTCATCGAGGGCTTTCAGGCCGGACTTGTATTGCTTGTTGAGAGCCGTGATCGACAGGATCGAGGACATGCAGTTCCTTGAGGCGTGAAGTGACGGCACGACGCCAAAACGGAATGTCGTCCCGTGCACAGATAGGTTGTCGAAGTGACTCTGCCAAGGCAGCGCGACGACCTCTCCTTAACATCGAAAGAGCAAACGGCTAGAGATATCGGGCTTTTGCGGGCTCCAACGTGAACCGACAGGATGTGCATGAAAAAGGGTAGCATGGCGATCGGTGTCATCGGCGCCGGTATCATGGGCGAGCGACTGCTGACCGCGATCCTCCAGCAGGAACCCGATTTGATGCAGGTCTGCGGCATCTGGGATCCGGCGCCGGCAGCGATGCAGCGCATCGGAAAGGCCTTTCCTGCAGTGCGGAGAATGCCCGATGCCGCGGCGGTCATCGCGGCAAGTGACTGCGTCTACATCGCTTCACCGCCGGCCTCGCATCTCGATCATGCCCGCGCGGCGCTGGCGGCGGGCAAGACCTTTTTCGGCGAGAAGCCACTGGCCATCGATGTGGCCGATGCCCGAGCCTTCGTAGCAAAAGCGGGAAACAGAGGCGCCGTGAACTTTCCGTTCGCCTCCTCCTTCGCCGTCGCCACGATCAAGGATTGGATAGAAAAAGGTGAGATCGGCACGCCGCGGCGTATCGAAATCGAGGTGGGCTTCGCCGCGTGGCCACGTTCCTGGCAGAGGGATGCGGCAGGCTGGCTGGACAAGCCAATGCAAGGCGGCTTCACGCGCGAGGTCGTCTCGCATTTTCTGTTCCTCGCGCGACGCCTCGGTGGACCCCTGCATGATTTGGTCGGAACGGCGTCTTTTCCGGAGACGGGTAAATCAGAGCGTCGCGTCGCAGCGACACTTCAGGCTGGTGAATTGCCCGTGAAACTCGCGGGCGCCGTCGGTGAAACGGCCAAAGACGATCACAATATCTGGATGCTCGAAGGTGATGGAGGTGCCGTCCGGCTCTGCGATTGGTCGATCGCAGAACGGCGCCTGCCGGATGGCTCGTGGCAGCGCGCGCCCGATGCCCTGCCTAACGAGCAAGCGCGACCGCTGGCCCTGAAGCGGCAACTGCAGGGTGTGGCTAACCTGGCACGTGGCGAGCCGCATCATCTCGCAACGCTGACGGAAGCGCTCAATGTACAGGAGATGGTCGAAGGCATTCTTGCCGGCTGACGGCATCGCATGCCTGGCATCGATTGCGCCGAGCGCACCTTGGATGTTCTTTATCGCGGCTCAGACATTATCTCGCTCCACCGAGCGCTCAGTTGGTGCTCGGTGGTGTCGCGCCTGCGTTATTGCCCCAAAACGTCGACACGATCCGTGCCGGGACCGTTACCGTCCGCGGCAAACGCGCCGATTTCGATGCGCGCCCG
>JBBQVV010000643.1:0-2156 GCA_038211235.1 Chthonomonadales bacterium | reverse complement strand
GACATACTCGATCCGATCGACGCGATACGGGTAGCCGATCGGATGCAGGACACGCTGCGCCCGCCCTTCAATATTGAGGGCCAAGAAATCTACATCACGGCCAGCATCGGAATCGCCACGAGCGCCACTGATTACAGCTCTGCGGACGAGGTCGTGCGTGACGCCGACTTAGCCATGTATCGGGCCAAGTTTCTGGGCAAAGCCCGCAGCGAACTCTATGACGAGACAATGCATCTCTCGGCTATGCTGCGCTTGCAGATCGAGAATGACCTGCGCCGGGCCTTGCGGAACAACGAATTTGTTTTGCATTATCAGCCTATCGTCTCCCTTGAGAACCAAGCTGTAACGGGGTTCGAGGCTTTAGTACGCTGGCAGCGGCCGGGTCACGGCCTTGTCTATCCGGACAACTTCATCCATATCGCTGAAGAGACCGGGCTGATTGTATTCCTAGGCATGTGGGTGCTGCGGGAAGCTTGCCGCACGACCGAGCAGTGGCAGCGGGAGTTTCCCCAGGAGCAGCCGCTGACCATCAGCGTCAACCTCTCAGCACGGCAATTCGCTCAGCCAGATCTCGTCGACCAGGTTTGTCAAGTTCTCAAAGAGAGCGGCATCGACCCGGAAACAGTCCGGTTGGAAGTCACTGAAAGTGTTACCATGGGTAATGCTGATCAGGCCATAAAGATCCTATTGCAACTCAAGGCGCTTGGGGTTCGGCTCAGTCTGGATGATTTTGGGACCGGCTACTCCTCGCTCAGCTACCTGCAACGCTTTCCGTTGGATATCCTTAAAATCGACCGTTCATTTATTTCGGCAATGTGCGACAGTCCAGAAAGTCTGCAGATTGTCAACACCATTGTTAAACTGGAGCGCAACCTCAATATGCTTGTCGTCGCTGAGGGGGCCGAAATGGAAATCGAGGTCGCGCAACTCAAAGCCCTGGGCTGCGACTTCAGTCAGGGCTACTTCTTCTCTAAACCAGTCGATGAGATTGAAATAGCCACGCTTCTCCGAGCCGCATCTGCACAGCAGATGCCGACTAAATTGCTGGATTTAACTTCTTGTGTCGAAACGGCATAGTTGAGTCTTTATTTGGAAGACAGCGCCGAAAGCTGGATTGGGCGAAGCTTCCACTTGCATTGTATAAACCAGCGCAGGTGTGGGACTGACCTGCCCCCCTAGAAGTGGCTCTTCCGCGTTTTGTGTGGTTGTTACGGTGTCGAGGTTCGATCTTCTGTCGCGTGATGACGTGATGGAGGGCCGATGTTGCAATCGCTTATGGTTCCTGGATGCCATGTCGAGGGTCTTCGACGTGAGAGCTGCTCGCTGGTCGTGTTGTCAGCGCGGCGCCGTCGCGACGGCGCACGGTGTCCGGATTGCAGCAACCTGTCGGAGGTGATCCATGGCTACTACCGGCGCCGGCCTGCTGACCTGCCATCTTGTGGGCGACGGGTGCGCCTGGACCTTCGGCTCCGCCGTTATGTCTGCAGAAACGAGACATGCCGACGACGGACGTGCGCCGAGCGCCTCCCGATGCTGATCGCGCCTCGGTCGAGGCGCACACGGCGGCTCGCCCAGGCACAAACGCAGGTAGGTGTGGCGCTGGGCGGCGAGGCAGGGAGCCGCCTTGCCCACCAGCTCGGGATGCCGACGAGCGGCGATACTTTGCTGCGGCTGATCCGGGCGGCGCCCGTTGCCGCCGCTGCGGCGCCGACCATCATCGGCGTCGATGACTGGGCGTTGAAGAAGCGCACGCGCTACGGCACGATCGTCGTCGACCTGGAGCGTCGGCGACCTATCGACCTGCTGCTCGACCGCGACGCCGAAACGCTGGCCGCTTGGCTCCAAGCTCGGCCTGGGATCAGCTTCGTCACGCGGGACCGCTCGGCCGAGTATCGGCGCGCGATCACCGCCGGTGCGCCGTCAGCAACCCAAGCTGCCGATCGTTGGCATTTGCTCTGCAATGCGCGGCAAATGACCGAGCGTTGGGCAGCGGGTGCGTATGCCCGACTGCGAAGTCTACCGGTCACGACGGTCATCGACAGCACCGTCACCGGTCGGACCAAAGCCTTCGTGCGGACCCGCTCCGCCGGTGTGGTCGCCGCAGACAGCCGTGCTCGGCGCAAGGCGCGATACGACGACGTGCGCCGACGCGCTTC
>JBBQVV010000642.1:0-2156 GCA_038211235.1 Chthonomonadales bacterium | reverse complement strand
GCACCAGAGCGCCACCCAACTGACGTTGCGTTGTCTCGCTGGGATCATCGCCGCCCGCCACGCGCAGGTCAGTCCGCCCAGACCAGATCATGGCCTGAAAGTAGCGCTGCAGCCGTTGGCTCTTTTCATAGTGTCCGCGCGGTTTGAACTGCGAGAAGTCCATCGCCCGCATGTTCCCAAAGAGCGGAAAGTTTTCATCCAAGCGCTCGGCGGCGCAGGCACGCAGCGTCTTGAGGATGCGCTCCTGCTGTCCGTACAGCCCGGCACAGGCGCGCAGGCTGCCGGAGAGGCGTTCCCGGCGCGGCAGCTTCGTGGCAGACGGACTGCTCTCCTGCAAGCCGGACGTGCGCTCGCCTGCGTTACGCGTGAGAAGATCGCACGCTTCTTGATGGCCCATCAGCAGACCGCGCGCGATGGCGAGAAAGTAGTCGGCGTCGTGAACACTCTCTGCGAGGAGACCCTGGCCGTAGACCTGCTCAGCCTCCGAGAGGCAGGACTGCATCGCGCCGAGAATATCGTCGAGGAGTACCATCAGACTGTGCTCTTCGATCTCCATGAGGATCTTATCGAAGGAGTGATGCCAGGCGTGCAGGAGGGAATCGGAGGTGACGAAGACAGGCAGGTCGTTGTTAAACAGGTGGTAATAGAGATCTCCGAAGCTTGGCGCGCCGAGGCGCTGGCTGACAACGAAGCCATTGCGCCGGAATAGGGCCGTCTCCGCCCGATTGAGCCGAAAATCGGAGTGGAGGCCGTAGTGCCCGGTCAGCAGACGGTTTAGCATGTGGAGGTCTTTTGCCGACGTTTCGTGAATTTGCGCATAGACTGGATCGGGCGGAGGCGTTACCGGCCTGGGCTGTCCCTCATTCATCAGCCATCCAAGCAGGTCGTTGCCCGACTTGAATCGCTTACCTCGCACCGGCATATAGCGTTCCGTATCCCAGTCGCACCACTCACCGATCAGCGCCAGCAGTGGATAGGGTTCAAGGAACTGCTTGACTCGGTCACCGTTGTCATGGGCTTCTCTGGCAAGGCGTTCCGACTCGATGTTGAGCCTGGTAACCTCCTGTTGGATATCCTGATCATTCTGTGCATTAACCTGCTGGTGGCGTCTCCAATTGAGTTCCCGTACCTCCTCGTGCTGCCGCCTCGCTGCAGCCTGCGCCTGCACCCAGTTCGCGATGAGTGGCATTAACGCGTCGAGCGATGCGTCGGAAATCGAAGGCACAATGCGTGGCCGGGCAGGAAGGAGCGCCTCCAGATGTTCGCGTATCTGCTCGCGGAGCGTCTCTTCGGGATCACGACTGAACACATTCCAGAAGCGGGCCGTCGTCGGATTCCAACGGAGTGTTCGCCTGTACCGATCCGCGGGTACTTTATAGCGCCGTGCAAACTCTTGCGGTGAGATCGGGCCGATGTCCGTGAGCGCTTCTTTGAGAGCGGCGGCATGACTGAATTCCGCAGATACGGGCTTTATCGAGATATCGCTCAATGGTTTTCTCCTTCGCGGCGGCCGCCGCGATTAGTGGTGCTAGATTTCGACTTGCCATCGAAACTCAGGCCTATTCTGTTCCGGAATCAGAACACGCCCCATACCACTCTTAGCCGTGTAGTCGCAGCCATCTGCTAACGGAAGGGATCCGATTGCGATCCACGATAAACAGAAGGTGGTAGCCGGGCGGTGTGACCGTGCCGTCCGGCGGAGCCTGTACTTGAAGCGAGTCCCCGCTCTGGCTGACGATAGCGCAGTAAACGAGTCGCTGCGCCATGTTGAAACCATGCGTGGTCGCGCCGGGATGGAGGAGAGCCACTTCCGCAATGGCGGCCGCGTTCGCCGTTTGGATTGAGAACTGCGCTCCGAACGCCACGGACGCATCCGCTGTCGTGATCGCGGGTCGGGGCTGCTCGAAGTACGACGGGTAGTAGCGGTCATGCGGCGTTATCGTAGGCGGGTCTGTACGGACGTCGGGCGGGTCGCCGCCCATCAGGACGCTGCCGTCCGGCAGCAGAATGGCGGATGAGTGGTACAGCCGGTAGTGCGGCATGACGGCGCCGACGATCCAGCCATCGTCGGGACGCATCGGATCGAATATCTCCACCGGCCCCGGCCCGCTTGCGCCGGGCATGCCTCCCGCGATCAGCACGCGCCCGTCTGGAAG
>JBBQVV010000641.1:0-2173 GCA_038211235.1 Chthonomonadales bacterium | reverse complement strand
GTTGCTTCACTCTCCGATGGTCCTGCTCCACCAGATTGTACAAGTACTGGCTGGATCGAACCTGGACGCGACACGGAAGTTCGCCGTCTTTCTTCATCTCCCGCACCGCACGATGGGAGGCATCATAGACGACCAACGTGATCTTCGAGGGCACGCGAGTCTTCTTCATCGCGCTGCGGAGAAACGATTTGGCCGCGTTCACGTCCCGGTTCCGACTGAGAAAGAAATCCACCGTCTGGAACGTGTGAAGAAATTGGCAAACATTTCCGCTAAGAAATGTGTTAGCGCCCGTACACTGAAGGAGTGACGGGCACCTCGATTCCTCTCCCTCGATTAGCTGCTATTGACCGCCGCCAGATAACGCTGCGTACGGTTGACGTCGAGTTACTGATCGACCAGGACCATAGTGCGCGGTCGATCTGGGAACTGGTGGGGCGACTGGATCTGAGCCTCTACTACGAGCAGATTGCATCTGTCCAAGGGCGCGCCGGCAGGGAGCATACCGACCCCCAACTGTTGATCAGTTTGTGGCTGTACGCCTACAGCCGTGGCATTAGTTCGGCGCGCGAGATCGCACGCCAGTGCGAATACGAACCGGCCTTTGAGTGGCTTTGCGGGTTGGAACCGATTAGTCACCGGACGCTATCTGGCTTCCGCTCGGATTACAAGGCAGCACTGGATGATTTGTTCGTGCAAGTACTCGGAATGTTGAGTTCCGAGGGGCTGATCAGCATGGAGCGCGTAACGCTGGACGGCACCAAGATCAAGGCCAATGCCGGTGGCAATACCTTCCGCCGCAAGGAAAAGATTGAAGCTCATCTGGCTCTGGCACGCGAACAAGTTCGGGTCATGGATGAGCAGGCCGCTGACGAGGAGAAGAGGACCAAGCGCCAAGCCTCCGCCCGGCGCCGTGCAGCGCGGCAGCGGGCGAGCCGCTTGGAAGCAGCACTGCGAGAGGTCGAGCGTCTGCAGCAAGACAAGAAGCACGATCGCGAGAGTTTTGTGGCTCGCGCCTCCAGCACTGACCCGGAAGCGCATGTGATGAGAAACGGTGAGGGGGGCACGGTGCCGAGTTACAACGTGCAACTGGTTACGGACACCACGCACGGACTGATCGTGAATGTGGAAGCAACGACCGATGCGATCGATTACCGCCAAATGGGGCCAGCCCTGAGCCGCTGCCTGGAGACGTTGGGATGTCGGCCGCAGCAGATTCTGGCCGATGGCGACTATACCAACCACGCGTCGGTACAGGCGGCCGCAACCTGCGGAGTGGATTTCTATGGCTCCTGGCAGGCGAGTTGGAAACCGGGAGAGCGCGACGCCCAAGGCCGTAGCGCGGCATTTCAGGCCAGTGCTTTCTCCTACCATGCCAAGCTGGATTGCTTCACTTGCCCCGTCGGACAAACGCTGGGTCACCATGCCATTCTGAATCGCGAGCACGGTGTACGCACGCACGTATACCGCGCGCCGAAGGAGGCTTGCCGGACCTGCGCACACCGAAGCGAGTGCGCCCCGCAGAAACCGCGATCCGAATGGGTCCGGTCCATCACTCGCATGGAGGAACCCGCCGAGACGACCGCGTTCAAAGCCAAGATGGCGACCGAACAAGCTCAGCAGATTTACCGCAAACGGTCGCAGATCGCCGAATTTCCGCATGCCTGGATCAAAGAGCGATGCGGGCTGCGGCAGTTTCGCTGCCGGGGGCGGCTCAAAGTGGCGATGGAGGCAACCTGGGCGTGCCTCAGCTACAACCTCACGAGGTGGTTCCGTATCCGGCGCAAGCTAACTGCGTCCGAAGCCGCGACTGCAGTCGCATAGCTTAGGCGAAGGGATGAACAGCCAGAATTTTGGCTTCAGCCTGACGGTGGATGATCGATCTGCCTTCTATTCGCGGTACGTCCACACGTTGCGTCACCCGTACCCCGGCGAATTCGTGTTCGGCTAACCGTCAGTGGGCCGATAACAAAAACGAGATCGCGTCCGGCATTATCAATTTTTTCACACGTTCCAGACGGAACGTTTCCTGCTGTCCTCTCGAGAAAGTGAACGCTGGAGTTCCTGTGCCATGGACTTCCCTGTATGGGGCGCTCTCGTCATGAAACCGGCCAGCGCAACTGGCGACAGTTGCTTGATCAACAAGCGGTGGGCAGGAGTTGATCACCAGTTGACG
>JBBQVV010000640.1:0-2176 GCA_038211235.1 Chthonomonadales bacterium | reverse complement strand
CGCACCGAACGACACGGGCGGATCTTGGGAGGCGAAAGGGCCTGGGACGTGATCCGCCGTTGCGACGACGTCGCCGCAAAGCAACTTCTCGCTCGCTTGCTCACCACCGTCTCAGCCGACTACATCCGCGAAACGGGGAAGTGGCCGCAGGAGGACGTCGACCTCGGGTACGTCATCGCTGCCGCAGAGAAGATGTTCCGAGAGCATGCGAATCTTCGGGCGGTCCTCGACGGCGCAGATCTTCGCTGGTTCCCCGACGACACAGAGACGTGGGGCCTCTCCGCCGAACAGGACTGAGCGAGACCGAGGGTCATGCTCGCGAACTCGCTCGCGGATCCGGCGTTCGGTGACGTTCGCCGATCGCGGATCAGGAACAGGTCTGGCCGTCGTTCCGCAGCGCCCCGCAATTCGAATCGGGGTGCTCTGACTTCTGTGAGAATTCGGGCCATGCGGTTGTCTGGGAACGGCAAAACCTCGTTGCACCTGTCGCTGGAGGGCTACCAGTTCCCGAACCTGCTGGGAACGCGTTTCGACAGCAACTGGCTGATCGTTCGCGTCGAGATCCATGGTGCCAGCGGCTCATGGACCTTCGTCGACCCATGCCTGCTCACGTTCGAGGTCGAGGAATTGGCGCAGTGGCTGAGAGCAGCAGCCGAAGGCGATGTCCCAGTGGTCGCCACCAGGAGCGACGGGCAGGCGGCTTCTCAGCTCGGGTTCCTCGAGCCCTTCATGGGTTTCGGAGTGGCCGGCCGGAACCACGAGGTGACAAGCATCCGTGTCCACTTCTCATCGGGAGGCGCTCCACCGTGGCGTCCCGACGAAAGAGCCGTTGTCGGCTGGACCTTCTTTGAAGTCTTCGACGTCTGTGCCGAGGACCTCCGAGCGGCCGCCACGAACCTCGAGGCGCAACTGACAGCATTTCCAGAACGATAGGACCCCGTCAGTGCGCCGTCCCGAGCCGGGGCACTGACGCGCCACCGACGGTAAGCCGGGAACCGGTCAGTGACCGTCAGCGTTCGGACACGGCGGATGCCGGAAGGACGGCGTGGCAGGCGTTCGAGAGGTGCCACAAACTCGGTTCAACGAGAACCGCGCTGACGTTGGAATTCTTCTCGCAGCCTCCGTCGCCCTTCAAGATCCTCCACTTTCAAGCGGTCGGTATCGTCGTGCGGTCGGCGTGCGGCGACGACCATTTCCCAGTCTGGATCGATCCGTTTCAGCGCACCCTCAAGCAAGTCGATCGGTGTGTTCTGCATGACGAGGAGCGCCCAAATATCGAAGGCATCGCGGAGAGGCTCCAGCGGGGCGTACAACTCACGGCCGCAGATGTTGAACTCCTCGCCCGACTCGACAGTGAACGAGACGCGGAAGTCGTCGGGAACAAGCGCCTCAATGTGAAGATCGACAATTCTTCCCGGCACAGCCATCGGGGGTAAGTCTTCACGCTCCACCGTCGTGCCGCCAAGCGGTCTCCGATGTCCCCTAACACCGCTTGCGAACCTCGTCACGGGTATCCCGAAAGGGCCGATCGGCCCGGCTTATCGAAGTGGGACACCCGCGGAAACGCATCGGGCGTGCACCGCGGGGCGTGACGAAATTGCCGTCAGTGCGCAGGCTCTCGACCGCGGCGAGCGTGGCCGATCGGTGTCAACGCCCGCACGGGCTATGAGTTCGCTGATCCTTCAGTCTTCAGTTGCAACTGAAGGCTGAATGGGTAAGCTGGGGAGGTGACTCGAACTCAGCGATCGCCCACGCAATCGGACGTGCGGGACCTTACAAGCGCGCTGCGCGATTTGGGAGCGGTGGTGTCGGAGTCCGCGGCGGGACTGGAAGTGGCGGTCGGCGACGGGGAGCCGGTGTTGGTGCGACCGGCGGCGCGATCGGTCTTGTCGGCTGGTCGCGCGCATGATGTGGCTCGGACCGTGGGCGACGATGGACCGGGCGTGCCGGTGGTCATTGCCGACAAGATCCCGGGGCCGGCTCGTGATGTGCTGAACATGGCGGGCATCGGCTGGTTCGATCGGCGGGGGCATCTGCGTGTCCACGCAACGGGGCTGTTGATCGATGCCGATGTGCGACCGGCACTGACGGAGGTCCCGGGCCGGCGCTTCCCGACGGGTCGAACCGGGGTCGGCGTGGCGGCATCGTTGATGATCGCCGCCTCGCTGGCGGGTGA
>JBBQVV010000639.1:0-2183 GCA_038211235.1 Chthonomonadales bacterium | reverse complement strand
TATATGGTCCCGCGCGTCAAGGTCGGCTACCATTGCGGGGTTACGGGAATGCTCTATCGGATCCTGGTGAGGCCGCAGCTTCCGACGTTTCGACGTCACCGGCGCTCGCTACATTCCGAAACGAATCACCGCCGTGGCTTCTTTCTGGACTCGCGTTCAGAATAGATCTCTGCAAGTCCAGCATACGGGTCCTGCGACCTGCCCCGGCGAGTCAGCTCGTCCTGCTCGGCGCGAAACGCGCGGATTCTCGCATCCAAGATGCGACTTCGCCGAAAGGCGCTAGCTGCCAGATAGACCACCGTCAGGGCAAGCACGGCCAGTCCGAACAGTTTGAAAACGATCCCGGTCACTGCCTGATACTCCTCTTGCCCTCTACACAGCGGCGTCAACCACACCTCCGCGCAGCCTTATCGGGCTCGGCGCTGACGGTTGACCACGTAAGAACCTCATGTGCACTCAAACTCATCCAACACCGCGCACACACGAGCGGCAACTTCGCCGGCGGAGATATCCCAGAGGCAGCGATTATCATGCCGACAGAGCTGCTTCGTACAGTCGGGGCAGCCTGTAACCTTACGAATAGTGCAGTGTCCCGCGGCGTAGCCCGGCCCGGATTCGCGAGGGTCGGCCGGCCCAAACAGCGCGACAACACGGGTTTTCATCGCGACCGCCAAATGCATCGGTCCCGTGTCGCCGGTCACCACCACGGCACATCGCCGGAGCAACTCCGCAAGCTGCAAGACCGTTACGCAACCCGTAAGTCCGATGGGCTGGCAACGCATTGCCGCCACGATCGAATCTGCGAGACACCGATCCTCCGGTCCGCCGATAACCAAAACTCTGACGCCCGGCCGTTCGCCAACAAGGTCGCCTAACTCGGCGAATCGAGCTGCCGGCCAGCGGTTGGACGGCAGCGAGGCACCCGGGTTGAGCGCGACCAGCATTTCGCCGCCTCGCATGCCCTGGCTCTCAAGCAGACGGGACACATATTCGGCGTCCGCGTTCAAGGGAAACACTTCCGTCGCGGCATCCGCGATATCGGCGCCAAGACGTGCCACCACGTTTCGGAAGTTGTCGATCGTCTCATGAGCGTGGGCGTCTCGACCTACCCTATCCGTGAGCAGGCTAGCAAATCGTAGCTTACGTACCACACCGATGCGCCGATCCACGCCGCCCGCCCAGAGATACAGAAACATGTCGACCGAGTCGTCGAGCACAATGCCGAGATCGAACTGCCTGCGCCTAAGGAGTGAGATGAAGGCCAGCTTGCCCAGCAGACCCTGTCGCTGTGGTCGAATGATAATCTCATCGACGTTCGGGTTGTTCTCGAGCACGCCGGCAGCTCGTTCGCCAACTTCGACGACTATGTGTGCGGAGGGATAAAGGCTTCGCAGACTACGGAGGGCCGGAGACGTGCAGATCAGGTCTCCCATGTGCTCACGCGCAAGCACGATAATTGAGCGCACCAACACGGAATACTGCCTCTCAAGGACTGTCGCGCACGCCATCCGTCCTGCCGGAATCAATGGAATACACCGCAGGAAATCCGGCCATTTCAGTGCTATATTGTACCACGTATCCCCCAGGCGTACTTAGCTATAAGGGTGCATCGGGCAGCTCGCGTAGTTTGTGAAGGATTGCGCGAACCGCTTGACTTATGGTATTGTTTTGACCTAGAATAGTGTATATGAGACTAGACGGGAAGGAACGATACAGAGTTGCGAAAGTGGAACAAGGAAAACATTGGCAACGAGATTCAGCGTATGTTTCAATCCGGCGAGAACCTGAACTACGCTACTGTCGCCCAAGAACAGGTCGCGCTCCTGCGAGCAGCGACCCGGTATTTTGGTTCATGGCGCGCCGCAATCGAATTTGCAGGTCTTAACTACGACGACATTCGGCGCTACAAGACCTGGAGCCGAAACCGGATCGTCGAGCGCATCCAGGAGCTCCACGAAATGGGCGAGGACCTGAGCTGGCGACACGTCAGCACAAAGGTCGATCCCCAGCTGGCGGCCGCGGCGACGAAGCGGAAGCATTTCGGATCGTGGCGCAATGCCGTGGCATCGTCCGGGCTCAATTATGCTCAGATCCGCCGTTACCGAGAGTGGGACGAGAACACAATCACCCAAAGGGTGCGCGAACTCCATGAACAGGGTGTAGATCTGAACGCGAAGAACATG
>JBBQVV010000638.1:0-2185 GCA_038211235.1 Chthonomonadales bacterium | reverse complement strand
GAGCCGCCGGCCGAAGGTGGGGACCGTCGGACGGCCTGGGTCTCCGCCCCTCGCTGTCGCGGCAAGTCCCGCCACCCTCATGGCAATGACGAGGCCCGCAAGAGCGCCGCGGATGGAGTCGTGAGCCAGGTCCAGGCTCGCGACGGGGATGCCGTTGGGCAGAAGGCGCAGGGTTCGGGCGGCGAGGGTCCGATCCTCGGGGGTCACGAGGGCGAGGACTGCGGTAGACTCCGGGTAGCGGGCGAGCCAGTAATGTCGCCCGTGTGCGAAATTCCGGTAATCAGCCGTCTGGACGTGCCCTATGGCCGCTTCCGTGAATTTCGATTCCACATCGACCGCCGCGGCGTGAGTGGCAGATCCGTGCAAAACGACAACCGTTTCCCGTTCCCACAGGGGCTGGCAGCGAACGCACAACTCGCCTCGGAATGTCGCCTGGTCTGAACCCGGATGCACCAGTTCGGCCAGGGTGGCGGGTAGGCCCGCCGTCGCCGTCCACGCCTCGGCGTAAGCGCGGGTCAAGAGGACGGCCGTTGCCAGCAAGGAATTGGTCGCCAGGAAACCGTCCTTGCCTGTAGGGAGTTCATACTCGTGAAGGCTGAGCCTCTCGGAACCCGACACGGCCTCGGCAAGCGGGCTGCCCTTCCGGGTGCAGAATACCGCGAACCGGGAAGGCGGGTTCCTCCGGGCTCTCTCGACACAGGCGATGATGTCCGGGTTCCCACCCCCGGCCGACAACAACAGCAAGGCGAGATCCGCGAAGTGAAGGGGGGAGACGGTAGCTTCAAGGGGCGTCACGGCTTTCGCCACTCGCCCCGTGAAAAGCCCGTGGACGAAACTCGCATAGACTGCGGAGCTGAACGACCCGCCGGACCCGACCGCGATCAGTGGGAACCCAGAGGCCGACCGAAACCAGCCGGCCAGGTCATGGACTGGCGCGGTGAGGGCCCACGAGTAGGTGTCATTGAGCGCTTCCAGTTCGTTCGCGTATGGCTTCCCCAACGGACCCCCTTTAGCCCCATCTCGCACCCCGGTCTAAGGCGGAAGTGCTTCCGGACTAAGGGGTTGAGATTGGCAGTGTGTTTCCTCGACTCGACCAGGCCATCCGCCCCCGCAGTTGTAGAGGGAGTTTCGGCCCATGTGTATTTTATAGATTCTCCACTCAATGGGGCCAATGCAAGCTCAGTTGAGCGCGACTAGATCGCAATTCCGACGAGCATCGCCGGGTTGCGCGGCCCGTAGCCATCGACCCGTCTCCAGGATACCCTGTTCCCGACAACATGCCCCGCCCCACCTCCGTCCTCTCCACCTGGGGGCACGTCCTCAGACTGGAGCGCCAGGTCCGCGAGGCCGAGGAGAAGCTCAAACGCCTGAAGGCCCGGCTGGAGATGGTCATCCCGGGATATCCTGGAGGGAACATGGAAGTCGCCTCCAGTGTCCGATCGGCAATCCAGCAGGAGATGTCCTTGTGGCAGGGACAGCATGGCGCCGGAGGAGCCCTCTTCGTAGGGTGAGGGCATGTCCGACAATTCGACCGAGATCGAGCAACTCCTCCGGCAAGTGCAGGCGGCCGAGCCGGTCGTCCGGGAGTTCGGCAATCTCGGCGCGCAGGTCCTTCGCGTCGGCGAAGGGACGCCAGTTGTGATCGCGCGTTGCCTCGGCACGATAATCGAACTGCAACCGGCGCAGATCGTCGGATTCGTCGTTGTCGTTATCCGGCGGCGTCTTGTCGGTGCTGAGGAAGAGGTAGACAGGCTTCGTCATGGCGCGAGCGAAGACGTATTCCAACTGGGTGAACGATCGCCGCGGAGAGCCGTCGAGCGGCCGCGACGGCTCGGCGCCGTGGCGGTCGCCGATGAGGCAGATGACCGCTTCGCAGCCGGCGATGTGGCCCTGAAGCATGTCGATGATTTTCTGATCGGTCAGGCCGAACGTTTCCTGAAAGACGGGCGTGTAGCCGCGTTTTTGCAGCGACACCTCGACGAGGAGGCGATAGCTCTTCAGTTCGCGGCTGACGGCGCTGATGAAGATGCGGCGTGACATGCTCTTCTCGCGTCTGAACGGATGAACGCTCAGAGGATTATACCGTGTGGCAAGCGGAGAATCACAAATCACCCGGTTGCAAGCCGGTGTGTTTCGCGATGCGAGCCAGCATGCGCGGGCCGATCTCCTCACCATCGTGAAAGGC
>JBBQVV010000637.1:0-2193 GCA_038211235.1 Chthonomonadales bacterium | reverse complement strand
AGACGAAGCCGAGTGGAGATGCGGCCGAGGCGGCGACGTGGGTGGCGCTGAGTCGGGCGCTGCGGAATCTGGACGAGACGGTGACACGGGAGTGAGGAGCAATGCGATATGACTGCTCTTGCCGAACCGCTCAAGCAACAGACGAGTACCTCCGTGCTACCGTCCGATCAGGGCCGGCGGCTCGTGTTGGAGAACATAAGCTGGCAGGCGTATGTCGCCGTCGGCGCCGCGCTGTCGGATAGGCCCAATCTCCGCATGACGTATGACGGGGGGAGGCTCGAACTCATGACGCTTTCTTCCCTCCACGAACGCCTGAAGTGCATCTTGACGCGGCTGGTTGATGTCCTCGCGGAAGAAATGGACCTCGACGTCGGCGGCTTCGGCTCGATGACGCAGCAACGACAGGATCTCGACCGCGGCCTGGAGTCGGACCAGTGTTACTACGTGCGGAACCTGGCGCGTGTCCTGGGACAGGAGCGCATTGACCTGACGCGCGACCCACCGCCGGACCTGGCGATCGAGATCGACGTGACCCGCAGCTCACTCAATCGGCTTGCGATCTACGCCGCCTTGCGGATCCCCGAGGTGTGGCGCTACGACGGCGAAACATTTTGGGTTCATCGTTTGAACGCGCGCGGGGACTACGAAGTGCAGGATCGCAGCGAAGTTTTCCCCTCGGTTACCGTGGCCGAGCTTGTCCCGTTCGTGAACCTCGGACTGACGCAGGGCGACCGGGCAATGGTCCGGGCGTTCCGCGCCTGGATTCAGGAACGTAGGGCGCGACCGTGACCGACGGGGCGGTCGAGGGGGCGTGAGGAACGCGCGCACAGGCGCTGCTGAATCTGGACGAGACGGTGACACGGGAGTGAATGCCATGAAACAAGACGATCTCCGCAGTGTGGAAGCGGTATTCGACCAGCTTGAGCTCACGGAAAAGCTCCTGCTGATCGAGCGGCTGGTGCGGCGCGTGCGTCAAGGGACCGTCGATGAGGCGGCGGTGGCGCGCGCGATGGATGCGCTGGCTAGCGACCCCGACATTCAGAGAGTGCTCCGAGGGGAGGACTTGGCTCCGCTGAGAAACACGTCTCAAACGGAGCCTGCCGCATGAAACGAGGAGAGATCTACTTTGCGGACCTCGATCCGGTGCTCGGCCGTGAACAGGCGGGACGAAGGCCGGTGGTTGTGGTCTCGATCGAAGCCGTCAACCAGTTGCCGCTCGTGGTCATCGTCGTGCCGGGGACCGATGGTTCCAACGTCCGTCGGGACTTTGCTACGAAGTTCGGGTTCCGGCTTCCGAGAGCGGTCTACCGATGGAAACCGTATTCCTCTGCTTTCAAGTGCGAGCAGTGGATCCGCGCCGGTTCCCCACTGTCCCGGCCGGCCAACTCACTCTCACCGCTTTGACACAGGTCGAGGACGCCCTGCGATTTTGCATGGGGCTGTGAAACGAGGCGGTACGGCTGAATCGGGACGAGACGGTGACGCGGGAGTGAGGAGGAACGAACATGGGCGTCTGGAGTCACGGTATCCTGCACAACGACTCGGCTCTGTTCTGTTCTCGAATTCGTGGCGCAGGATATGGATTGGGACGAGATCATCAGGCAATCTCATGGGCACATCAGCCGCGCGGCCAGCGCGGAAGCCGTGGAACTCGCTGGCCGAGCCTTGTTCGATTACATTGACGAGTACGTCCGGGAGGCCGCTTCGGCGTGTACGTCCTCGACGAGAATGTGTTCGACGGACAACGGCTGCTCCTGAGCCGCTGGAGAATCCCCGCACACCAGAAATGACTTCGGAGATTGTCATGCACCCCGCACACGAAGCCTTGCTCCAATCCCGCCGCAACTTCCTGGCCACGTCCGCCAGCGGCGTCGGCCTCCTCGCCGTCGCGTCGCTGCTGAAGGACAACGGCCTCCTCGCCGCGGCAGACCGCCGGGATGAACCCGGCGGCTCGCCCTTGACTCCGAAGGCGGCGCACTTCGCGCCGAAGGCGAAGAACTGTATCTGCATCTACCTCGAAGGGGCACCCAGTCAGGTCGACCTCTTCGATCCGAAGCCGAAACTGAACGAGCTGAACGGCCAGAAACTGCCCGATTCGATGACGGAGAAAGTGCGCTTCGCCTTCATTCAGAAGGAGGGCGCGCGCCTGCTCGGCAGCCCGCGCAAGTTCGCCAAATATGGCCGCTGCGGCAT
>JBBQVV010000636.1:0-2203 GCA_038211235.1 Chthonomonadales bacterium | reverse complement strand
ACCTCGGCGAAGTGCGCTATCGTGGCCGGCTTCTCAGTTAAGCGCAGGTCGACCTCGACCATCGAGTGAATCGCCGCACGGATTGTCGTGGGCACGACCCAGTCCCCGGCAAGTCCGGCCCGCACGTCAGGATCGATAGTCGCTTGCCAGTCATCCCGCCCGCATCGAATGCCGCGAGATCGCGCGTATTTTCGAAGACGATCCACATCCAGAAAGTCCGGAGCCGTGTACGAGGATCTCAAGAACCTGATGACGTAGTCTCTCCGCCAGCTGTATCGAACGACGTCCAACAGCGTCAGCACGGACTTCAGGAGTGGGTTGCGGGCGCAGTTCTCCGTACCTTGGGCGTCGATCGGCACATCGCAACGTTCAAAGACAGCCTGAATAATCGGTCGGTATTCAGCAGTTGACCGAGCGACGACGCAGAATTCGTCCCACGGGATATTGTAGAGCAGGGCTAGCCGTCGAAATTCGCGGGCGACCATCTCAACTTCAGCGTACGAGTTCGGCGCCTCCAGGAGCCGGATGTGAGCGGAGCCCGGCTCTGTCTCGACCGTCCCTTCATGCGGCTGTCCCACGCCTCCGAATAGTTGTGTTTCGAGGCGCACGAGCGGATGGCGACCATGGTCGCCGCCAGCATCCGCACGCGAAAGAACGATCTCCTGAGTGCTGAATTCGGTTCGCAACTGGGCAAGCGTCCGGGCAGGGGCGGCAAAGAGCAGCGGGCGTCGCTCTTCAAACGGCAGGGTGACGATGACGTCAAGGCGCGGAGCTCCCGGCTGCGCTCCACGCTCCGCGATTGCCCTCAGGAGACCGCGCTGGGCGTATGTAACCCGATAGTATCCATGAACGATGATGCGCACTACTTCCGGTGGGATTTGCTCCTTCGCCGATGAGACAAGGTCGGCGGCATGGATCACCCGGTCGTCTTCATCCTGAAGCGCGTGATCCGCCATAAACTGTTCGTATGCAGAAAAGATCCGAGCGATATCGCCTAGTTTGCGCGCGATATGACCTGGCCTGGTGGACCGCGCGATTTCAGTCGCGGCGGCGAATGCCTGGGGAGTCGCGCCCGACTGCTTCCACTCTCGAAGTCGAAGTTGCAGTGCCGACACGAAGCCGGGCGCCTGCAGCATGCTTCCGAAGAAATCATCCCGCCGGATGGTTAGCGGAACGATGGCCGCGAGTATGAGGCGTTGAAATGTGCGGCCAATAGTCCTCCTGGCCGGACTGCGTTCGGTCGCTAACACGAGATCCACCAGCTGTGTGAATGGCAGAATGCCGCGCCTCACGACATCCGCGTGAGCCTTCCCTTCATGTTGGATGCGGCTAGCCAGTGTCTCTGATTGATCGCTCGTAGCGGTTACCAGGAGAGCCTGGTCCGGGCATTCGTGGAACAGTTCGATCGCGTAACGCGTCTTTCCGGAACCAGCGGGACCGGCAATAACGGTTAGTGGCGGGTGGGTTTCCATGGCTTGATGGTTGCGATAACAGTGATCGTCCGACGGCTTTAATCGTCGGTACTCGAGGGAACGCCAAAGCTGGCCCGAGACGTAAATCAGGTACAAACCGCTGTCCGGTTACCTGACCGGAATGTCGGAAGGGATAAATCGAATGGTTTGGAGCCCTGAAACCGTCACATCATATGCCGATGCAGGGGATTCCAGGGATGTGAGCCCAGACGAGTCAGCAGTTGATAGGTGAATTTCGTGCGAAGAGAGTTGACAGGCGAGCAAAGCCAGTCCATAATGTCCTCGGTTAGTCTTTGTGCGCTTCCTATGTGCACTCCCAATTGCCTTTTCACTACGCACCACTGTTATTCATGCTTGTGCCGAGATGTGGCGGCCGGGACGCGAGGTGCAGCGGATGCTATGTAAATGGTGTGGGATGGAGAGCTCCACTACGAATAGGTGCAGCCGGTGTCATCGTCCACTGGCTTCGACGAGAACGCCGGCGCCGCCGATCCCTCCCCCGCGTTCCGGAAAGACCGGCGCCACAACGCAACCACGGGCCGCCGCCAACGCGCCCGTCTCGCCGCGCCGCCATATGCCCGCCCCAGCGATATTGCCGGGAGCGCAGCAGTATCGGGCGAACGCCGTCACCGCCAGGCCGCCGTCCTCGATTCCGGTACCGGTCCAAAGTTCGGCGGCGGGCGCGGCCGCACCTGTCATGACCGAGAAGTCGACTGAGCCAACGCCTCACG
>JBBQVV010000635.1:0-2214 GCA_038211235.1 Chthonomonadales bacterium | reverse complement strand
TCGGCTAACCCAATTTACGCACGAACCGGGCGAAGGGATTGGACGGATTTGTCCGACAAATCTTCCAACGAAGCCGCAAAGCGTGCGGAATCTCCGCACGGCACCTGCCAATAGGGCTGTTTTGCCCTGCGCGCGAGGAGGTCGACGTCAGAAGACGCACTGCCAACAAAGATTATCGGCCGGCCGGAGTCGATGCAGGCGTAGATCTTCGAGGGCAGAACAAAGCCGACAAAGCTGTCCTTCAGCGTCACGAGATGTGCATCAGGAGACACCAGAAGCCCCGACAGTCGCTTTAGTGGTACGGGAGCAGACCGGTGGAAGGGCAGTTTAGCGGCGGTGAGACGACGTACGAGCTCGTCGGTTCCACTCCCTGCGGCACTGAGCCACAGCCAGACCCGGCCAGATCCCTCCTGGTGGTGCCGTCGGTAACCCTCGAAAACGGTCTCAACCTCGTGGGCGACCCCGTAATTTCCCGAGTAGAGCAAAACGCAGTGGCCAGCGAGTTCACGAGGCAACGGTTCAGGCGTCCGTCCGATGATAAAGCTTACCGGCGATCCGTCTCGCACGAGGGCGATCCGGTTCCCCGGTATCCCGGTGTCGAGCAGGCGACGAAGCTGATCCTCCCCGAGTACTTCGAAGCTGTCGACGTGCCGTCGCCACGTGTTGGTCACCGCCAACAGGACGGCCAGCATGCGCGAATGGCTCACTTGAGCGGCGATCAAACACTCGGGATGAAAATCGGTAATGCGATAGATCAACTTGCCTTTCCAAAGCCACTTCAACGGCACAAGCAGATGGATGAGGAACGGCGGTGAGCCGGTGAACAGAATGCCGTCCGCACCGCGCAGCTGACCAAACGCGCGCAGCACTAGACGGAGATTAATCCATGCCGTCCAAAGCAGACGGCCGACGAGCGAGCTACGCGGCACGGGTCGGGCGGCCAGGCGAATCTCCGTGAGGCTGCCAGTCCCGATGTTCTCGTGAGTGGTCGAAGGCGCCTTGGACGACAGGCCAACCAGCGTGACGTCGTGACCGTGGTCGGCGAGCGCCTTGGCGCGCATCTGCATATATTGGCCAACGGCCCCAAAATCGGGCGGCAGCCAGTCGGCGATAATGACGATCCGCCGCTCAGAAACCGGATCGAATGGACTGCGCTCCAACAGGTCGCTCATGTTTCCGTGCCTCTCGCGCTACGTGAGGCAAGAACAGAGCGATAGAGATCCTCCATGCGCCGGGCAACAGCCTGCCAGCTGTAATGCGCCACGACGTGGGACCGGCCTGCTTCACCCATCGCCCGGCTCGTCACAGCGTCGGCCAACAGTGAATTCAGGCCGCTCGCGATGCCCGCCGGCGACGGATCGACCACCGCGCCGGCAGTGATTTCTCGCACGATCTCGGACATGCCGACGTCCGGGGTCGTCAGAACAGGTACACCGCGACGCATCGCCTCGAACGCAGCGAGGCCGAAGTTTTCCGACAGCGACGTCATGGCAAACACCTGCGCTGCGCCGAACAATGCTTCCTTATCGGCGCCATCGATGAACCGCGGCAGAATGGCAACTCGGTCCGCGACGCCAAGACGTCGGGCGTCCGCGAGGAGCCGGTCTACATGGCCGCCAGCGTCGGCACCTGCAATCACGACCTTGGCGCTGCTCACCTGCGGCAAAGCAGCGATCAACCGATCCAACCCCTTCTCCCAGCTGATCCGTCCTAGCGCCAGCACGATCGGGCCTCCGGCGACGACGGACGCGACATCCGCCGAGAGCTGCATGCTGGACGCCGACGGTGGATCGTCGACACCATGGGGAATGATCGCCACCGGCGGAAGGGACCAGGCGAATGACCGAAGGTGCTCGGCTTCCACTGTCGAAGTGGTGTGCACCGCGGCGGCGGCTTCAATGTTGCGCCGCTCAATCAAGGCGATCCACGCCCGCTTTACCCAGCGACTCTTGTGGCGGATCAGCTCTGGAACAAGCATCCCTCTCGGCGACACAATATAGGGCAGGCGCCGCGCCCGCGCCACGCGTGCCGCTGCCCAGGTCGGCCATAGGAAAACGGCATGTATATGGATCAGATCGAACGCCCCTGCTTTCGACCGCAAGGCCTGTCTCATGGACGGCGACCAATAGAGTCGTCGCAGGAAACTGCTGGGGAAGTAGGTCACCTGCACCCCTTCAACGTCGATCGGGCGACCGAGCGGAACCGCACTGTTGC
>JBBQVV010000634.1:0-2221 GCA_038211235.1 Chthonomonadales bacterium | reverse complement strand
CTCAATCATGCGCTCCAGCGAATAGTACTCCTCGACACGAGCTCGAGCCAGCGTGCCAAACCGGGTGCGAGTCGCGGGAGATTCGGCGAGACTCTCCATCGCGGCGGAAAGCGCCGCGGGATCGCCGGGTGGTACGAGAATTCCAGATTCGCCGTCCCTGATCGACTCCACCAGCCCTCCGACGCGGGACGCGATGACCGCCCTGCCGGCTGCCATCGCCTCAAGCGCCGCGATCCCGTGCCCCTCCTGTCTCGATGGCGCCACCGCGATGTCTACGGATCGGAACAGCGGCACCGCATCGGCAACTTCACCCAGCAGGGAGACGTCGGGTATATTCCGTGCTAGCCTGCGCAACAGGGCCTCATCAGGGCCGGTTCCCGCGAGGATCAACAGCCGCCGGAAGGTGCTGGATCCCCCACGATTCGATAGCCAGTACTCGAATGCCTGAATCAGCGTGTCGAAGCCCTTTTCATGTGCAAGGCGGCCGATGGCGCCAACAGACATTACGGGCAGCTTGGCATTGTCTTCGTCGCGCAGCCACGAAGCGAGATCGGGTGAGGTGGTCCACTCGGCGGAGTGGATCAGGTCTGCGAGAGCCGCTCGCCGCTCTGGTCCGCAGAGCACGGGACCAACGAATGCGGCCATGTCCACTCCGTTTGGGACAATGGATATCCTCCGGCGGTCGATACCAGACGCAGCCAGTGAGGATGCGACCGCTTGCGAAACGGCGACCACATTCGCGCCTCTGCACAAGGCTCGCAGCACGGAGCGCGATGCCCACCCGGTATGGGGCAGCATATTGTGCGCCGTAAAAAGCGCTGGAATTCCGGCCAGGTATGCAGCAGGGAGTCCAATCAGGGCGCCGCGGATGCCGTGGGCATGTACCAGGTCGAACCGACCTCGGAGCTGTCTACTCATGCCGACAATCACTCGAAGGTCACTAAGCGGCGACGTCCTGGCGGTAATGGCGACGGTGACGATTGGCACGCCCTGAATGGACGGATCGGCCTGATAACCGCAAGGTGCGAAAAGTGTTGGCGCGAACTCTGAACGATCTATTCGCGACAAGATCGAGGTTACGTGCCGCCGGATGCCGCCCGACGCGGGCCGCACTACCTGCGCGAGTCGGATCACCTGATCGCTTCCCTGGTCACCTGGGAACTTCGACAGACTGGAGGATCGCTTCGACGACACGGTCGGCGGAGAATCCTTCGATCTCAGACTCAGGCCGCACCATCAGTCTGTGACGCAACACCGGTCGTGCCATGGTCTTCACGTCATCCGGAGTAACGAAGTCCCGGCCCCGGACCGCCGCAAGAGCCTTGGACGTCATCAAAAGCGTGATAGCCGCGCGTGGACTTGCACCAAGCGTAAGGTGCCTATGGTCTCTGGTGGCCCGGACGACCTGCACAACATATCGCATCACAGGCGGCTCGACGCGAACCAGCTCGATCTCCTCTCGAAAGGTCGGAAGGTCAGAACCCTGCAGCGCCGGGCGTATGTCCGCGGTATCCAGATTCTGAGCCCGGAAGCCCCCCTGGACCCGGGTAAGGATGCTTAGCTCCTCTTCGGCCGTTGGATAGGCAACGTTGATCTTCAACATGAACCTGTCCAACTGGGCCTCGGGAAGCGGGTAGGTTCCCTCGTACTCGATCGGATTCTGAGTGGCGCACACGAGAAACGGGTCAGGCAGATCATGTGAGATGCCGTCGATGGTGACTCGACGCTCCTCCATCGCCTCCAGCAGCGCGGACTGCGTCTTCGGGGGCGTGCGGTTGACCTCGTCCGCCAGCAGAAGGCCAGCGAACACCGGACCCTTCTTAAGGTTGAATGATTGTGTACGCGGGTCGAAGACGTTGACGCCGAGAATGTCGGAGGGCATGAGGTCGGGAGTAAACTGGATCCGTGCAAACGACACGCTGAAAATTCGTGCAAGTGTGCGAACGGAGAGTGTTTTCGCCGTCCCAGGCACGCCTTCAAGCAGAACATGGCCTCCCGCTAAGACGGCGACCACGAGCATATCGACCAGCTCGTCCTGTCCGACAACGGCTTTGTGCATCTCGGAGGTAATGCGCTCCGCCAACTCTCGTGCACTCCCGGGTGGGCCGCCGGGCGGCGCCTGCTCGTGGTGACCCAGCACCGGCGTGGTTCCCTGTAGAGTCATCGCCGGGACCGCCGATCCGAAATCATACTCCGACAAGCTGGCATACCCTCCTCAACT
>JBBQVV010000633.1:0-2221 GCA_038211235.1 Chthonomonadales bacterium | reverse complement strand
GAAGCAGAACGATGTCAGGACGGGATGATTGCAGGTATTGGAAAGCGAGAGCGTTTAGACTGCGACATCTCGCGTCCCCTGGACCATCGAGTATTGGCGGACAACCCGCTTGAGAGAATCGAGCCAGACGAAAGTCGTGTGCCGTCTCCGCGTATTTGAGGCCCGGATAGAGCGCTGCCGCCGTCGAGTCTCCCCAGAGAAATAGCAGCGGCTTGTCACCAGACTCGACGCAGCTCGCGTCAAACGTCGCTTCAGGCTCGTCGAGGAAGCAGTGATCCCTAAACCCGGCGTCGTCTTCGGTATGCGCCCGGGCAATATGCTGAAGTTCGGCGGGAAATCGGGCTTCGAAACCGGACGCCACAACGGTCACGATCCCGATCACGCCGATGCTTGCCAGGCCCAATGCGAGTTTCGGCGCAATAGTGTTGCGCTTGCGGAGAGGGATTTCGACATACCGAAATGTGAGAGCGGACAGCAGCACAGACCCAACAACAGCCGCCCAGACTTCCAGAAAATTGGGCACTCCGTTGCGGAGGATGCCGAGATAGGACAGCAGTGGCCAGTGCCAGAGATAGAGCGGGTAGCTGATAAGCCCGGTCGCGACCATAACCCGGTTGGACAAGGCAACGCGATTGAGTGCCGAACCGGGGGACGCGATGACGAGCGCTGCACCGACCGTCGGAAATAATGCATAGGCCCCGGGGAACGGTGTTGAGCGATCAAAAAGCAATGCGGATCCAATTATCATCGCGAGACCCAGGACGCTGGAGAGGTTGCCGCCCTCGCTCCGAACCAGTCTGGCCTCGGCAAGAATGCAGCCGAGCAATAGTTCCCATGCCCGCGTCAGCGGTGAATAGAACGCCCAGTCGCTGTGATGGGGGACGGTAAGCACGCCAGCGACAAAAGACACTGCGATGATTGCTAATATCCATTCCCGTCGCCTCGGGGAGCGAGCCAACGACAGAAGCACGAGCGGCCAGAAGATATAGAATTGCTCTTCGACGCCAAGCGACCACAGGTGAAGAAGCGGGCTTTCCGCGGCGGTCGGCGCGAAGTATCCCGTCTGACCCAGCTGGAACAGGTTTGACGAAAACAGAACGCCTGCAGCGATGTTCTTGCCCAACATCTGAAACTGCTCGGGCAGCAAAATGACCCAACCGATGGCATAAGTGACCGCGAGGACGACAATCAGTGCCGGAAAGATCCGCCTTGCGCGCCGCGCATAGAAGTCAACGAGAGAAAAGCGGCTCGCACCCTCCTGGGCAAGAATAATTTGGGTAATCAAGAAGCCCGAGATCACGAAGAAGACGTCAACGCCGACGAAGCCGCCAGGCACCAGCCATGGATGAGCGTGATAAATCACGACGAGCAATATCGAGACTGCAC
The DNA here is from genome assembly GCA_038211235.1 of Chthonomonadales bacterium. GTDB lineage: Bacteria > Armatimonadota > Chthonomonadetes > Chthonomonadales > Chthonomonadaceae > DATGJU01. The sequence goes on along the minus strand of JBBQVV010000633.1, from coordinate 835 downwards.
GAAGCCCGTCGATATCGGGTCGGTACCCTACAGAGTGCGCCATGCGTCTTTGAATGCGCCCGTGACCTTCTGAAGCGTATCCACTACCGGCATTTTGGGCCGACGACAACCTGGACGATGACAACGCAGACAAGGCGCGGCTCGCTGGACGTCATCCGCCCACGAACTACAAAGTGATGGTCGCAGAGCGGGCCGCGCGGCCAGACCCAATCGTTTCGGCCAGTTCGACGACCAACAGCGACAGCATGAGGCCGACCATCGGCACCGCGGGAACCAGATAGCGCCAGACGTCGAGGGTGTGGGCGCCGGCGGCGGGCGCGATCGAAGCGGTCCACATCACGATCACGATCCCTGCGCGCGTCACGAAGCCGGGGTGCCGGCGTCGCACGGCGGTCAGCGTCCAGAACAGGACGGCGATGACGAAGGCGGCGGACAATGTTTTGAAAAGATCATCGGAGATGCCCGGGAGATCGGCCAACAGGCCGATCCGAACGGGTTCGCCCTGCAGATCAATCGGCTGAACCGCGCGGCCGTGCTGTGTCATGATGTCGAATACGTGCGGCACGTCGTCGGTCGACACCGATATCTCAGGCTTGAGTCCGTAAGCCGGCCATGCGACCGAGGCGGCATAGGCCATCTGACGGACGAACTTTTCGGCGTAGGCCAGCGGCCGGTCGCGCAAAGCGGCGAGGAAGATGCGCCGATAGGTGTTAGCCGCGCCGGCGGCATTTTCGGTACCGCCCGCAATGTCGCGATCCAGCGCGGTGTCGAACAGGCAGGCATCGCCGAAGAAGCCGAGCACGGGCCAGCGACCCGGCTCGGCGGCGAAGTCGGC
>JBBQVV010000632.1:0-2239 GCA_038211235.1 Chthonomonadales bacterium | reverse complement strand
ATGTTCGCTCCGATGAACAGTTTCCTCGCGCCTTTGCGTGCGCTGTGCGACGCTGCAAGCATTCCAAAGCATCTGGGCCCGCAGATTCGGCTTCGAGCAGCCGTCCATTGATCTCGCGGGTCAAACGCTCCTGCAGAGGCTGGGCGTACCGCTGGACGATGCGCAGCACGTTGAGTGTTTCGGGTGGCGCGAGGTACTCGACCAAGCCTTTGTCGGTCTTGTGCTCCACCGTCCTGACCCAGCGGTAGGTCACGCCCCTGACCTCCTCCATGCGCCAGCTGTCGTTCTCTACTCCTGTGGCTTCAGCGTTGCGCATGCCGGTGCTAATCGATAGCAGGTACAAACCAGCGTCGCGGATGCGCAGCAGCGCATCGTCCAGCGGCGCGATCTTCCCGGCATCTTGGGCGTCGAGCAGCGCGTCGGCCTCGCCGATGACGCCTTCGCAATATGATCGCCGTCACCGATGGCCTCAAGGGCATGGCCGAAGCACCCGGCGCGGTGTTCCCGGCGACGACGCTGCAGACTTGCATCGTGCACCTGATCAGGAATAGCCTCGATGCCAGTTTTTCAACGAAATCGCTGCAAAGCGGACCTTGCGGACGCCGAGCCGAACGACTGCAGTTAGTCACTCAGAGGACCACTTCTTGGATGGCGGGTGGAATGGCGGGTGTCAAGATCCAGAGACACGCAAATGCCCTACAGTACTGGCGATTCGGCGGACACCCTCTCCACCAAAACGCAGCCCCACGACTCGTCTTCTGTGGCTTTCGATGGTCTTACCCACACTCTGACCCATACCAGCACAAAAGCCACATTGGCGCGGTACGTACGGGCTGAGCCAACCACCAGCTAGCAGAGTGGGTCGGCGGACACCGACCAACGACGGCAAGCCGGGACGGCAGGATCGGGAGTCGGTCTGTCCTGGATGCTCGCAATCAATTGCACGCCTACAACGATGCGCTCCATTTCGGCGACTACGTGCGCGCCGTCGGCTGGGCGCAGAAGTTCGCGCAGGCGAACCGGGAGGTGATGATGCGCAACGTGATCGAAGCCGCGAAGAAGGTGATCGCCAAGCCGTTCCAGACGATGAGCCGCGGCGAGGCCAAGCGTCGCTTCACGCTCGATGACCATCGCCTCGCGACCGAAGGCGTCGAGTGCCGCAAGGATTCCCGCGTGATCGACGAGCGGTTGGATGTCGCCGAGAGGTCAACCAAACCTCGCCGGGAGCCGGTCGACATGTCTGGTTAGGCGGGAACTGCGCGATTCGAGAATTTTGCCGCCGCGGTCGTTGTATTCCACAATGTCGGTGACGGAGGATGGCAACGATGGGGACTGCACTGTGAGTACAAATTTGAAAATGTCTTCGCTCCTCGTGGCCTTGGCGACGGCTGCGGCCGCGGCAGGGTGCACGTCGATGGCAAGGCCGGAGCCGAGCGCGAGTTCGGTGGCGTCCCGAGCGATGGCCGTCGCGCTCACCTGTGCAGGACCCGAAAAGCACATCATGATCAATCAGGTCACGATCATCAGCAGCACGGCCGCGACCATCCGATTGGATCCAGGCGAACGAGATATCCCGGCCAGTGGCGGCGGCATGCGCTGGAAGTTCAGCGGCAACAGCTACTCGTTCACCAGCAGCGACGGCGTGAGCTTCGCCAATTACCCCACCAACCCGAACACAGGGCCCGGACGGCTAGGGATCGACAAGGACGGCAAGGAATTCGTGGTGTGCTTCGGAGACAACTCGTCGACGGCCAACGGCAAGTGGAACTACGCCATCAAGTTCTACGACACCAGTAGGCCTGGCACCGTATGGCTCTGCGATCCTACGATCGTCAGCTCGGGCCTGAACTTGGTGCATCCCACCGCGGACTTGACCGTGGCTTGCGTCATTGCCCCGCCTTAAGCTGCCGGCGCCGCGGGCAGGCCGAGGCCGCACTTTCGAGTGGATATCACGGCGGCGCACCCAAGACCGACCTGGATCGGGCGAGCGCCTTTCCGAATTCGGATTCGGGCTCGACGTCCGGCAGTTCCTTGGCGAGCTGGTCAGCCCTCGCCAATGCGTCGTTCGCAGCCTGCTCCTGGTCGGCCAGATACTCGGCTTCGGCTCGAGCGCAGAGCAGGATGCCCAGGCTGATGCGGTCGGCGACGTTGTCCAGAAGCGCTTCTCCTGTCGTCAGGCACTCCCGGGCCAGCGCAAAGCGGGCCTGGCGTGCATGGAGCAAGCCAAGATAACCGAGAA
>JBBQVV010000631.1:0-2271 GCA_038211235.1 Chthonomonadales bacterium | reverse complement strand
CCGGTCGCCAATCTGGAGCCGGTGAAGCTTGCGGGCACGACCGTGAGCCGGGCGAGCCTGCACAATGCCGACTTCATTGAGAGCAAGGACATCCGCATTGGCGACATGGTCGTCGTCGAGAAGGCGGGTGAGATTATTCCGTATGTCGTGCGTTCGGAGCCCGAAGCACGCACCGGCGCCGAGAAGGTGTTTCAGTTCCCCAAGAAGTGTCCAGCGTGCGGGAGTCCCGTCGAGCGCGACAAGAACGGCGCCTTCTATCGCTGCACGGGCGGGCGAAAGTGTGTCGGCCAAATCAAGAAGATGGTGCGCTCGTACGCACGACGCAGCACGATGGACATCGAGGGGCTCGGCGAGAAAATCATCGATCAACTGGTCGATGCCGGCCTCGTCAACAGTATCCCCGACATTTATCGGCTCACGAAGGAGCAACTCCTGCCGCTGGAACGCATGGGCACGAAGCTCGCACAAAACCTGCTCGACGGCATCGCCGCCAGCAAGGATCGCGGGTTGGCCCGGTTGCTCGGCGGCCTGGCGATCCCGCACGTCGGCGAGAGCGTCGCCGACCTGTTGGCTAACGAGTTCGGCGATATTGACGCGTTGATGAACGCCGTCGGCGAGCGCCTGGCGAAAATCCAGGGCGTCGGCCCGGTCATGGCCGAGGCGATCCATGAGTATTTTCAAAACGAAGTCAATCGCAAGATCATCGAGGAACTGCGCACGCTCGGCCTGAAGCTGACCCAGGACAAACGGCCCACTCCCGCCCAAACGGACGGCGTCGATCTGACGGGTAAGACACTCGTTGTCACCGGTACGCTGTCGAAATACTCGCGCGAGGAAATCGAAGGCATTATCCGCCAACTCGGCGGCAAAGCGTCCGGCAGCGTGTCGAAGAGCACGAGCTATCTTATCGCCGGCGACAAGGCCGGCAGCAAGCTCGACAAGGCGAAACAACTTGGCGTGACAGTGCTGACGGAGGAGCAGTTCGACCAATTGATTGGCAATGGGTAAAACGCCATGCGCTTTCGCGGGGATTCAAAGGGCGTCCTTGAACATGAAAAACCCGAGGCAAATATCGACGGCAAAACGCCGAATCCGTAGTTCACGCGAGTGAATCTGTTCAAGATCAGCGCCTCTTGCGACGTTCTTCACACCAAGCTGTATCGACGCATCGACAGATTCCGCACAACCTTTTGAATGAAATCAATCAAGATTACAACTCGGCGTTAGTCGTGGGCACGTCAGCAGCGGGTCAAGGTTGCTGCGTCCCGTGCGCCAAACGCGCGCTCGCCTTGGCCATGTCCGGCCGATGGCGCAGGGCCTGGCGAAAAGCCTCCGCTGCCCCCATGCGGTCCCCGCTTGCCTCCAGGCATTCGCCCAGCCTGAAGTGGGCCTCGGCATCCTGAGGTCGCAGTTCGACGGTGGTGCGGTAGGCTTCCGCTGCTTCTTTGAACTGACGCTGTTCCTGTCGATAGACGGCAGCGTAGAACCAGTGCTCCGCCTTGTCGAGCGGCGGGGCCAACGCAATGGCTTTTTGCAAAGCCTCCTCCGCGCCCGGGTAGTCTTTCATGTCCCCTAGCACTTTGCCGAGAAACCCCCACGCGGTGTGGGATTTCGGATAGGCTGCCACGGTCGGTTTGAGGAGTGCGACAGCCGCGTCTAACTGGCCGCGCTGCGCCAGCTGGGAGACCTGTCTAAGGCGAGCGTTCAAGCCGACCCGAAGGCGGTCCACCTGCTGCATCCCCGCGTCCGGCCAAGGGGCGTCGTCCGGGAGCACCAGCATCCGTTGCCTCTCGCCATTGGCGTTAGCCTGTTCGCCCAGGCGCTGGTAGGCGGCAATGCGCAGAGCGCTGACTCGCTTGCGGAAGATCGGATGGTCCACAATCGGGTCCACGTAACGAAGCGCTTCTTTATATTGCTGCCGAGTCATCGCCAGCTGCCCGAGGCCGAGATGGGCGTACGGCGAGTCGGGGCTCTCCTTCAGCACCTTTTCATAATGGGATGCGGCTTCGTCGAAACGGCCCTGGGTCATCAATAACTCGGCCAACTTCGCCGTCGGAAGAGAGTCGGCGGGCGTCAGCTTTGCGGCTTTTTCCAAATACGGGATCGCGGCGAATGGATCCTCTCCTCTCATGAAAATCAATCCCTGCAGGTACGGCCAGCGTGGGTCCTTGATGTCCAGGTCGGCTGCGACTCCATAGCAGACGAAAGCCGGATTGTAGAAGCCGTGCGCGTGCAAAACCATCGCCAGCTTTCCCCAGGCTTCTTCCGATT
>JBBQVV010000630.1:0-2271 GCA_038211235.1 Chthonomonadales bacterium | reverse complement strand
GACCCAGCGCGGGTGGCGAACCAAATAGCTGCGCCACAGCACAAACTTGTTGCGTGCGATGTAGTAGCGGCGCACTGGCGAATGATTGGTCAGGACAAGCCGCATGCCGAGCCATTCGACTTCGCTTTCGTCGCCCAATTGGTGCGCCATGATCAGCTCTCGGTCGACGACGACGCGATAGCCTCGGCTCGTCGCACGCAGGCAGTACTCCTGATCGACGCTATCGATGAACAGCGTTTCGTCGAAGTTGCCGAGCGCTGCTGCGATTTCGACATCCACGCAACTTCCCGACGTGATCACGGACGGCACGTCGATATGGCGGGATGGAGTGTCCTGCAGATACTCTGCGAAATCGACTTTGCCGCCCAACCGATGCCAGACCGGACCGATCACTGCGACGCCAGCGAAATCCATATCCGTGAAATCCCGGAACATCGTTTCGGCATAGTCCCCCTGCACGAAGCTATCGTGGTCGAAAGTGACCATCCATCGTTGACCGTTGGCGCGGGCATAGTCCAGAGCGCGATTCAATGCGCTTCCAATGCCGAGATTGTCGTCATTGCGGAGATGAACCAGACGGCTCAGGTCAGCGAGCGCGGTAAGCAACGTCGTGGTACGCGTCGAGTCGCCGTTGTCGACGATGACCACCTTCGTAAATTGCGACAGCAGCGCGGCGACCAGCCGCGTGAAGTCGGGAGTTGGGTTGTAGGCGATCACCGCCGCCATGCATCGTGTACGGGGCGAAGCGCTTCTGTCGTCGGGCGCGGGAGTTGGCATGAGCATCATCACGGTGGCGTCAAGCCGTGACCCCACGCCAGCCGAAAAGACGGCCCTTCAGCGCGGCGATCTTGAAGCGAGCGCGGTCGACGTCGCCGCGGATCAGCGCCAGGCACGCGCCGCCGCAGGTGCGCGCACAAACCACCGGGAAATACCAGACCGGATAGCCATTCATGCGAATCACGCGGCCGATTCCAGCCTCGTAGCGCTGCTGACGCTCGCGCGCATTGGCGTCGAACAAGCCGGCTTTGACAGGATGGCCAAGCACAAGCTCGGCGAGATAGCGCAGCCGAAAGCCTGACCTGATGCTCCGCAGGAGATAGTCTGTTTCTTCGGCGGCTCCCCAGGGCGTGCCTGCTCCGACACCGAGTTTTTCGTTGAAGCCGTCCACGCTTTCGATCAAACGTCGTCGCAGGAAGATGCTGAAAGAGATCGCGCCGCGCCAGACGTTGTAGCGATTCAGGTCCGTGTCATGCGGCAACCATCTGCCCTCGGAAATACCGGCAGCATCCGTAAATCGGCCGGTAATCCCGTCCAAGTAGGGATGCCGTTGGAAAAACGTCTGGACCATCGCGAGCAAGCCTTGCGGATACCAGCAATCGTCATCCGGAAAAGCCACTACATCGCCCGTCGCATGACGCAAGCCTACGTTTCGAGCCCTCGAGAGTCCGCGCGCGCTCTTGAGATGCAGTATGGACAGGCGGTCCTTGTAAGCGCCGAGAATGGGCGTCAAGCGATCATCTTCGTTCTGATCGACGACGATCAACTGCGCGTCGATCCCGGTTTGAGCGACGAGGGACTCGAGAAAGCGCCGCACTTCTTCGGTTCTTTCGACGGTCGACAACACGAGTGAGAACTTCATTCAACGGCCATCCGACGTGATGTGCGTGTGCCCACCCAGCGTTCGTGCTGGATGAAGATCCGGCTGCCGGCGCAGATGGTTCTGTCGACTGACGAACAGCCAAGGCACCACGCGGTGGAGCAGCAAGGCCATCGGCCACGCGACGAGCAGTGTCATGACCGTGTAGACCAGGGCGGTTCTCGGCGAGTCCTTGAAGGTGAGAGGCAGGCCGAAGCCGCGTATCGCGATTCCCGTGAACACGCTAAACATCAGGAAGTGCAGCGGAAAGATGATCAGCGTGTTCTCCGACAACCATCCCGATATGCGTGATCGCGGCAACAGACGCGCCAGGACGAGGATCGTGGCGGTTCCGATGAGGCCCGCGGGATAGTAGAGACCCGGGTAGCGACCGAAGTCGAGCTTGTTCAAATCCGCCTGCCCCTGGGACAGCGCAAGGACGACGAGCACGATCGCAGAACAAGCAGCGGCGATCAGAAGGTACGGGGTGGATGCCCGTGTCAACCGGCTGGATATGAGACCTTGAAGAGCCGAACCGATCGCATAGAACGGCAGCGCGACCAGCGCGCAATCGGCGCTTAACGGCCAACGCGTCCAAGCGTTCGCGTGGAGCACAACGAACACCCCACCGACCC
>JBBQVV010000629.1:0-2287 GCA_038211235.1 Chthonomonadales bacterium | reverse complement strand
TGACCGGGGTGGGCACGGCTTCCGCTCTGGGAAATACCCCCGAACAATTCACCGACAATCTGCTCGCGGGACGATCCCGCGTCGAGCAAGTCAAGAACTTCGATGTCAAAGACCACCCCAGCCAGATTGCGGCACAGCTCTTGACCGTGCCGTGCCCCGAGGGCTACGACGCGCCTGCGTTCGCCGCTTTGCCACGACTGGAACAACTGGTGTTGTGGTGCTTCGTGTCGGCTCTCCGCGATGCTGGGTTGTGGGAACAGCGCCACGATCTCCGCATTGGGTTGGCTTTGGGCATCGGCGCGGAGCAACTGCTTCTCTGGGAGACAGACACTCTCGCTGGGGGCCAACTGATTTGGGGCGAGAGAATTGACAGTGGGTCTCTTCTCGAACGCACGCGTCAGCGTCTGGGGCTGCCGCAAGGCCCAACGGCCGCTGTTTCGGCGGCCTGCGCCAGCGGCAACTATGGTCTTGCTCAGGCGCGTAACTGGCTCGAATTGGGCTGGGCCGATGTTTGCCTCGCGGGAGCCTGCGACATGGCCGTGACTCCCGTCTCGTTGGCCGGCTTCGCCAATCTCCGCGCGCTGTCACGCCGGAATGCCGAGCCTGGCAAGGCGTCTCGTCCATTCGACCGTGACCGCGATGGCTTCGTCATGGGCGAGGGTGGTGCTGTCTTTGTTCTGGAGTCGTCGCCTTCAGCTCGAAAGCGGAGTGCCCGAGCCTACGCCGAGGTAGCGGGTTTCGGCGCGACGAGTGACGCTCACAACATGGTCATTCCCAGCCCCGATCCCGAACCAGCAGCCAAAGCGATGCGACAGGCGCTCGCGGATGCCAAGGTGACTCCCGGCGAAGTCGATTATCTGAACGCCCACGCTACCAGCACCCCTGTGGGCGATGCCGCCGAGGCGCGAGTCCTCGCGTCCGTCTTTGGCGACGACGTTCGACGTCTCCCCGTCAGCTCGACGAAAAGCATGACAGGTCATCTTCTTACAGCTGCCGCCGCCGTCGAGGCACTCGCTTGCGTCGCCGCGATGAAACATCAAGCGTTGCCGCCGACGATTAATCTCGACAATCCAGATCCCGAATGCAACTTATGCCACGTCGCCAACGAAGCGCGCCCGGGCCATGTCCGCATTGCTGTGTCGAACTCGTTCGGTTTCGGCGGTAGTAATACGTGCCTGGTTTTGCGCGCGATTTGAGCGAGGTGTAGTGTCTCAATTTGGCGAGCGGCGCGGCCCAGACAATATCTCGCGCACGCCTTCGTTCACGCCGCTTTCTTCCGTGCCGCCGCTTCCGCGAACACATCCATCATCTGGCGATAATGATGCTCGAACGTCCATTGGGCCGCGGTGCGCCGACCGGCTTGACCGCAGACCGAGCGCCGTGCGGGGTCGAGCATCTGCGTCAGCGCCCAGGCCATCTTTTGATGGTCATGCGGGTCGTCGAGAACGTAGCCATCGCGGGGCGCGTGAATCAGTTCGCTGGCGCCGTTGTAGCGCGTCGTGATGACCGGCAGGCCGCACGCCATAGCTTCAAGCACGACGTGCGAGCAAGGGTCGTAAAACGTTGGATGGATCAGGAAATCGGAGGCGAAGTAACAATTCCGCATATCGGCACAGTAGCCGACGAAGCGAACCTTGTCCGTAACGCCGAGACGATCGGCAAGACGCTCAAAATCCCCCGTCTTCGGATGCCCCGCAATCAGGACTCGCAACGGCGACGAGTTGGGCAGCAATGTGAGCGAATGCAGTAACGGCGCGATCCCTTTCAAGCGATAATTAAGACCGGCAAAGATGCCGACGACTTGATCCGCTTCCAGGTTCCACTTTTCGCGCCCCTCCATGCGCCGACGCGGTCGATCACATTCGTCGAAGCGGTTCGCGTCGGTGGCCAGCCGAACCAGCCGCAGGTCCGACGAGGGTAGCTGATAAAATTCCTGAAAATGTCGCTGCACCATCTCACTGATGGCGATGACGAGTGGTCGCGGCTCGCTCCGATATTGCCGTCGTTCGAGGGCCATGAAGGAGCGATGTGCCGGATCGAGCGCTTTCAACAGGCGAACGACGCCGCGTGTGAACGAGGAGCGATACTTGAGGATATTGTGATGGGCGCCGGCGACATAAAGGCCGCCCTGGGGATAGAGAACGTCCAGACCCCAGATTTTGTCGAACCCGACCGTCACTTCATGATTGGCATTGGCCAAGGCCTTGCGACAGGCCGCGCCGAAGTACCAAGGACGCAAGAAACGCGGGCAGGCAGGGATGGAGACGAGATGATAGTTCAAGTTTGC
>JBBQVV010000628.1:0-2297 GCA_038211235.1 Chthonomonadales bacterium | reverse complement strand
GCTGAAAGGTCCACTCGGCTCGTTGCAAAGTGCTGGAAGCGAGCGTGTTGGGACCGGGTTTCAGAGCACAGCGAAATGGGGATTGGAACGCCCCTTGAAGGCGGCGCTGCTCGCGCTTTGCGGTATCGCGTTCCTCGGTCGAGACCGCGCGATAGGCTTCGACTATTTCATCGCGCGACTTGCCACGGATCAGCGAGAACGACAATTCCACCCCGAGGTATTCCGCGCGCCGGCGCCGCACGGGCGGGTCGTAGGCGAGCGATACGATCACACGCTTGTCTCCATCCGCCCCACGAAACTCCGCTGGAACGGGGACTTCAAACACCATGAAGCTGTCGATGCGGACAGCAGCCTGCGCCACGAGCGTGACGCGACGGTCGCCGGAATGCCCGGCAAAGTCTTCATCAATCAACCCGTAGCCGCAGACCTTCCGCACCCCATCGGCTCCATGAGAGGAGTCGAGACGATTGTGGATCGCCTCTGGGACTTCGGCTGACACCGCGAGGAGAGCGCGGACCATGTTGGGGTGCGGATCTTCCCCAAAATACTGGGTCAAGGTATGCCACGCCTGAGCGGCGAGATGCGCGACGCGCGGAGCCGCATAACTCGTGGCAGCACCGTAACGAAAGAGGCCAGACAGAGGGGTGTTCGACAGGGACATGACGGCGATTCCAGGATCGTCATCAATTGCGCGGCGAGCGGACAGCATTCCCTCAAACAGGACATTCCCGCCGGGAGCCACGAAATCCGGCTTCACGGCACCGTTGAGCCCCGGTCCGATCCGAGTCGTCGGAGTCGGTTCGTGGACGGCGGCGACGGCGAGATTGAGGTTCTCGGCCCTCACCCCGCGCTGGACGGCTGGTTCGACATACTCGGCGACGCTGCCGACGGTAATCGGGATGGCCGCCGTCGCCGGTTCGCAGAGGCCGCAGTCGGGATGAAAAAGGTAATCGGGGTAATCGGCAAGAGCTTCCTCGGCGTCGCGGGTGCTCATCCCTCGACCGTACTCATGGTTGCCGGCGGAGACGACGATGAGTACCTTCAACTCGCGGGAGAGAACATCGAGCGTTTCCGACCAGAGACTCTGACGCCGGTTGTCACGGAGCCACGGCTGATTATCGCCGAGGGAGACATTGAACACGCGGCAGTCATAGGGCGGTGCAGTGAAAAAAGTAATCGCCTCACGCATCTGGTGGATGATCAGTTTCTCATCGTCGAAATGATTGTCGTCATTGAGGACGCGAGCGCTGAATAATGTGACGGGGGAGGCAAACTGCCCCTGTTCGTACCTGGCCCTGACGTTTCCGAAGACGGCGAGTCCTCCGACCATCGTACCGTGTCCACACCCGTCCTCCGCGGACGCCCCTGCGGTTAGGATGGCCACGGCATCACCGACGTTGTTTTTGAGGAGAGGATGGTTGCTGGCGATTCCGCTGTCGAGGATGCATACCCGAGGACCGTCCGCGGGTGGTCTGGGCGGTTCGGGAAAGTCCTTGGGAGTCGCGACATTGGCCGAACGCGGGTCGAAAATTGGCACAGGCGGGAGGTCAATCTCAGCGACGAGGTCGAGGGCGAGGAGAGTGGCGAGTTTGGCCCCCGTAACGGAAACACGCGCCAGACAGAGCGTGTCGCCACAAAATTCATCTCGGACGCGCTCCTCTGATGTGGCAGTATGCACGACGACCGCACGCAGTTCACGCAGGGCGTCATGTGCCAACCGCTGCGTACCGCGGTGCCAGAGTTCGACGTCAATCACGTAGAGATGAGCCGGTTCGACTGCCTGCGCCTCGTCACCGATGGCCTCGGCCAAGCGACGGCCAATCCGATCCCGCGGCTCCCACCGCCTCATCTGAGCGGCCTCGATAAACTCCAGGACATCCCACGATGTGCTCGCGTACGGCTGGCCGGTTTGCGGATTCACGCCGGAACGTGGGCCAGCAGCATAGTCGGCGACGCCTTGGCGGAGGGACTGCAAGGAGGTGTCGTTGTGGAAAGCGATGACGGCCTTATCCCCTTCCACGCCCAACACGGTGATCCCGGCCTTTTGGAGTGCGTCAGATACGGCCTGAACAGAGGCTTTTTGTGCGAGGGGTACGCGGAATACTAGATGAGGTTGGACCCCGGCCGGCGAAGTCGGTCGTTGAGCGATTTCCTGCTGCATTTGATCCAGGCGGTGCGTCAGTTGGCGCGCGAATGTACCACGGCCCCCTCGATTCGGGGGCGGAGGAGGAACACCAGGGTTGCGGCGGCGGTCTGGGTTGATCTCCTCCGCAACGATCCGCAGGTGCTCATACCGA
>JBBQVV010000627.1:0-2301 GCA_038211235.1 Chthonomonadales bacterium | reverse complement strand
GACCCTGTCCCCGTCAACGGCAACGATCTGCGGGTAGCGGTTCTCGATATTTCGTTTCACGAAAGCGCGCACCTGCTCGGCGGGCGGCGCCTGCAGCAGCGCCAGATATTTGCGCTCGTGAGCGACAAGCTCGATCGCGGCGCGGAAGCCGTCGATGTCATCCTCCTGGATCTGGCGCAACGTTAGCGACACCAAAACCTCCAGCTCGAGCTCGGCCACGCCGTCAGGCGAATTCCAGATCCATCTCGCCGTTCAGGTGGCCGTGCTTGTCGGCGACCCAGACGTGCATCTTCCGATCGGCGACGGCGCTTCCACGGATCGACACCGGATCGCCGACCCACAGCGGATAGGTCAGCCGCGCCGTCAGCGCGCGCAACTCCGAGGGTGCACGCTTCAGCGCCGCATCGATCATTAGCTGCATCGTCAGGCCACCGTTCTGCACGGTGTGCTCGTAACCTTCCACGGAGCGTGCATAGTCGGAGTCATAGTGGATGCGATGCGAATTCCAGGTGACCGCCGAATAGCGAAACACCAGCGTCTCCGACAAAAGGATCGTGTCGGCCCAGGCCTCATTCGTGGGCGCCATCGCCGGCACCGTCGCCGTGGTCTTCTGCCCGGCCGGCGTCGCTTCGCGGTAGATGGCGTCGAACTCGTCCGTCGCGACCACCTTGCCGCCCTGCTCAATGGTGTTGCGCAGCGTCAGCACGAAAATGCTTCCGGTCCGGCCGGACTTCGGGACGATGTCGACGACCTCCGACTTGCGCACTGCGGGCTCTGCCGCACGCAGCCGGCTCATCACCTTCATCCGCCGCCCCGCCCCCATCCGCCGCGGCATCGGGATCGGCGGCAGCACGACGCCGCCGATCGCGTGTCCGTCCTCCCTCAGATCCGATTGCCGCGCAATGTCGGAAAAGAACATCGAAAACCAGTGCGGCGGCAGGTCCATGCCCGGCCGGAACGCGCCGGGATCGAGATCGAGCATGGCCGCGATGCGCCGCACCATCGGCATGGCGATATCGTCTTCGGTCACTCTCACGCGCCCGATCCAGGGGCGCAGGGTGACCATTGCGTCGTCGAGCGATTGGGTCATGGGTTCGCCTTCTCTGTTTGCGCAACGCTAGCAGCGCTCATGCGTGGGAGCAATTCACTGCCGCTCAGTTATTCCGCGGCGGCTTGCTGCCCTGAATCGGATCGCCGGAATCGCGCTCCTTCACCGCCTGGTGGAAGCCGACCTCCTGCGCGCGCTGCTTGAAGTACATACCTTCCGGCGAGTGGCGGGTGATGCCGTCGAACACGGTCGCGAGCGTCTGCGTCGTGCGCAGCCCCATGTTCTCGAACGCACTGTTGATCGCCGTCTTCTGCATCCACAGCTGGTTCTTTGGCACGCCCTTGATGCGGTCGACGAGCTTCTTCGTCTCAGCATCCAGCGCATCGGCTGGCACAGCCTTGGTGATCAGTCCGATGCGCTCGGCTTCCGTGCCGTCGATCAGGTCGCCGGTGAACAGCAGCCGTTTCGCCCGCTCGGCGCCGACGCGATAGACCCACATCATCGTCGTCGGACAGCCCCAGACGCGCGACGGCGGATAGCCGATCTTGGCGTCCTCCGCCATCATCACCAGATCGCAGGACAGCGCGATGTCGGTGCCGCCCGCCACCGCATAGCCGTGCACCTTAGCAATGGTCGGCTTGTAGCTACGCCAGAGCGACTGAAAGCACTGGGTGTTGTTGTCCATCCCCACAAAATCGAGGAACGGGTCCCACGGCATCTCCTGGCTGCCGGAGCCGCCGCGCGGCTGCTCGGCGGAATTCTTCAGGTCATAGCCGGCGCAGAACGCCTTGCCCGCGCCCTGCAGCAGGATCACATGCACGAGGTCGTCGGCGTTCGCCATCTCCACCGCCGCACGGATCTCCTGCGGCATGCCGCGCGCAATCGCGTTCAGCCGGTGCGGCCGGTTCAGCGTGATGGTCGCAACACGGTCGTCGCGACCGTAGGTCAAATGTTCGAATTGCACCGCTTGTTTCCTCCCATGGTTGGCAGCCATTGTGGGAGGTGCCGGAGCTTCACGCAATGACGTGCAAAAACCTGGGTGTCGTCCCCATAGCCGTTCAAAGAACGGCGTCGCTTCACTCGCCTATGGAAAGCAGGGACCCATAGCCTCGGCGTTGTGAAAGGCAACGTGCGCCCGACGACTTATAGTCCACACGGCGTATGGGTCCCTGCGTTCGCAGGGACGACAGGCGCAAACTCAGCGCGCCTCAGACGTTGGTCCAGAGCCGCGTCGCGTAGCTTGTCGCGACGCG
>JBBQVV010000626.1:0-2301 GCA_038211235.1 Chthonomonadales bacterium | reverse complement strand
TCCTCAAGGCGGGGGCCAAGATCAAGTATGATCTCTGTCCGTACCTGAAAGAGAACCACTGGCCGCTGGGTTATGATGTGTTCAAGTCCGTCGGGTTCGGCTCGCTCCTCGTCACCTACCGCAACTGCCCCAATAACTGTCCGCTCGTCCTTTGGGCCGGAGACCCCTGGTTCCCTCTCTTCCCACGGAAGACGAACACGCAGTCGGCCATCGACGCCCTGCTCCCCGATGACGGCGGGCTGAAACAACACTTTGGATCGACACCGAGCCGCGAGCAGGTTGGCTCAAGTGGGATGCGCGCGGACGACGAAGAAAGCCCCTTCTAAAAGGAGCGGACGGAACATGAACAAGTCGGTTGCAGTTCGCACCTATGATCCGGCGGAAGCCGCCATTTTCTGCAAGACCGCAGAGCGCTTCGGGGGCCTTTCCAACATGGCGGGCGGGTTCCCGCTGCGCGTCAACGGCGTGAACATCCTGACCTCAGAGGCACTCTACCAGGCCTGCCGTTTCCCGCACTTGCCGCAAGTTCAACGGCTGATCATCGATCAGAGAAGCCCGATGACGGCCAAGATGAAAAGTAAGCCGTACCGTGAGGATTCACGGACGGACTGGGACTCGGTACGGGTTCGCATCATGCGCTGGTGCCTGCGCGTTAAGCTTGCCCAGAACTGGGCCGCCTTCGGTGCCCTTCTCCGCTCGACCGGCGGTCTCCCCATCGTTGAACTGTCAAGGAAGGACGATTTTTGGGGAGCGAAGCCCCAGGAGGACGGAACACTCGAAGGCATGAACGTCCTTGGGCGTTTGTTGATGGAACTGCGCGAGCAACTCGAGCGACCGAGCAGCGAAGATCTCCAGCGAGTCGAGGCGGTTCCTATCGCCGACTTCCTGCTCTATGAGAAGCCCATCGGTGTTGTTCAAGCCTGGCGCGCGACGACTCCGGGTCTTACCGACCCTGATCTGACGCCACCGGCGGGTGCCCTCTGGGGCCGTGTCGAAAAGTCTTCGATCGAGAGCAGCCCGACCGAAATCATGGGAGCGTGCGAACCGAAAGACCATCCTGAGCCCGCTTCTCCCACGGTAGTTGAGCTTCCAGTGCCCCCGGTGCTCGCAGAGGCCGACACCTGTTACACCCGCTGCCTTCCGCTGCTGCTCCAGTGGCTACAGAATGAGGCGCCGGGCGAAAAACAACTCGCGGGAATCGCGAAGAAACTGGACGTACTCCCCAAGCAACTCAAGGAATGGCTTGGTCGTGGTATCCAGGAAGGAAAGGTAGAGAAGACAAAGAAGAAAAAGAAACTCGTCTATAGGCGAGCAACCCCGAAGCAGAACCCGACCCTGTTCGACAACGCCGGAATGCCGCCTGAAATCCCTGACGCGAGAAACGGGACAGACAATCAGTCGGACCAAGCGACGCGCGCTCACTCAGAGTTTGACGCCCGGTCCGCGTGAGCCGGTTGCTCACCAGGAAAGCATGGCGCAGCCGTAACCGATGGACTTCCTGGTTATCGACGTGTTGATCGATGGCCAGCAAGGGCATCCCTCCGCATTGGCGTGCGAGCGCGGTAGTCCGTGGAGGGCAATCACGGCGTCCGGTACCTTTCTCGTCTCGTCCAGCTTTCCCCCGTAACTCCTCTCCCCACGACGTACACGCCGCCGGTAGCCTCCGGGATGATCGTCCCTCGTTCTCCGTCATCCCGAGGTCTACGATGTTCGGCTCTTCCACTCCGGCCCTTGCCCTTCTACTGATTCTCGCGCTGCTGCTCACCCCCGTGAGGGCCGCTGACGTGCCGGTCTTCCTCCTCGAATTGCCTCCGCCGCGCGAGACGGTCACACCCACTTCGTTTGGTAATGAGGCCGACACGACCACTGGGAGTTCGTTCGGCAAAGTTGACGACGGGAGAGTGAGACGTTCGTTCGGTAATTTGTCCCGCGCGCCGCCCGGCGAAGACGGCGTTTCCGTAGCGGCGAACCGGCTGCGTCAGCTGCCGGATCGTGGGCCGCACCCGGCCGCGGACGCAGCCGGTTCGTCAAAATCTGTTGGCACACCCAGCGGAGGCGCTCGGCAGACGCGGTGCTTGACGCGGCGGGGCGTCCGTGGTCTACTGAGCGGGAACGGACTATAGCCCTACCCGCGTGAGTCAGCACCGTACCGGACGTCGTTTCGCCGCGGTGCGGAGAGCCGCGCGGTTCCGCGCACCGCGGCGAAACGAATCCGATGGGAGTCGGTTTCATGACGTTGAAGCGCGTTGTTCCATGCGGCGGGGTACTCGTCCTCGCCGTCACGTTGCTCGCCCTGGCGGT
>JBBQVV010000625.1:0-2305 GCA_038211235.1 Chthonomonadales bacterium | reverse complement strand
ATCAGGAACGGCGCGCGGACCCTTTCGGACGAAAACGTATGGGTTACACCCGCTCCGGTTCCAAGAGCGTGCTCGGCGCCGTTCCCGATCAAGCCGGAAAGTTCAGCGGCTGAGTGATCCACGCTGATATAACCGCTGAATCCCGTATCGACCATGAAATTGTAATCGAAGGCACCGGGAAGGGCACCGGAGATCGATAGGGGCGAGTTTGCGCCCTTGAAACCTGTATTCACGAACTGGAACAGGAAAGTGGACTGATTGTCCGGCAGACGACCCGCGATTGTCGATCGCCTCGGCGACAAGAATCGCAGGAGATGCTTCTCATAGTCGACCTCGACCACAAATCCCGACATGAAGGAGAGGCCGATAAGTCCGTCGATTCTGATGCCTAGTGCCCGACTGACCCCACTCAGATCCGCCGTCAGCGCACGAATGTTGTGTGCCCGTACGGTGCGCGGGCCCCGGCCGATGGTCAGACCGTCGAGCAGCACCGAGCCCGCGAGTGAGACGCCTGATGCCTCCTGGATCATTACGCCGGGAAGATTGTATCCATTCGAGGCAAGTGCGGTGTCCAGGACCGGCTCCGTGGCGCCGGTATCGAAGAGGAGAGTAACATTCTCGTTATTGCCGACGCTGCCTTGCACGAGGATCTCATGACGCAGATAGAGGAACGGCACTTCCACGACGTTCGCGTCCATCCGGAACTCCGTGACAAGGCGGCTCTGAGCGCGCGACGTTGCGGAAAGTGTAGTCAGGAAGAGCAGCGCGCCAAGCCCGCTTAATCCGCGTTGAACGGTTCCTCTCATCGGAGCCTCCGAACGAGCTAACGCATCTCCTGTCCGCCCGTCACGTTGATCGCCTGGCCCGTCATGTAGGACGACTCATCAGAAGCCAGAAAGGCTACGACATTGCAGACGTCGTCGTAAGTACAACCGCGCCCGAGCGGCACCTGGGACTCGTATTTCCGCCGAATCTCCTCGACTGTTATACCCTGATTGCGGGCGTACTGCTCGTAGAGGCTGTCCTGCCATAGGGTTCCATCCAGCAGGTTGCCGGGGCAAACGGCGTTGACGCGAACGCCATGAGACGCAAGGTCCATTGCGATACTCTGCGTGAGGCCGATGCCTCCAAATTTGCTCGCGGAGTATGCACTGTTGCGGAAACTGCCTCTCTTTCCGGACTTCGAGTTGATCTGTATGATGGTTCCGCTCTTCTGAGCAATCATGACCCGAGCTGCCGCTTGCGCACACAGAAAGTATCCCACCAGGTTCACTGCGATGACCGCCTGCCAATCGGCGGATGAGATCTCGGAAATGTCTCCACTCCTGAGTATGCCGGCATTTGCAACCAGGATGTCAAGCCGGCCGGCCGAATCCACCGTCCGGCGGACCATTTCAGCAACCTGGGACTCGTCCGCGACATTAGTCTGAACGGCAATCGCGGAGATACCGTAGTCGTCGCGAAGTAGGCGTGCAGCGGATTCGGCCAGTTCGCCTTTTACGTCGGCTACGGTTACGAATCCGCAGCCCTCGGACGCAAGCCTGCGGGCGATCGCCGCGCCCAGTCCCTGCGCGGCCCCGGTCACGATGGCAGTTCGTCGATCAAGTCGTCCCAATAGACTCCGACCTTGCAATCAATGGAGCCGCCCGTCAAGTGAGTTGCGTCCAATAGCGATCAGAAGCTCCGTACAGCGTTCTGTACCGCTCAGGCTCATTATCACTCTCGGCAGGTGCGTTCCCTGGCTTGGCAGCGCGACAGAGAGGGTTGGGGCCAGCGGAGAAAAAAGAATCGTCTGGCTGCCCGAACGCGCTGCGCTCAGATGGAACTTGACCTTTTGACCTGCCAACAGGTCGGCGGTTCGGATACCGAACGCGGGATCGATGAAGTTCCTTCCCTCGAATATCCGTATCGCGGGCAGGTCCAGTCGCCCTTCGCCAATATTATCGATCGAGGGGACATCCGCGTTGATGATCAGCTGCAGGTCGGGCGCCTGCTTATGCAGGAACGTCACGGCCTTCCGTGCCACGTCCATTGCACACTCCTCCGCCATGACAAAGAGCGCCGCCGCTCGCGAGTCGTTCAGAGCTCGAACCGTTTCCACAACGGAATAGACCGTAACGCGCGGATCGAGCGCCTTACCATCGATTGTATCGCCCTTAACCTGGGTTGCCTGGCGAAATGTCCACGCGGTACGGTACGGTCGAATGTCCGCTCCATGCATCACGAGCCGTTTCTCTTCGGCGTAGGACACGATCTCATAGCCCCGGACGTTGTTTCCGGGCATAACCAACTGCACCGGGCCATC
>JBBQVV010000624.1:0-2324 GCA_038211235.1 Chthonomonadales bacterium | reverse complement strand
TGGTTTTTCATCAAGGCACGGACATGAGTCAGGCTATGGGCGAGACCGTCGGGTATGTCAATCGCGCCCGGGCGTTCATGCCTCCAGGCACGGTGCCGCCGTTCATTACGCGCTTCGATGCAGGCAGCGTTACCGTTGGGTTGTTGGTCTTCAGCAGTCCCACGCGCCCGCCTGGAGAAATGCAGGATTTTGCGCTGAACCGGGTGCGCCCGCTGTTCGCCACGCTTCCCGGCGTCTCCGCTCCACCACCGTTTGGCGGCAACCAGAGAACCATTGTCATCACGCTCGATCCAGACAAGCTGCACCAATACCAGGTCTCGCCGGAGGAGGCCATCGCTGCCGTAAACAAGGCCTCGCTCGTCATGCCCTCCGGCAATATGTGGACTGGAAAGCTCAACCGGATAGCGCGCACAAATTCCGCTTTGGGAGGGAACCTTGCGGACCTGCTGAGCACTCCCATCCGTCCCGTCTCCGGCAGTACGGTCTATCTCCGCGACATTGGAACCATCGAGAATGGAACCGACATCATCACAGCTTATGCGCATGTGAACGGCCAGCGGACTGTGTACATTCCCGTCACCAAACGCGCGGACGCCTCCACGCTCGCTGTCATCAATCGGGTGAAAGCCGCGCTGCCCGAGTTTAAGAAAGCTGTTCCCGATGACGTCGATGTCCGCCTGGAGTTCGATCAATCGCCCTTCGTCACGAATGCCATCCGAGGTCTGATCACGGAAGGCCTGCTCGGCGCGGTGTTGACCGGCTTGATGGTGCTCATCTTTCTGCGTGACTGGCGTAGCGCTCTGATCGTCGTTGCCAACATTCCGTTCGCTTTATTGGCCGCAGTGGTACTCCTGTGGGCCACTGGCCAGACCCTCAACATCATGACTCTGGGGGGACTTGCCCTAGCCGTTGGCATTCTGGTGGATGAGGCCACCGTCGAGATCGAGAACATTCACACGCAGATGTTGCCCGAAATTTCACACGCAAACGCCGTAGTAGAAGCCTGTAGCCGCACCGCCATCCCACGGCTTCTATCCATGCTGTGCATTCTCGCCGTGTTCGTACCGTCGTTCTTCATGACCGGTGTCGGACGTCAGCTTTTCATCCCGCTCTCCGCGGCCGTCGGGTTCGCGATGGTCGCCTCTTATCTTCTGTCGAGCACGCTGGTTCCAGTCTTCGCAACGTGGTTGATGAAGGAACGCCGTCGGGACGAGGAGCACGAGGGTCCGTTTGGACGTCTACGCGGCTTCTACGATTCGTATCTGAACATTGTCATGCGCCTGCGGTGGCCTCTGGTGCTCGGTTACCTGGCTGTCTCCCTTGGAATCCTCTACATCTTTCTTCCGACCCTCGGAACAGAAATGTTTCCCGACGTCAATCCGACGCTGTATCGCATCCGGCTTCGCGCCCCTTCCGGGACCCGCGTCGAAGAAACCGAGCGCATCGTGCTACATGCCCTGAGCATTATTCAACGCGTAGCCGGTGCCGATCACATCGCCATCACATCTGATTTCGCCGGCGTGCAGCCGCCCAGCTATCCTGTGAATCTCATCCATCTCTTCACCAGCGGGCCACAGGAAGCTATCATTCAAGTCTCGCTGAAGCAGGATGCCCCACGAGGCGAAGCGCTCCGTGAACGCCTTCGCGAGAGTCTCCGCCGCGAATTACCCGGCTCGCAAATCTCATTTGAAGCGGGCGACATCGTGAGTCAGGTGATGAGTTTCGGTTCGCCCACCCCGATCGAGGTAGCGGTGCAAGGGGCCAGTCTCCAGGACGATGCCGCTTACGCGAAGAAGGTTCGCGAGCAGATGGCAAAGCTCGGCTTCTTGCGCGACCTGCAGTTTGGGCAGGAGTTGAATTACCCGACCCTGGACATCAACATCGACCGCGATCGTGCCGGGCAATTTGGTCTGACCATGGCCGACGTGGTCCGCTCGGTGGTGCCTGCGACTTCTTCGTCTCGCTTTGTGGAGCCGAACTACTGGCGCGATCCGGCGTCCGGCAACGCGTTTCAGATTCAGGTCGAAATGCAGCAGAACCGCATGCAGGGCATCGAGCAGATCGCGGATATTCCGGTCATGAAGAGCGGGAGCGCCGAGACCCGTCTGTCCGATGTCGCCGTCCTTAAACCGGGAAGCATGCCCGGGCTAATCGAGCGTTATAACGGCCAGCACGTCGTCAGCCTGACAGCCAACATCCACGGCGTAACTCTAGGACAAGCCGCAGTGCAGTTGAACCAGGTTCTGGCCGGCGCCGGCACACCGCCCAAAGGTGTTGCAGTAAAAATGCGAGGGGAAATACCGGCCCTCGAGCAAACCATTTCG
>JBBQVV010000623.1:0-2396 GCA_038211235.1 Chthonomonadales bacterium | reverse complement strand
GCACACGACGATGCTCAAGGAATTGATCGAGGCGGCCGGCGAGAAGGTCAAGAAAGAGCACTGCAAGGGGATGGAAGGCCTGGTCGCCGAAGCGATCAAGCACTGCCTCGGCGAAGAGGCCCCCGAAGAGGGACCGGTGCTCGATGCCCAGATCATCGCGCAATATCAGCGGATGACTCACTACGGGATTGCCGGCTTCGGTACAGCCTGCGCCTATGCCAAGGCGCTTGGCGAGAAGGACGCGACGACCAAGTTGAGCGCTGCAACAAAGGACATCTACGGCGGCGATGAATACGCCACCAAACTCGCGGAAACTGCGGTGAACGCAAAAGCCGAGTGAATTGGTAAGCGGCCGTAAGACAACCTTGCAGCCCGCCGTCGGCGGTCGTTGCTACCCCTTATGTTGCGAAAAGTCACGAGGAAGCTCGCTTCTTAGCAGACAGGTGAATTGCCGATGGTGCATACTCTCGAAGGCAAATCCGTGGTCATCACCGGCGCATCGAGCGGCATCGGCCGTGCGACGGCCTTTGCCTTTGCGCGAGCCGGCAGCCGGGTGACACTGGCGGCGCGGCGTGGCGAAATGCTGGACGACGTCGCCGCGGAATGTCGAGCGCTGGGCGGCGAGGCACTCCCTGTCGCGACCGACGTCGTCGATGCGGCAGCGGTCCAGCGCCTAGCCGACCACGCTGTCGCTACATTCGGCGGAATCGACATCTGGATTAACAATGCGGGCTCGGGCGTGATCGGGCGCTTTACCGACGCCAAGCTGGAGCTTCACCAGCAAACGATCGCGGTCAGTTTGCTCGGCACGGTTAATGGATCCTACGCGGCGCTCGGCATCTTTGAGCGCGCGGGGCACGGCATTCTGATCAACATGGCATCGGCCGGTGCCTGGGCACCTCTGCCACTGGGCGTAGCCTATACCGCCGCTAAATTCGGCATCCGTGGCCTGTCGGCCGCATTGCGCACCGAATATGCTGGCCATCCCGACATCCGCATCTGCGCGATCTTCCCGTCGCTCGTCGACACGCCTGGTCTGCGCCACGCTGCCAATGTCACCGGCGGCGCGATCAACCCAGGGCCTTATCTTTATTCGGCAGAAGAGGTCGCCAGGACGTTGATCGCCGTCGCGCGCCGGCCACGCGACGAGGTCGCGGTTGGCTGGATGGCGCGAGCAGGGCAGGCGGCCTTTGCCATCGCCCGTGCTCCGACCGAGGCACTGATGGGCGCGACTATGCTCGGCTTGATTTCACGCGCTGATCCTGCTCCGACGACCGACGGAACTTTGTTGACAGCAATCGTGGCTAGAGACGGGAGCGATGGAGGCTGGCTACGCCGCAAACACCTTCCCTCCGCGGAGAGGATCGACCGGGCACTAGTCGTCGCCGGAATAATTGGCTCGTTTGCACTACTCGCGGGCTGGAGACGCCGCGCCTGATCAGGCAAGCAGCAGCCGGAATGCGCTCTTCCGGGTCGAGAGGGCGGGTCTAGTCTCCTCAAGCGCAGCAAGTTTGGACAAGGTCGCGTGGGACTACGCGACCTTGAACCCTTCGCGGTTCATTCGCCCGGTAAGTTTCCTGTTTTCCTCGGGCGACAGCTTTTCGCGAAGGCGCGGATAGACAACATCCTCTTCCTCGCGGACGTGATGCGCGATGTCGCTCTTCAACTGCTGTAGCCGGGCGAGCCACGCCGGCGACGTCTTTTCGATCTGCTCAAGGTCGTAAAGGCCTTGTTTTACTTGGGCATTATGCTCCTGGCCGAGCTTGTCTGCATCAATTACATCGCCCGACGCCCGTAGTGCACAGTAGATGACATCCTCCTCCTGGATGGCGTGCTTGCCGAGCGCATGCTGGAGCGACAGGAGCAGCGCCGCGCGCTTCTTTGGCTCTTCCTCTGTCGTCTTTTCGAGCGTTTCGATAATGCCCATTGCGAGCTGGTGCTCTCTCTTCAGGCCTTCAAACCAGTCGCCCGCAGTCACCGTGATCGCCTGCACCGCCGCCTTGCGACCAACGCTCGCCAGCAGGCCAAGACCAAACCCGGCCGCCGCCGCGAGCAAGACGCCAGCATTGTCATTCGAACTATTCCGATGAGTCGTCGTCATAACGGTCACTCCGTGGTGCATGAAGCAATAATGAGGCCGCAGTCGCGGCGGTTCCGCCACATGGCGGATGTAGGTCAGGCGACAACTCTTGGTGGCATCGGCTTCCTTACCATAGTTTGAGATGATCGCTAAAGTTTGCCCGTAGTATAACGCTTTCTGCCGATGATAGGCGCTGGAATAACGATACAACCGGTACTCAGCCAAGTTCAAGGTCAAGGTTGCGAAAACCCTTTTGAGGACGGCGCTGGGCAGCCTGCTGAGTGGATGCGCTGTGGTCCAACCGTAGCCTGTTGAC
>JBBQVV010000622.1:0-2405 GCA_038211235.1 Chthonomonadales bacterium | reverse complement strand
GTGAAGCGGGGGTGGCGGCCGGAGCCAGGCTATCGGCCCGCCGAGAAAACCTCGGCCGAGCGGCCGGCGCCGCCTGAATTCAACCTCGAACTCCTCGAGCGCTTTGCGGGACGATTCGCGAAGCTGATCAATCTCCCTTGGTTGGCGGATCGCAGCGTAGTGGACCCTGCGACGGTGGACGCGCAGCGCTATCTCGAGATGATGTATCGCGCGGATGAGCGTGTCGTCGTCTTCACCGACGACAAGAGCCAGGGACAGGCGCTCTGGCCGGAGGAAGCGCTGCCAGACACAGGCCCGCACGGCGTCTGGTATCTCGCTCAGCCGGTCGACGGCAAGTATCACATGAACCCGCGGCGTAAGACGCCGGCGCCGAGTCGTCGATCGCAGGAAAGCGTGACGTCTTGGCGCTACATGGTCCTCGAGTCCGACGAGGCGCCGGTCCGCGCGTGGCTAGGGGCGCTGGTGCAGCTGCCGCTGCGCATCGCGGCGATCTACACCTCGGGCGGACGCTCGGTGCATGCGCTCATCAAGGTGGACGCGCCCACGAAAGACGCGTGGGACCAGGAAAAGCGGCAGCTCACGCCTGGGCTGCTGATGCTGGGCGCAGATCCCGGTGCGCTCAGCGCCGTGCGCCTTACGCGCCTGCCCAACTGCTACCGCGAGGGCAAGACGGACAAGCACGGCACATATCATCGGTTCCCGAATCCGGAGCTGCAGAAGCTGCTCTATCTCAATCCGGCGCCGGAAATCCGGCCGCTTGTCGATGTGTTTGCGCGCAGGGATACCATTCAAAGCTGGCTGAAGTGGGCCGCCCTGGGCATCTCGGATGCGGACGAGACGGGCGGCGAGCTGCTCAAGAGTGCGTTGCGATTTTATTCCACAGTGTCTGTCCCCTGCCGGCTTGCTCTCGCACGTCTCGAGGATATTGAGCAGCGGGAGGCGGCGTGAGTGACCAGGCGGACGCCGTAAACGGCGCCCTACGCAACGCCGGAGTGCCAGTCGCGCCGGCGGAATCTAGAACGGACGTCGACGGTAAAGCGCTTCCGGATCTACCGGTCTTGGAGCTCCCTCGGAAGGGGCGATATGTGGGCGAAGACTTTGCCCGTGATGCGGGGCGAATCACGCGATGCAATGGGGTGTTCCGTCGCGATCGGGACATCATCACGGTGGACCATGAAAAGGGTGGAGTGGATCCGATGACGGCGAAGCGGTTCGTCGCCTACATGGAGCAGATCTCAATGCCTGGTCGGCTTAAGTACAGCGACGATGGCGAGCCCCCGAAACTGGTGAAGGAATCAATTTCCGATCGCACGGCGGCGCAGTGCCTCGAGGCGGACCAGTTCGTTTACCTGCAGCGGCCGTTGAGCGCGGTGAATCCGGTGCGAGCTCCGATCAGCAGGAAGAACGGAACGCTGGAGCTCCTGCCTTTGGGCTACGACGCGGAGAGCGGCATTTTCACCTTGGACTCGGGTATCACAATTCGCGAGGACATGCCCTTTGCGGAATCGAAAACGTTGCTCCTGGATCTGCACCGTGAATTTGATTTTATCGATTGGGCGAATCCTGAACGCACAGCCGGCCGCTCCTTTTCGATCCAGGTCATGTCGATGCTGGCCCTCTACGCGGCCGCGTTGGTGCCCGACAACAGTCAGCGCGGCGGCTTCCTACACAATGCGAACGTTCACAGGGCGGGAAAGTCGCTCCTGGTAAAGATCGCGGTCATTCCCTTTTTCGGCCGCTGCAAGGCCCGGTCCATGCCCGAGAACGAGCGGGAAGTGGAGAACATGATCGATACGACTGCGAAGAGCCGGGCTCCTTATCTGTTCATCGACGACGTCGCCGGCTCGCTGCGATCGCAAGCCCTGAACTCATTCATGACGACCGTCACATGGGGCGGCCGTCACTTCCACAGCCAGCGCGAGTTCGAGGTCGAGAAGCGCACTCTCGTGTTCGTGACGGGGCACGCTCTCACGGTGACAGGCGATTTAGCAGGACGCTTCCTGGTCACGAAGATGCACATCGAGGATTTCGATCCGCACTCTCGCGTGGTGAAGCGCGAGATCGATGAGGATTTCCTCGGCAAGAAAGAAGTCCGATCAGACATTCTCAGCGCCTTGTTTGCGCTCATTCGGGAATGGGATAAAGCCGGCCGGCCGCTCGCCAAGGGGCGAATGGCAGGCTTCTCAGCCTGGGCCAAGATCTTCGCTGGCATCGTGCAGCATGCCGAGCTCGGCAACCCGCTGGATCCTCTGCCAGAGGAAGAGTCGCCCGATACCGAAGCCACCGACATGAAAGCCCTGGTTAAGGCATGCGTGAACGAGCTCGATGGTAAGAAGATTGGAGAGTTCCGTTTCGCGGAGTTGGTCGAGAAGTGCGTCGATCTGAAATGCTTCGACTGGATCGTA
>JBBQVV010000621.1:0-2443 GCA_038211235.1 Chthonomonadales bacterium | reverse complement strand
GAAGGGACGGTCCCTCGGCAGTCAAGATCCAGGAGAGCATGTGATGAAGAACAGTGTGAGCCTCATCGGCAACGTCGGCGGCGATCCCGAGACCCGCGTCACCACGAACGGAACGCGCATCACCTCGTTTTCGCTCGCCACCTCGCAGCGGTGGAAGGACAAGACGACCGGCGAGCGCAAGGAGAAGACCGAATGGCACCGGGTCTCCTGCTTCAACGGCCTCGGCAAGAGCGTCGAGGCGATCGTCATCAAAGGCCAGAAGCTGGCGGTCGACGGATCGATCCGCAATACGAAGTGGACCGACAAGGACGGCGTCGAGCGCTACAGCTACGAGATCATCGCCGACAACGTGATCTTCCTCTCGCAAGGCCGTGAGCGCCAGCAGGCGGACAGCGGTGGTGAGGCCCAGCGCCCGGCTTCGAGCGACGGCTTCGACGACGACGTTCCCTTCTAGGCCCTGCCGAGGCCCCGGCGGTTCACGCCGCCGGGGCCAGCTCGGCAACGGCGTCAGCCGACACTTGGATTGCCTCGTCTAGGTGGCGAGCGCGGTTCGATGCGGCATCGCGATCGGATCTGGAAGGACCGCTGTCGACCCATGTCGGCGAAAACAAACCTGCTCACGCCCGCCGTGGCGGTCATCCTCGCGGTTCCTTCGCCATCGCCTGGGTGATCGCCACGGTCGCGACGCTGACCGTCACCACGCGCGCGAGGAGATCGATCACGCGCTCCTTGTGATCGGCGAAGCGGTAGGTATCGAACAGGCGCGCGACGGTGGGGTCATTGATCTTCTTCTCCTTGTGCTGATCGAGCACCCAATCGATCGCGCTGCGATTGCCGAGCCGATAATCCCACGCGGCGCGCGGGATGCCGGTGAGCTGCGTATCGCTGTCGAGCACGATCGTGCCGGTTTCGAGCAGCGACTTGAGCTTGGGGACGGGCGGCTTGCCTGTGGGGGTATCGGTGCGCGTGAGCGTCGCGGGGATGACGGTCTCGTAACCGATGTTGAGGTCGAGGAACGTCTGCTCCCCAACGGCGCCCGATGGCGACATAAACTACGGCGGTTCTACGCGGTCTGTCCGGCCAGCCAGGTTTCGAACTGCAGCAGGTCATGCGACCAGAAAACAAGCACTCCCGCGTCGCTCAACCGCTGAACGTCTTTTGGCGCGATCACGCCCTGAAGCAAAGCTGCCGTTCTGACGAAGCTTCCCCAGTGGTTTTTCCACGCCGCCGCCTTCTTCAAAACGTCGTTAATTCGCTTGACCGAATTCGTCTCATCGTTTGTCACCTTACATTCCATTGCGAGAACGTAGGACCCAGCGAGTCCACAGGCGATATCGACTTCCTGCGACGTCGTCGTCGCCGTGGCGAACCGGGTTTTGTGCATGAAGCACTTTTCCGGAACCGCTGCCCGCGTGTCGATCATCTTGCTCGGCAGGCGCGTCCAGCCACGCGACGCAAGCAGCAGAACGATTTGATTTTCTTGCTGAGCCGCAAGGCGATTCCGCCGTGCCGTCGAAAGCCGCTGCTGTGCAAGCAAGGTGGAAGTCACCCGCAGCAGGATAACCAGTTCGTGCCGTCGGGGTAGCCGTCGGGCGATAGTCCAGCGGACGACGCCACGATCCAGACGGCCGTATATGTTGGCCGCAATCGCGAGCGCCGATGTAGCAGACATTGGCCGGCCGGTGTTTTCTGCGGTCTTGCTCCATTCGGGGCAGATCAGTTTGAACTGATCTTGGCTCGTCGGCGGGGCGAGAAGCTGACGAAAAACAAGACTGTGAGCACCGTTCGCGGCAAGCGACCCGGCGATGTCGAGCAAATAATCCGAATCCCGCAGTGCCCCCGCCACGAGCCGCCGTGCCTCGCGTAACGCAAAATGCCAGTCGTCCGCAGCAAGTCCTGCGTTCGTCGTATCGAGATACAGTGCTCGCGCTTTCGCGGCATCGCCCAGGTGATCAGGGGCCACGGTCAGCAGGACAGGTCAGCAAACCGCATCTTCTTCCGGGTCGGCGCAAGACGACGCGATGCGCCGTTCGACGCTTCTTCGCGCGATGTGTAGCGGATATGATCGGTTAGCTGATCGGACAACGGCAGAAGTCCGTCGAACCGTGTCTTGCCGGCATGGTCCTGAGCCGAAGCATGCGCGAGCAACGCGCTGCCGACCGCCTCCGCCAGCCGGGGGGGCACTGCATTGCCGATCAGGCGATATTGCGCCGAAGAGTGTCCGGCGAAGCGCCAGGCTGCGGGAAAACCTTGGATAGCCGCACACTCGCGAGGCGACAGTCGCCGCAGGCCATGGGCTGGGTCGATAATCCAGTCCTGCTGTCCACTCGCAGTCACAGTCCGTGCGCTTTGTGCCAAATCTGCAACGAATGCTCCCTGCTTGTAGCCCCAGTGCCCGCCTGGCCGCGTTCGCTCGGCCTTGCCAGGACTCTTCACTCCGCTA
>JBBQVV010000620.1:0-2452 GCA_038211235.1 Chthonomonadales bacterium | reverse complement strand
ACCACGCTCGGCTCCCGTCCTTCCGCCGCGTGGCGTGGCGGCGATCCCTTTGTTACTGCCCAACGACGAAGTAACGGGCAATACATCGACGTCAGCGAGCGCTCAGACTGCATTCGACCGGCAGGCAAATCTCTGGAAGGTCCAACGCACGACAATTATTGAAGAGATCCGGGCCGACACGCGGAAGGCAGTACAGCAGGCAGCTCTCCGGCGCGGATGGAAGCTCGATGTCGGGCCAGGGCCAGGGGTTTTGGACGCCACGGATGAGGTCGCGGACGACCTGAGGTCGCAATGGACCATGGGTAAGGGGCCTTAGAGTTAGCGTGCGCCTAACGGATTGTATCGGAAAACCTGACCCTTGGAGCTTGTTGAGATCGCAAGAGTAGAATATAGTCTTCAAGAGATCGCCTCGGCCGTGACCGCTGAAGTCATTGGCGATCGGGACATGGTCATTTCGGGTGTCGCGGGTCTCGAGACGGCTGAGACCGGCGACCTGGTATTTGCAGAGTCCCCACGGTTTCTCGACTCCGCGTTACGAAGCAGGGCCTCCGCAATCCTCCTTACGACGGAGCTCGCCGCCGGCGCGCGTGCGGGCTTAAAGTCGCTACTGGTCGTTCTCCAGCCGCGGTTAGCGTTCGTTCAAGTACTTCGGTTATTTGCTCCGATCCAGCATCGACCTCCCGGCATTCACGAATCGGCTCGAATCGGTGATAATGTCAGACTGGGCGTCGGAGTGCACATTGGACCGAATGTTATCGTCGAAGCTGATTCCGTTATTGACGATGGGGTCGTGCTCCTTGCCGGCGTGATCGTCGGCGAGGGCTGTGCGGTAGGCGCGGGCACCGTCGTCCATTCGAACGTCGTTCTGTATCCCGGCGTAACGCTTGGCCGGGCCTGCATCGTCCACGCGGGCTCCGTCATCGGGGCGGACGGCTTTGGATACGTTCCCATTGGTAATGGTCTCATGAAGGTGCCTCACCTCGGCGCCGTCGAGATCGGTGACGAAGTCGAGATCGGCGCCAACACCTGCATCGATCGCGCGAAGACCGGAGTGACGCGAATTGGCTCGGGGACCAAGATAGACAATCTTGTCCATATCGCGCATAATGTCACAGTCGGACAGGCATGTTTGATCATCGCACAGGTAGGAGTCGCCGGCACCGTAACGATTGGTAACGGCGTCATCCTCGGCGGCCAGGCCGGGATCAAAGACCATGTATCTCTTGGCGACGGCGCGAGGGTGGGAGCACAGGGCGGTGTCATCGGTGATGTCGCGCCTGGAACTACTGTGTCCGGTTATCCGGCGCGTCCCCATCAGGATAAGATGCGAGAGTTAGGTTCGCTGACCGCACTTCCCGATGCGCTCAAACGCATGCGCGCAATGGAGAAGCGACTTGCCGTGCTGGAGGCCGCACTGCAAGCGCGTCGGTCCGAGGACGACGCCTCCGGCGATCCTGCTGAACCCATTGGCACTGAAGGCGCGGAACGCGCCGGCTAGCAGCGCGGCATCGATCCGGTGGTCCATTCATGAACCAACAGACAATTTCGCGTGCATTTTCAGTCGAAGGCGCCGGGATCCATACCGGAGCCTTCGCTCGAGTGGTGGTACAGCCCGCCCAGCCGGGTGTCGGACGCGTCATTCGATCGGCCGGTCGCTCCTTTCCCGCCCACATTCAGTATCTGGTCGACACAACGCGGTGTACCACGCTCGGCATTGGCGGCTGTACAGTCAGCACGGTCGAGCACCTGCTGTCGGCGCTCGCGGGATGCGGCATCGACAACTGCTTCATTGAAGTAGACGGAGCGGAAATCCCCATTCTCGACGGCAGCGCGCTGCCGTTTGCCGAGGAGATCCGTAGGGCCGGTATTGAGCGGCAGGACGCTGCAGCACGATTCGTGCGCCTTCGCGAACCTGTTGCGGTATCGTCTGGCGCTTCAGAACTCCGCGCCGAACCGTCAGGTGGACTCGAACTTGAGGCGCGAACCGACTTCGACGAATGGCCGAACGGCAGTGCAACGGTCAAGGCGGTCGGCGAGGACGGGATCCTGGTAGACTACGACGAACGAATCGCCCCGGCGCGTACGTTCGCCTTCCAGCGCGAGGTCGAGATGCTGATATCGGCCGGTCTTGCCAGGGGCGGATCTCTTGACAATGCATTGATTATCAGCCCACCGGACACGTTTTCGACGCCGCTGCGGCTTCCATCCGAGTGGTGCGTTCACAAGCTGCTCGACCTGATCGGAGACCTGGCGCTGTTGAACGCGCGCCCGGCGATGACAATCACGGCTCTCCGTCCAGGGCATCGCGTCAACGCTTTGCTGGCTCAGTCGATATTCGACCAGAATAGCCGGTAGATATACCAGGAGACACAATGATCGCACCGCTGGACTGCGACGCCATTCGAGCCCTCTTGCCCCACCGCTATCCCATGCTGCTTGTAGATCGCATACT
>JBBQVV010000619.1:0-2553 GCA_038211235.1 Chthonomonadales bacterium | reverse complement strand
ACACCTTCAACGGCGGTAACTGAAATGGATGAAGACCTCAGCGTCACCCACAACAGCGCGGACGCGCGCTTCGAGATTCCGGTCGAAGGGGGCAGCGCCTTCGCGGAGTATGTTCTCGCCGGTGACCGCATCCGTTTTGTCCATACCGAGGTTCCGCCGCAGGCTGAGGGCAGGGGGCTGGCCGGGAAGATTGTCGCCGCCGGCCTGGCCTACGCGCGGGAAAAGCATCTTCGTGTCGTCGCCGTTTGTCCCTACGTCGCCAGCTACGTGAAACGGCATCGCCAGTACGACGACATCGTCGACGCTCTCGCTCAGTAGCGCGTCGCGGAAGTTGAAGGTGGCGGCTTCGCCGGACCGGCGTCCACAATGCTCGCTGGCGGTGGCAGGAGATGGGCTCCTGTAAAATTCGCGCGTTCGACCAAACGGGGGGAGGGAGCAGCGATTGAAAGTGCTTAACGTCATGAGCAGGGTGATTGGTACTTTCGTCAAAGTGAAAGGCGACCAGTTCCGGGCGGAGGAGCTGTTCGCCCGTGCTTTTCAGGCAGGGTCGAATGCAGTGCGGCGCAACATGGACGGCGCCGTCCCTTTCGCCGGAATCACGCCGTACCGGCAGTGAGCGCCGCCGTCGCCTTCGACGATGCCTGGCGCACCGCGGTGAAATTCCGCCGTGTCAGCCGGGATCTTCGGTCCCTCGTTGGGGGGGTCTACCAGGAGATCGTGCGCGACCCAGTCGATGGCCCGGCCTTGAAAGAAACGCTGGAACGGCTGCTGGAGTTCCTGGTCAGTGAGCGGGGTCGCACCGATGCGAACCTCTGCACCGCCGATGCATTCTTCGCAGTGATCGGAGTTCCGCAGAGCGTGCCGCCACAGTTGCGCGGCATTTGCGATGATTTGAGCGGCGCGCTGCATGACACCGTCTATGCGCCTAACATCGCCACTACGTTCGACAGCACGCCCGAGCAACTTCTTGCTCGTCTCCGAGAGCTGGAGATCTGACATTGGAAAGGTGAGCTGGAAGAGCTTTTTGAAGAAGGGACGTCACGCTACGGATCCATGACACAGAATCGAGCGGAATCGCGGAGCTGTAGTGCCGGTTGCTGGCCATGTGGAGTGTCGTGCCGGTTGTGGAGCGTGTTGTATTGCGCCGTCGATTTCATCGCCGATTCCGGGAATGCCCGAGGGGAAGCCGGCCGGAATCCGCTGCGTGCAGCTGACTGCTGACAATCGCTGCGCCATCTTCGGCAGGCCGGAGCGGCCCGCCGTCTGCAACAGCCTCCGAGCCGCCCTCGATATGTGCGGGCTCACACCCTCCGAAGCGCTGTCTTATCTGCAAGACCTCGAGGTACTGACTGCTCCCCAGCGGTAAAATGCGCAAATGAAACCGGTCTTCGCCTCTTCGACCGTTGTCTGATCCCACGCGCAATGAGCACCTTCATCGAGGCTGTGATCACGCTCTTGCCGGTCGACGCCGGCGGACGGACTCGAGGCGTCCCGCCGCGTGACGGCTCTTACCGTCCTTTTGTCAGGCTGGCAAACGGGCATCAGATATTTCGAGTTCGTCTCATCGAGGGACCACCACTGGTCGAGGTGGGAACCAGCGCGTCAGTGGTTGTGGAGGTCGAGGGGTCGGCCTTCGATGCGGCTCCGGTGGTCCGGGGATGCGAGTTGGACATTATTGAAGATGATCGGGTTGTCGGGTTGATTCTGGTCGGACGCATATGGCGTCAGGCCTCTCCGGCCACCCAGAAACCGCTGACGGAGTAGTCCTCGAATCGTGCGCCCAGGCCTGAGACAGATCTTCGTGGCGCTTTGCTCATCGTCGCTGACGGGATGTGCGCGGCCGGGGATCGCTGAAAATGGCCGCGCCAATCATGATCTGCCCCACTGCACTAGCGGCGTACCGCCACCTTGTCACTCGTCGTCAAACGGGAGGCGGCGTCGATGAGCGAAAGGAAGTCTTTGCGATATCCCTCCTCATCACGACCGACCGACACTCGCGCCAGTTCACGGGCGCCATCGAAGGAGGAGTCGCCGCGGTGCTGGGAGTCCCTGAGGATCATGCCGAACTCCGCGACGGCCGCGGCGAAGCGGAGATTTTCCGACGGCACCGACAGCTCATGGTGGGAGTGGTCGACGGTCTGCACGATCAGCCTGCTCGCTTCACTGTCCGGATCTTTGTAGCGAAGCTTCACGGTGAGCATCTCCAGCGACTGCTTCGCCGCCGAGGTGACAGCGGTGGTCTGGTATTTGAGCGGATCGACTTCCGCTCCGCTCAGGTCACCGTCCGGTGGTACGACCTCGTACAGCGCGGTCACCGAATGACCGGCACCGATATCCCCTGCATCTTTGCTGTCGTCGTTGAAGTCCTCTTTGCGCAGCAGGCGATTTTCATAGCCGATCAGGCGGTAAGCGGCCACTCGGGCAGGGTTGAACTCGATCTGAAGTTTCACATCTTTAGCGATGGTGAAGAGTGTGCCGCCCATCTCCTGCACCAGGACTTTTCGCGCTTCGGAAATGGTGTCGATGTAGGCGTAGTTGCCGTTGCCCTTGTCG
>JBBQVV010000618.1:0-2556 GCA_038211235.1 Chthonomonadales bacterium | reverse complement strand
GGCCGTCGGTTAGGAAGAAGCATAGCTCGTCCCAGCGCCCGAGCGCATAACGGATGGCATTGGCCAGAGTCCCGCTTTCCGGAACGCGGCCGAGCTCGCGCACAAGCCAGGGCTTCATCGCTTCGACCAGGGGGCGCGAGTGGGTGGCACGGGTGATGAGGCGCGCTTGCGCGGCATGACCGTTGATAGCTTCTTCGATCGCATAAAGTTCAGCGATGCGGCGCAGCGCTTCAGCGGCGATCGGCGAACCCGTCGCTTCGCTGACCTCGAAGAATTTCCGTCTCGCATGTGCCCAGCACGCCGCAAGAAATATGTTGCCGCCCACGGTCAGCCGTTCGAATCCGGCGTAGCCATCGACCTGCAGCACGCCGCGGAAGTGTTCGAGGTGAGAGGCCGGGCGCTCTGATCTGCGATCGGGGCTATAGAAATAGACAGCGGCCGGTGGATCCGTTCCGGCCCAAGGTCGATCATCGCTGGCATAAACCCACAGCCGCCCCGTCTTTGTGCGCCCGCGGCCCGGATCGAGCACCGGCAGCGTCGTGTCGTCGGCAAAGAGCTTGGTCGAAGAAAAGACGTGAGCGGCGAGACGTTCGTGAAGCGGCTTCAACCACCAGCAAGCGCCACCCACCCAGTTCGCCAATGTCGATCGCTCGATCTCAACCCCCTGCCGGGCGAAGATCTGCGACTGCCGGTAAAGCGGGGTGTGATCGCAATATTTGCTGACGAGCACATGGGCCAGCAATCCCGGTGTCGCCAATCCCTTGGCGATCGGACGTTCGGGGGCAGGCGCCTGATGGATGGTGCCGCAGGTGCGGCAGCCGTATTTGGGGCGGTGGATGCGCAGAACCCGAAGCTGGGCCGGAACGAAGTCGAGCATCTCGCTGACGCTCTCGCCGGCGGGATGGAGGGCGCCGCCACAACACGGGCAGTGACGTGTGTTGATGTCGTGTGTGATGTCTTGATGGGGCAGATGGCCGTAATTTGGCCGACGTTTTGGTTTCTTTCTGGGACTTCGCGGTGTCGCGGGTTGTGCCTCGTCGCTCGCGCCCTGGTCTTCATAATGCTCGTCCAATGCGAGTTCGAGCTGTGCGATCTCAAGGTCGAGTTTCTCTGACGAGCGCCCGAACTGCGTCCGCTTCAGCTGGGCAATACGTGCCTTGAGTTGCTCGACCTGAAGTTTTTCCGCGGTCAGCGCGCCAGCCAGTTCATGCACCAGCGCATGTAGTGCATCGACATCACGAGGCAGGGCGGAGAGATCGAGACTCACGCATGGGATTTTATCGCCAGCGAAAGCGAAGGCCCACAACGTTCGCCGGCATGAGTCAATCGGTCGCTCGTCAGCCGGCGGCAGCCGGGCGCCAAGTGCGCTCGGGCGCACGCCAGTCGATGCCTTCGATCAGCATCGCGAGTTGCGCCGACGTCAGAGATACCGAGCCGCCGATCTCATACGCGACCGGCCAGGGAAACCGTCCGTGCTCCATTCGTTTGGTGAAGAGGCACAGACCATTGCCGTCCCAGAACAGGATCTTGATCAGATCGGCGCTGCGGCCGCGGAACACGAACAAATGTCCCGAGAACGCATCGAGCTCGAGCGCCTTCTGAACGAGCATCGCCAATCCGTCGATGCCTTTCCTCATGTCGGTGAAGCCCAGCGCCAAATGGACCTTCAAGCCGGAAGGGATCAACATCATGGGGGTGCTCCCACGTCGGTCGGCTGTTCGTCACTGACGACGTGCACGGAGGCAAAGGCCATCTCCGACTCAGGGATTCCCACACCGAGATCGTGACGCCAGCGGAAAAGCACCCTGGTCGCAATGGCATAGCGGCGGGCAACGTCGGCGACTGTGGTGCCGGGCTTGAGCGTCTCGAGGACGATCTCCTCTTTGGCTTTCCGGCTGAAGGTCCGCCGCCGCAGGGCAAAGCTGGTCTCCGCAGCAACAGTCGCCGGCGTCATCGGGGCGACTGGCGCCCTGACGATCGGCTTAGTCACGTGACTTGCCGCATGACTTGTCGCATGACTAACGCGGGCGCCACGTCGCCAGAGCGCTTTACGCTCGACGACCACCTCGTCGTACTTGAACTCGGCGCGCCAGTTCCCGAATTGTTTGAGCGAGAGCCCCTGCGCCTCGCAATACTCACGCTGATTGAGGTTGCTATCGCGCCAAGCGGCGAAATGCGCTCGCCAAAACGCACGCAAATCCTCATCCCGGAGCTTTGGCAGACTATTGGACACCGAATGTTCTCCTCAACGACGCACGCAGCGCGGTTGAGAAAAATCACATCCGACGAACCCAGAACAATCGTGCAACAAATGGACGCTTACTTTTTTCCCTGTTATTCGGATTTCTTTCCCTGTTAAGCCGAAAAAAATTCCCTGTTCCGTTGCGTAGGGAATTCGCCTGCAAGGCTTTGATTCTCCTCGCAGAACGGACTTGCGGAGGGTGATTTGGGGGCTGAATCTGCAAATTTTCCCTGTATTTAGGGGGTTATCAGGGAATTTGTCCCTGTTATTGAGATGAGCAAGGTGCGGTCGCGACTGCACACACAACCAGCAGT
>JBBQVV010000617.1:0-2561 GCA_038211235.1 Chthonomonadales bacterium | reverse complement strand
TCCTGGCGGATAATCTATTGTGGACGCCGTTGCAGGTATTTCCGAAGCTCCTGCGTCGCGCAAAACGAGCCGCTTCAGATACTCCTCCAAAGTCTGCCCAATCGATGTAGCTCGTTCGTTGAGTTGCTTCTCGACGGCCGGCGGCAGCTGCAACGTAATGGTCATTGTTGTTTCCAGATCAGGAGTTCCTAACGGGATGTGCCTCATGATATTGTAATCAGCAGCCTGGTGTAAAGATGTTCCCTAACGGCTTTGCAGCTTAATCTCTCCCGAGATGGAAGGTTCAAAAACAGTTACGGCATTCCCCTCTCCCGGGTCCAATCCACTACAATATAGGATTCTTCAGACGGATGGTCGTTGGCGATGGCGGACATGAACCCAATACGGATCGGCTTTCTAGGTGCGGGTCGAATGGCTGCGGCGTTGGCCCGAGGTTGGTTGAACGCCGGTTTACTCACACCCTCTCTGTGTCGGGCCAGCGATCCCTCCGAGAGCGCGCGACGGAACTTTCTAGCTGAAACTGGGTGCCCGGCGACACCAGACAATGCCGCGGTCGTTGCTGAAAGCGACCTACTCGTTCTTGCAGTCAAACCCCAGATGATGTCGTCGCTATTGACCGAAATTCGACCTCTCCTCAAACATCCGCTCATCCTCTCCATAGCGGCCGGTGTCACGCTTAAACAATTGGCAGACAGTCTCGGTTCGGAACAGCGGCTAATTCGCGTGATGCCGAATACTCCCTGTCTCGTTGGAGCCAGTGCCGCAGGCTATAGCGCATTGACAACCGCGAGAGCGGACGACATTGCTCTCGTCGATCGTCTCATGAATGCCGTCGGTCGGGCGTTTTCTCTACCGGAAAAGTTGCTCGATGCGGTGACTGGTCTTAGTGGTAGCGGGCCGGCTTATGTCTACCTGATGATTGAGGCTCTCTCGGACGGCGGCGTTCGCGTCGGATTGCCGCGTGAGGTAGCGACAACTCTGGCGGCGCAGACTGTGTTCGGTGCGGCCAAGATGGTGTTAGAGACAAACAGCCATCCGGGTGCATTGAAGGACATGGTCGCCAGTCCGGCGGGCACGACCATTGCGGGATTGCACGCTCTGGAAAGAGCCGGTGTTCGCGGAGCCTTCATGGATGCAGTTGAGGCCGCAACGAAGAGAGCGACGGAGTTAGGGAGTAGTTGACGATGGATTTGCAGTATCACATCGCCCAAGGAGGCACCTTAAGATGACGCCTCTACCAGAGAGTGAAAAGATCTTAGTTATCGACTTTGGTGGCCAATACGCCCAGCTCATCGCACGACGAGTGCGGGAGCAAAAAGTCTTCTGTCAGGTCGTTCGCCATGATCTGTCCGCGAAACGAATCGCCGAATTGAAGCCGAGTGGCTTGATTCTGTCGGGCAGCCCGCACAGCGTTTATGCGCCGACCGCACCTATTTGTGATTCGGCTTTGTTCGATCTTGGCATCCCGATTCTTGGAATTTGTTACGGTATGCAGCTGGCCTGTCACGTCCTTGGCGGCTCCGTGAAGCCCGGGGAGAGCCGCGAATTTGGGCGAGCGAGCCTTCGTGTCAAAGAAAGCCAAGGGCTCTTTTCGGGCGTCGCGCCCGAAACGATGGTCTGGATGAGCCACGGCGATCAGGTTCAATCGGCCGTCGGCGACTTCGAGTCGTTGGCCACAACCGATACTTGCCCCGTTGCCGCCGTTCGGCATCGCACGCGGGCCATTTACGGTCTGCAGTTCCATCCAGAGGTCAGCCATACGGTCGAGGGAACCAAGATCCTGCGCAATTTTCTATATGAAGTGTGCCGTTGCAAGGGGTTATGGAAGATCGACTCGTTCCTCACTAAGACCATTGAAGATCTCAAAAATCGCATTGGTGATCGCCGTGTCATTTGCGGCCTGTCCGGCGGGGTCGATTCCTCGGTAACCGCCGCGCTTCTGATCAAGGCGATCGGTGATCGGACCTCATGCATCTTCGTAGATAATGGTCTTTTACGTCAGGGCGAGGCCGAGGCGGTGCGCAAGACTTTCAACGGCCATTTCAAGGCGGATCTACACGTCGTCGATGCACGCGAACGATTTCTCACCGCACTCAAAGACATTAGCGATCCGCAGGAGAAACGAAAGCGAATTGGCCACGTCTTTATTGATGTGTTCGAACATGAAGCTCTCTCGATACCAGGAGCGGAGTTTTTGGCCCAAGGCACCCTCTACCCCGATGTCATCGAGAGCGGTGGCTCCGCCGATGGTCCCGCTGCCAATATCAAGACGCATCACAATGTTGGTGGCTTGCCGGAAAAGCTTGGCTTCAAGCTCATCGAGCCTCTGCGAGATCTCTTTAAGGACGAGGTTCGCCGTCTCGGACGCGAACTAGGTCTACCCGAACAGATTGTGGCGAGACATCCTTTCCCTGGACCAGGACTCGCGGTCCGCTGTCTCGGACCCGTGAGCGCGGATCGGCTGGACGTGTTACGCCGCGCCGATGCGATTTTGCTTGAAGAGTTGAAGCAATCAGGGTTGTATGAGAAGACGTCGCAGGCGTTCGCGGTTCTTCTGCCGG
>JBBQVV010000616.1:0-2562 GCA_038211235.1 Chthonomonadales bacterium | reverse complement strand
CGATCCGGATATCAATGCGATCTCTCCACGCCGGCATCGTTGCCTCCTGCGCCGTTCTCCACAAGCAGATTGTACCACGGACCGGAACAGGCCGTCGAAGAGGTGGCGCAGAGTGCGCAGAGTCGCGGTCCGAAGAAGCCGACATGGAGGGGCGAGCTGCCGGATACGTCCGGTTGCCTAAGGCGTCGCCGGTCGCCGTCTCCCTGCCCGCCGCATCCTACGTCCGGCTGGTAGTCACACCGTTGCCGAGCGTCACCCTCTGTAGGCGATCGAGTGCGTCCCAGGCGATGGTCGTGCGCTCGCTGTCTGAGTCGAAGACGGTGGCGACCCGGTTCTGCTGATCATACGCCCACTGCATGAATCCGCCGAGCGGGTTCTGGTACTGCAGCGTGTTACCGCCCGGATCGAAAGCGTAGGTGAGCGCCAGGCTGGTGCCCTTCTGCATCACTGTCCGCATCCCCTGTCTGTCATAGGAGTAGTTCGTTATGCCGGAGACATCCTGCATGGTCAGCTGCTGCTCGGCCGCATCAAACGTGTTGGTTACTCTCGTTTCGTCGATATACAGCTGACCAGTGATCCGGTTAAGGGAGTCCAGCGTGTACGTCGTCAGGCGGCTGCGCGCGTCGGTTCGCAGTGTCGCGTTGCCGACCGCGTCATACGCCCAGCTTGTGAAGGCCACTAGCGGGTCACGCGTTGAGAGCAGGTCGCTGCGCCCATTGAAACCTGCTGGTCCGGTGGCCCTCCGCGTTATTCTGCGCCGAATGCTGGCCGGCCGAATACTGGCTGGCGCCCGGTATTCCTAGGAAGGGCCAGGGCACGGCGAGTCACTCAAAGGTCCGGAACTGCCATTCGACGCCCGTGAACGAGGACGCATCACGCTTCGACAGAACTTTGCGAATGTACTTGCCAGTAGTGGAAACAGATTCGCTTACCTCAAGAATAGTCATCTTCGAGCCATTACGGGCGAGAAGAAATCTATGGACCTAATACCCGCCTGGCTTGGCCGTGGCCGCCGCATCCGCGAAGTGCCAGCGCCTGAAATCGCGATCCGAAAGAGCGGCTGAGAAGCCCGAGGGAGTACCGGGGATGCCGGATCGCACGCGACTACGGTTGGTTACCTCGAGGAGGTGCTGAGGCCACATGTCCCACGTATCCGCGGACGTAAGCAGGCGGACGTACTCCAGGGCGCCAGCACCGGTAACAATCGATACCCTGCCCTCAAGGTCGTTGAGATCGCGCAGCATCTTCGTTGTGTTCCCATGTCGCACGACGAGGTGCTCATGTGCCTCGACGGGATCCGATATCGCGCTATTCGAAATGTACAGTTCGGCATCCTTAAAATCGATCCGGGTTTTCAATTTCGTGAGTACCGGCTTGGGCATCTGTTGCGGCTGGTAAAGGTGGGTGGCCGCCGTCCACACGATCATGCAGCTCAACGGAATCAGTTTCGACAGACACATCTAGACGCCCCCATCACGCTTGCAGTAAGAGCCACTTTGTTCACTATTGAATTCTCCACCTTACCCGGAGCCCGAGGCGAGGAGCGAGACTGATGCGGCACACGTTGGATCGATCGCCTGTACCAAATTCTATCCTACGGAAGACCGTATGTCGGATTACAGAATTACTAGAACGGACATTTCGGCTTCGGCCCCGGTGGCCAACCCGGCTTGCCCTTGCAATAAATGAATACCCCGGCCTTATCGTTCGCGATTTGGCTGTGAAGATCGTCGCAGCACTGCTTGCACGCTTTGGATCGGCTAGCGTCTTCGCACCCGATGTTCGCGGCGAGCCTCTGCCGGTACGCCATACCGCTTCGGAACGCCTGGCACTCCAGGTAGTACATGGAGTCCATAGGCAATTTGCCGAATCGAATTATGCACTCGTTTTGCTGACCGAGGCTCCGGGCTGAAGTCCAACAGGTCGAATGCGCCCTTTGGCAACAGTCTGCAATATCGTGGCGATGCTGTCCATCATGCGCGTCAGTGCAAGGTGCGCCACAAGTACTATTGCAGTTGAGCGTATACGGCACACCTATGGCGAGATTACACCTCGTGTCCGCGTCTCCTCCAGAAGTGCAAGTAACCTTGTATGGCGGCACCGGCCCAATCCTCTTATTAGTCGTACCAGCCGGATCTATTCTGTTGGTCGGGTCATCGGCGCAATATAGATAGAATCCGTCCCGGCCGATCGGATCGCGGCTGATCCAGTGGCTCGTCGCCACGTCGAGATGCCTGGCTCGTACATAGAGGCGCGTTGCCAGATCGCGGAAATAGCCCCACTGGCCAAATGCCTAGTATGGATTCTCCTTCTCACTCGCCCTTGACAACGGTTCACGGCGCTAAACTCGTGGGGTTATGGATTACCCGCCGCTGCGCAGGGTCGGTAACGTCAGTATAATCCTGTAAAATGTGGCGCGGCTTCATCGGGTATTTTGAGAGTGACGAAACCATCACGATGCTCAAGGAGCCACACCACAATGAACAGAATAGCACCATCCGAAACGATCCGACAAGACCTCGCCCAGCTGCTCTCGGGCGGTTTACGCACCAGCGAGAGTGA
>JBBQVV010000615.1:0-2635 GCA_038211235.1 Chthonomonadales bacterium | reverse complement strand
CCCTGGATCCGTTCTATGGGCCCGGCGAGACAGGAATAGCGGTCTCCCTGAAGATCAGGTCATTTCACGACTACTTCCCCTACGTTCGATCGTCCGATGGCGCCACGGCGCGAATCGGATGGACACAGCGCGAATCGTTGGAGAATGGAGATCAAAAGCTGAAGTACGATATCGAGGTCCGCAAGATCGACGGCCGTTGGTATCCGGTCGAGTGCCGGCAAATCCGGTCGCGGTACGATGGCGCAATGGAGTGGTAGCATTAACGCTTGCGCGAACCTATTGCCGAATCGCCAAAGGGCTATAACGTCTCTGGTACAATCTGAAGTTGACCGGAATGTGGAGTCCGGTGTTAACCGCGGGCGGGAGCAGATCGATGTCGGATGAGTTCGAGCAGCAGGAGTGGCTGAAGTTCGGCGTAGCGGCGACGCTCTCGAAGCAGTACGCGGCCGATCAACGCGCCTTTCTCGAACTGTTAGCCGCAATGCTCGACAGCGCTCTGCCGGACGAGGCCGAGGTCGTCAAGCGCGGCGGCCTGTTCAGCAAGAAGACGATAGCGAAGGTGATCGTAAACTTCGGCGACTACCGGTACACGTTGGAAGATCCCGGCCGCGGGCCGCTTCAGGCCTCGCGCACTCGCATCGTTCGCGGCATCGCCCTGAAGACCGAATCGATCCCGGTCGAGGACTGGCTCGACGAACTGAGCGCCAATCTCGATGAACGCGTCCGGACCAACGCAACGGCGCGAGCGGCGCTGGAACGATTGATCGGGTGAGGGGCGCAGTACGCTGTCGGTCGGATGGAAGTACTGAGCGACGTGAACGATAGTGGTGGCGATCGCGTGAATGCGACGACCCGAACGGCTCCTCTGGGGCGTGCGGCCGAGTCCCTCCGGGCGCGGTTCCGATAGCGGCTCCTATGGGTGGGATGGATGCGCGTAGAGAAGCATATCGGCATTCGCCGATTCCGGCGGCACGGCCGGAGTAGGCAGTTTTGCGTCTGGCGCAAGCCCGTGCGGCGAATTGGACATGGCAGGGAATGTGTGGCCGTGGTGTCAGAATGGCTATGATGAAAATTACTGGAAGTCTGGAGCTGGCTTAGATAATCCCGTAAACTCGAATAACGGTCAAGGCCGTCTGCTGCGCGGCGGTTCTTGGGCCGACGGTAACCTAGCGGTCTTTCGCGCGTTGTACCGTGGCAGTTTCGATCCTGCGAACTGGAGCACCTACATCGGGTTCCGGTGTGCCTTCCGGGAGTGAGACACTACCCTCTGCTATAGCGATTCAGGAAGTGCGACGACATAGCCGTCCTTAATGGCGCGGTGCGAGAGGCCGTTCGCGTGCGTAGATGCCAATTTAGTCGATCTTTGGGCGTTGCGTTTTCCATTGAGGCGATGTTCTTGAATTGGATGGGTTCGATCCAATAGCGACGGAATCTCCTCCGTTGTCGGGATGTTTGCGATAATTGAACTCTGGAGGTACAACCGGTGAGTCAACACGTTGAACTGCCCGACGACGTTTACAATACTCTGAAAAGAGTGGCGGAACAGGAGGGGACTACCCCCGCCGCGTGGATTGCAGAGAAGTTACCCGAGCACCCGCGAAGTCAATCGGATCGGACGTTGACAGATCGAGCGGGTAATTGTGCGGCGACGAAGATCGATACCGGCCCGGATGCCTGGGACGTGCTCGACACGCTGACGGGAACGGTAGAAGCGCCAGAAGACTGGGCAGCGGAGCATGATCACTACATTGCGGGCTCGCCGAAACGCCAGAAGGAAGGCTGACGGATGCCCGGTCATGAGAGGCTATTCCTGGATACTCTTTTCGTGCAGGCGCTCATCAATAGACGAGACAGATATCACGAGGAGGCGAAACGGCTCGCGCCGCGCTTGCACGCCGCGCGGGAAGTATGGGTTACAGAAGCAATCTTCCTGGAATTAGGTGCTGCCCTCAGCGCAATAGATCGTGATGGTGTGGCGCAATTCATACGGCTCGCCTACTCCACATCCAATATACGAGTTGTAACTGTAGATACCTCACTCCTCTTGCGCTCTCTCTCCCTCTTTGAGGGTCGCCCTGATAAGGAATGGAGCCTGGCGGACTGCATCTCATTTACTGTCATGGAAGAAGAAGGGCTGCAATTGGCGCTTACGGCGGATATGCACTTTCAGCAGGCCGGGTTCCAGGCGGTGATGTCGCAAATGCCGTAGTGGAACAAAACTCTCACTTTATCCTCTACAATGCAGCATTCCACCCTAACGTTAGTAGCCAACATGTCCGCCCGCCGATGGACAGAATAGGATTTCACACGATCGCAAAGAATCGCCTGGGGAATCTCAGACAACCGAGAAACGGAGCAGTCCGCCAGCGTCGCGATTTGGATTCCTAGCACAATAGAAGCGCCGTATCACCTAAGCGCAAAGCTTGCGCACTCCGCTTTGTAGAAGCAGGAGATCAAGACGATGCGCGCCTGGATCGAGGCCGGAGCCGCGGACTGGAATGCCGCCGGGACAGAAGGCTCGGGCGGCCGCGGGCCGCTTCAGGCCTCGCGCACTCGCATCGTTCGCGGCATCGCCCTGAAGACCGAATCGATCCCGGTCGAGGACTGGCT
Organism: Chthonomonadales bacterium; assembly: GCA_038211235.1. Taxonomy (GTDB): domain Bacteria; phylum Armatimonadota; class Chthonomonadetes; order Chthonomonadales; family Chthonomonadaceae; genus DATGJU01. The sequence goes on along the minus strand of JBBQVV010000615.1, from coordinate 25 downwards.
CGACGAACTGAGCGCCAATCTCGAT
>JBBQVV010000614.1:0-2644 GCA_038211235.1 Chthonomonadales bacterium | reverse complement strand
CGGCTCGGAATCAGTCGCGCGAAGACTTGGCGCTGTCCGAGGTCCGCTACCGCCGCTTGTTCGAAGCGGCCTACGACGGCATCCTGATCGTCAATCCCGTGACGCGTCGGGTTTTCGACGCCAACCCCTTTCTGGCGGAGATGATCGGATACTCCCGCGACGAACTCATCGGGAAGGAACTGTGGGAGCTGGGACTGTTCCGGGACATAGACGCGAGTCGGGAGGCGTTCAGCACACTCCTGCGGGAGGGGTACATCCGCTACGACGACCTCCCGCTCCGGACCAAAGACGGCCGCCAAATCGCCGTGGAATTCGTCAGTAACACGTACGATGTCGGGAACGCACGCGTCATCCAGTGCAACATCCGCGACATCACCGAGCGAAAACGGGCGGAGGAAGAACTCCGGCTGCGCGACCGCACCATCCAAGCGGCGAGTCAGGGCATCGTCATCACCGACGCGAGGCTACCCGACAACCCCATCGTCTACACCAGCCCTAGCTTCGAGCGGATGACCGGCTACGAATCCCGCGACGCGTTCGGCCGCAACTGCCGGTTCCTCCAGTGCCCGGACACCGACCCGGAGGCGGTCGCGCGCTTGCGCCGTGCGATCCGACTCGGGGAGCCATGCACCGTCGAACTGCTCAACGGCCGCAAGGACGGCACTCAGTACTGGAACGAGCTTTCTATTTCTCCGGTGCACGACGCCGACGGTCGCCTCACCCACTTCGTGGGCGTCCTGACCGACGTGACCTCGCGCCGGAATCTCGAAGCGCAATTCCGCCAGGTGCAGAAGCTCGAAGCGGTTGGACAATTGGCCGGCGGCATCGCCCACGATTTCAACAACCAGCTCACCGTGATCAACGGATACAGCGAGTTGCTTCTGCTCGACCTGAAACCCGGCGATCCCAACCGCGAACTCGTCGGCGAGATCCACAAGGCGGGCGAACGCTCGGCCGGACTGACCCGGCAACTCTTGGCGTTCAGCCGCCAGCAGGTGCTCGCTCCACAAATCCTCGACCTGAACTCCGTGGTGACCGACACCGAGAAAATGCTGCGCCGCCTCATCGGCGAGGACATCCATGTGGCGACGGCCCTGGCGCCCGACCTCGGATTTGTGCGGGCCGACCCCGGACAGATCGAACATGCGTTGATGAACTTGACCGTGAACGCCCGAGACGCGATGCCCCGGGGTGGCCGACTCACGATCGAAACGAGAAATATCGATCTGGACGATCTATACGCGCTCACTCATGCCGATGCCACAGTCGGCCCCCACGTTTTGCTCAGCGTGGCCGACTCGGGCACCGGCATGACGCCCGATGTCGTGGCTCGAATCTTCGAGCCGTTCTTCACGACCAAGAGCGTCGGCAAAGGAACCGGGTTGGGACTCGCGACGGTCTACGGAATCATCAAGCAGAGCGGAGGCCACGTCGCCGTATACAGCGAGGTCGGAGTCGGGACGACGTTCAAAGTCTACCTCCCCCGCGTCGAAGAGCCTTCTGCTCCGACCAAGGGGAAATCGTGGGTGCAAGCTCCCCCGCACGGAACGGAGACAGTGCTGGTCGTGGAGGATGAGGAGGGCGTCCGCGCTCTGATCCGGCACATCCTGATGGGATGCGGATATACCGTGCTCGATGCGGCCGATGGGGAGGAAGGGCTGCGCGTCCTCAACGGGCACACGGGTCCGATCCATCTGCTGATTTCGGACGTGGTCATGCCGGGCGTCGGAGGACGCGTCGTCGCAGAGCGCGTGCGCGCGTCTCACCCCGACGTGCGCGTTCTCTTCGTATCCGGGTACACCGACGACGCCGTCATCCGCCACGGCATTCTGCAGGACGGGGTGAACTTTCTCCAGAAGCCATTTTCAGCAGCGGCGTTCGCGATCAAGGTGAGGGAGGTTTTGGATGAACCGCGCTGATGATCCGATGCTCATTCGTCGAACAGCGGACATCCTCGGACGGGTCGTCGTACGCAAGTGGTGCGCTCGGAATCCGGCACACCGGTGGCGAGACCAAATGGCGGTCCGTCACTCAGTGGCGCGAGTCCGCCGCTGAAGCGAAGGCTCCCGCCGGCATCGTAGAAGAGCACATGGCCCGACGTGCGCACGCCGGTGGCCCGCGCCGCGTCGCCCCCGGCGTCCCGTTGCACGATCGCTCCGGGGACGAGCTTCGCGAGATGGTGCCGTAGGCCGACTCCGGCCAGAAGGCGCCCCGGAGCAGGTGATCCCCGGCCGTCACGGCGGTCGCCGTCAGGATCACGCGCCAGTCGCGGTAGAACGCCAGGAACGCGAGTGAGCCGAAGACGTGGAAGTGCGTTTCGATGCGCCCCCCGCTGAGGTGGATGAGCAGCGCCGTGCTGACCATCTGGCCGACGGCAATGATGTGCCGCGTCCAAGTCCTGCCGGGTCGGAGCAGACCCGGAGCAGACCGAGCAGGACTGGCGGAGCGATGGCCGCGAACCCCAGCAAGACGGCGCCCCACAGGTGCGGGTGAAGGCGGCTCGTGGAACCGGCCCACGCGAGGGGAGACACCCACGCTGCGAGGCCGACGGCGACGAGCCATTGGAAGACGAGCAGCCCCACGAAGAGCCGGTCGGTGCGCCGCGCCACGCGGTTCCGAGTCTCCTCGGCGAGTTGGCGTTTCC
>JBBQVV010000613.1:0-2645 GCA_038211235.1 Chthonomonadales bacterium | reverse complement strand
GTTGTGATGGACGCCGGCTCGCTGCAGGGAATGACGGTGGGCTCGCGCTTCGCCCTCTACAAGAGCGGCACCAACCAGTTCGTCGACGCGGCCAAAATCGCGGATGCGACCGTCGGCCGGGTCGGTCTCACCGATTCCCGGCTGGACGTGCCGCCCGCGATCGTTGCTCATCCGGGACTTCTCACGGCCGCGCGGGCCGTCGAAGTCCTCCACCAGTATGGGGACAACCGGCTTAAGATCGATTCAAAGGAGTTTCTCGCGCTGCCGGGAGGAGATCAGGCGCTGGCGAAGCTTCGAGAGGTGAGCATCGTGAGCACGGACGTCGCCGCCGGTGAGCGTCCGGACGTGTCCATTAAATTGAACGGTGGTGGCTACGATCTTGTTCGCCAGGACGGCGGCTCCGTCATCGCCCATCTTGATCCCGGCCCGGAGATGCCCAACGCCGTGCGCGACGCCCTCCAGCGCGAAGCGCAGTATCGGTTTGCGAAGTCGCTCAATAACGAGAGTGCGGCGTCGCCGATCCGGATTGAGATGCGTCTCGTTCCGGCCGACGTGACCGGCGACGAAAACATTGGGATCACCTGGAAGGCCGACAAGGCCCCATCACCACCGGGGGCGAGCCTGCCCGACGGTCAATATGTCACGCTGGAAGTCCGCAATGTCGGCACGGAGGACGCTTACGTCGCCGTCCTCGATCTGGCGAGCGACGGAACCGTCAACCAGCTTTGGCCAGATCCGTCGAGCCCGATCAATGACAACGTGATCCCGCACGGCAACCCGAACAAGTGGTACAAGCTGTGGGACGCCTCCCCGACGACGCCGTTGCCGTTCGAGCTCGGGAAGCCGTATGGAACGGAGATCTTTAAGGCGATCGCCACGCGCGAACATGTGGACTTCAAAACCCTGCGCGGCAGCGGCCAGCCTGCGTCGCCGCTCGACGATCTCCTGAAAGCCGCCGTCGCCGGCACCCGCGCCAAACCCGCGGTGCGTCCGTCGGCCTGGTCGACGTCCACCGTCGTGTTCGAGGTGGCAACCGCCAAATAGTCCGAGTTGTCTTGAACTGTGATCTGTCTGATTAAATGATTAGGATGATTGTTAGAAGAGTTATCCCTGCGGCGTACAAAATCATCCCAATCAATTAATCATCCTTAATCACAGTTCAAGACACAGACACAGTTCAGCCCACCTCCGACGGATTCACGAGTCCCTTGCGCCAGGCGTAGGCGGCGGCTTTGGTGCGATCGGTGACCTGGAGTTTCGCCAGGATGTTTCGGACGTGGGTCTTTACGGTTTTATCGCTAATGAAGAGCTGGGTGGCGATGTCGGCGTTGGTCACGCCGTCGGCCACGAGGCGGAGGATTTCGAGCTCGCGGTCGCTGAGTTCGGTCAGCGGATCGATGGGCTTCTCGCTGCCGCTCACGGCTTGAAGAATGCGTGAGGCGACCTGCGAACTGAGGACGATCTGGCCACGGGCGGCTTTCCGGACTGCGTCGACCAGTTCGGATGGGCCGACGTCCTTAAGCAGATAAGAGAGGGCTCCGGCACGGATTGCCGGGACAATCTGTTCGTCCTCATGAAATGACGTAAGGATCACCACGTGTGTTCGAGGGCAGAGTCGCTTGATTTCTCGCGTGCATTCTATGCCGTCCATCCCCGGCATGAGCAGATCCAGCAGGACGACGTCCGGCCCAAACTTGGCACAGAGGGCGACGGCCTCCATTCCCGAGGATGCCTCGCCGACGACATTGATGTCGGCTTGCGTGTCGAAAAAGGCGCGCACTCCTTGCCGGATCAAGGGATGATCGTCGACAATTAAAACACTGATCGGGTCAATGTCGGCGTCACTCATCTGTATTCTCCTCTATGTCCGAACATCTGACTTCGATTTTGACGCCCCCCTCCGGTTCGCTCCCAACGGTGAACGATCCGCACGGCATCGATTCCGCTCTCTGACGCATATTCCGCAGGCCCATCCCAGGGCTTGCCGCGTCACTCGCTATTCCGCAGCCATCGTCGCCAACGGACAGCGTAAGGAGACCGTCGACGCCCGCGTTTAGCGCGATCCGCACCGTTCGCGCGCCGCTATGACGGACGACGTTCGACAGGGCTTCGTCGAGGATCACGCAGATCGTTTTGCTGACCGTGGGAGATGGCTCGCGGTCGACATGGATGGCAAGGCCGACGTCGATATCCGTCTGCCGCGACCAGCGAGAGACCCGGTGACGCACCAGCTCCTCCAAACCGCCGTCGGTTTTGCGCTGCGTTTCCGCGAGCTCGCGGACGATGCCGGCCAGCTCCTGCTGAATCTGCGCGGAGATCGACGCAGCTTCGGTCAGACGCTGTTCCGCGGCCGTCGGATCGGTCGCCAGCTTTTCGCGTGCCGCCGCGATCTGCATGGTGAGGGCAAATGCCTGTTGCTTCACGGTGTCGTGGAGGTCTCGCGCCAGCCGGTTCCGCTCTTCCACGGCCGCCATCTCCTGACGAAGATCGAGGAGCTGCGAGAGGTCGCGGGCCATTCCGTTCAGGCGGGTGCCGAGCTCCCCAAGCTCGTCGGCCGGCAGCTCGTTGGCCCGTGGCGAAAAATCTCCCAGGCTCCATCCTGTCGCCGCAGTCGCCATGACCTCCAGCCGACGCGTGAGGCCGCG
>JBBQVV010000612.1:0-2648 GCA_038211235.1 Chthonomonadales bacterium | reverse complement strand
TTCTTCGCGCCTCCGCCGGTGACGAACATCGTCTCAATCGAGTAACCCGCCTCGTTCATGGCACGCACGATGTCACGTGTGCCGTAGGCGACGGCCTGGACCGTTGCATAGTATCTCAGCGCCTGCGAGGTGATGGATTCGTCGAGCGTCAACCCTTCGATGATGGCGCTGGCATAGGGGTCGGCGTTAGGGGAGCGATTACCGAGAAAATAGGGCAGAACGTGGATATTTCGCGTGAGGTGAGCGGGAGAGGCCAGAGACTCCGCCCGTGCGAGGCGCGCGATCTCGTCGTTCAGAAGTTGGTAGACGGTATTCCCTTCTCTCGCCGAATCTTCAATCAGGCGTGCGTAATTTGCGTGATCTTGAATAACGTGATCAATGGCGCTTCCGGCTGCACTCTGGCCCCCCTCTGTCAGCCACATGCCGGGCACCATGGCGCCGTAGTAGGGGCCCCACACGCCTCCGATGTAGCGTGGTTCGCGGGACACCGCCATATGGCAGTTGCTCGTACCGCCGATGAGGGCGAGGGCCGTCTCGAGCAGGGCAAGGTCCTGGCCTTCTCGCTCATGCCAGACCGCGCCGAGCAGTCCGAGCCCGCCCGCGTGCGCATCGATGATCCCGACTCCCACGGAGCAGCGCCGGGTTAGTCCCAACTCAATGGCTGCCCGGTCGGTCAGGCGTCCGAGCGCGGTACCCATAGGCCGTACATCGCCTGTGACGCACCCGCTCGTAAACGCATCGGCAATGCCTATGGATTCCAGGAACTTCATGTCCCATCGGCCGTTCGGTCCTTCATGGCCCAGGTAAGTCCATTTGCAGACGACCGTGCAAAGACTTCGAACGTCAGTTCCGCTTGCGCGGTACGTAAGGTAGTCGGCCAGATCGAAGAACTTCCCGGCGCGCGACCAGGTGTCCGGCAGGACCTCCTTAAGCCACTTCAGCTTGGGAGTCTCCATCTCGGGCGATACCTTGCCACCGACGTACTTCAGCACTTCGTGGCCGCCGGCGTTGATCGCATCCGCCTGTTCGAGCGCGCGATGATCCATCCATACAATGATGTTGCGCCTGGGATCGCTTTCGATGTCGATCGAAAGCGGCTCCCCTGATTGGTCGAGCGCCACCAACGAGCATGTTGCATCGAAGCTGATGCCGGACACCGCGTCAGCGGCAATATCGGCAGTCGCCAAAACGGATCGTGTAACCTCGCAGATGGCGCGCCAGATGTCCTCAGACGACTGTTCGACGTAGTCGGGCCTCGGCTTCCAGGTTTCGATCGGCCTTGCGTCGGAGGACATCAGCGAACCGCGGGCGTCGAATAGGCCGGCCCGGGCGCTTCCCGTTCCCACGTCGACGCCGATTACGTATTGATTCATTGTCGATCCTTGGTTGGAGGTCGATAAGGGCGTTCCAACGCTGCTTCACTAAAGATCGATGACGCCCTCGAATACCTCTTCGGCGGCGCCAGTCATCATGACCCTGTTATCACCGGTCCATTCGATACGCAGGTCGCCGCCGGGAAGATGCACGTCAACAGACCTGTTAGTCTTGTTGTTCAGGACGGACGCAACCACGCAGGCACATGCTCCGGTGCCGCAGGCGAGCGTTTCGCCCGCGCCCCGCTCCCAGGATCGAACGATGACCTCGCCGGGGTTGCATATCTGTACAAAATGGACATTTGTGCGCTGTGGGAAGCTCTTGTGGTTCTCGATCGCCTGTCCGTACCTTGAGACCGGCGTAGTATCCACATTTTCCTCAAAAATTACCACGTGAGGATTACCCATGTTGACTGCGGTGATTTCGAAACGGCGGCCCTCGCATTTGAGACCCTCGGCCAGCACGCGGCCGTTGTCATCGCCGCGCATTGGAATCTCCGATCGGAGCAGCCTGGGAGATCCCATATCGACCCGGACCTGCTCTACCCGGCCGCTTCGAGTCAGCAGCTTCAGGACCTTGACTCCGGCAAGGGTTTCGACCTTGACTTGCGGCTCCGGAATCAACTTGCGGTCAAACACGTACTTGGCAAAGCACCGGATCCCGTTACCGCACATCTCGGCTTCGGTTCCGTCCGGATTGAACATGCGCATCTTGAATTCGGCGACCTTCGACGGCAGAATCAGGATGAACCCGTCACCTCCGACACCGAACTTACGGTCGTTGATCTTTCGGCTGATCTCTGCCAGCCGCGCCTCCTCCAGGGATTCGGACAGACTGTTTACAACCACGAAATCGTTGCCAATTCCATGCATCTTGGTAAATCTCAAAACCCATACTCCTTGCGCCTGAGCCGGACGCGTGGTCCACCAGGTCTCGATTGCCTCCCAGGGCATGACACTTGACGCGTAGTGGAACCTGGCAGCCCGGACGGCAGGCTTATTCGCGAACGGGCGCTGGAGCCTGGCGTGGCTCGCGTGGTTCTCGCTCCGCGCGCTCGCCCGCGGGTTCACGGTGGGAATCCTGGTAGAAGTTGGAGACAGGACGCGACGGAACGATGGACGTGACGGCGTGCTTGTAAACCAGTTGAGTGGGCTTTCCAACGGAATCCAGGAGAATCGTGAACGCATCGAAGCCTCGGACCATGCCTCGCAATTGAACGCCGCCAATCAGGTAGATGGTGACTCCGATATTCTCTTTACGAACCTGGTTAAGGA
>JBBQVV010000611.1:0-2694 GCA_038211235.1 Chthonomonadales bacterium | reverse complement strand
TTGCCGCGGACATCCCTCTCGCGGACGAATCGCCGAGCACGACACACTTTTCGGTGATTGATCGGCGGGGCATGGCGGTCTCCAACACCTATACCCTAGAGCGCCGCTGGGGTTCGCGTATCGTGGTGAAGAATATGGGTTTCCTGCTCAACAACGACATGCGGGCCTTCAACCTGTTTCCGGGCGAGACCGATACCAGAGGCAGCGTGGGAACCGCAGCCAATCAGATCGCTCCCCGCAAACGGCCGATCAGCTCGATGGCTCCGACGATCGCCGCCCAGGACGGCCATGTGAAGTTGATTACCGGCAGCCCTGGCAGTCGTGGAATTCCCAACACGATCCTGAATATACTCGTCAGCGTGCTCGACTACGGAATGCCGCTTCGTGAGGCTGTAGATTCCCCTCGATTCTCTCAAGAATGGTTTCCGGACCATATTCGGTTCGAGTCGATGGAGCGGCATCAGGAAACAGTGCGAGGCTTAAGAGAGATGGGTCATACTCTTGTTGCGCCCACTCCGTTACCCTTTCAGGGCGATGCACATTCCATCTGGACAACGGAGAGCGGCAGGTATATCGGCGTCGCGGACCGACGGATCAGCGGGAAGGCCGGCGGGTACTGAGGCGTGCGCGCTCCGGGGGACGACAAAGCCGGTTGAACGATGACGCACAGCCGGACTTGCCGGATGATGGTCGGTTTCCGGCGCTCCGGAGCCCAGGATATCGCCTGCTCTGGATAGGTCTGACGATCTCAGCGGTCGGCACGAAGATGCAGGACACGACGATCCGGTGGCATGTCTACGAGCTGACCCACTCGATGATTGCGCTCGGCCTCATTGGCCTCTTCCGGTTCGTACCACTCGTCCTGTGCTCGCTTCTCGGCGGCGCCGTGGCCGATTCGAAGGACCGCCGTGCCATCCTGCTTACCACCCAGATAGTCCTCGCGGCGAGCGCCGCCGTTCTGGCCTTCGTGACCAGAACCGGAGCTGTGTCGGTGGTCAGCATCTACGCCGTTAGCGCCATTGGCGCTGCCGCGCTTGCGTTCGACAGCCCGGCTCGGCAGTCGCTCATCCCAAGTCTTGTTCCTCGCAAACACTTCTCCAACGCCGCCTCGCTGAATTCCACGGGACTAAAAGTTGCAACGGTCATCGGTCCATACCTCGCGGGAATGCTGCTCCAGCAGGGAAGTATTGCCATCATTTATGCGATCAACGCGGCGTCCTTTCTGGCGGTGCTTATTGCCCTGATCTGCATCCAGCCTGCAGCAATGGAACGCAAGCACGCCGAAGCAGCCAGGATGAGTCTAGCCGGGCTGCGCGATGGGTTCGCCTTCGTCTGGAGCCAACCGATCCAGGTCTGGACGATCTGCCTCGACTTCCTGGCCAGTTTCTTCTCTTCCGCGGAGGCGCTGCTGCCTGTATTCGCGAAGGATGTCCTCCATGTGGATGCCAGGGGATATGGCCTGCTTACGGCGGCATCCGCGGCGGGGTCGGTCACGGCAGGCTCCGTGATGGCCTACCGCAGACCGGTCGCCAGGCAGGGACTGACGATGCTGTGCGCCGTTGCCGTCTACGGTCTTTCCACGATCGTGTTCGGCTGTTCCCAACTCATTTACCTGTCACTGGCGGCACTTGCAGTCACGGGCGCCGCGGATACTGTGAGCAGCATCCTTCGTCAGACGATACGCCAGATGGGCACACCCGATCATCTAAGGGGCCGTATGACCGCCATCAACATGATTTTCTTTACGGGAGGGCCCCAGGTTGGCAATCTGGAGGCGGGACTGGTCGCGAGCGCGATGGGCGCGCCGTTTTCGGTCGTCAGCGGGGGTATCGGATGCCTGCTGGCCGTTACGTGGATCGCTTCTCGCGCGAAAGTGCTGCGCACGTACAGAAACACGGAGACAACCGACGTCCCTTAGGGATGAAATAACGGCAGAGATCGATCCATGAGAGAGTGATACGGTCGGGCGATGCACCCCCGCATCCCATGACCTCGGCGGCTTGGTCCGGTACGCCTATCGGCCTTGGCTCCAGTCGTCCGGGAAGATAAGTACCTTCCCTGAATTTTTCAACGAGCTCGCGATGGAAGTTGATGCCTGGGGCTCCGTCTCGCGTCCAGACACTTCAACTCTTACTGATTGGGCGCGGCCGGGGCGCATGTAGTACAAACGATCGATCATCACTTTCCTGGCTCGGATGAATGTGCCGCAAGAGAATGGCCCTGCAGTCGGACTGACAGCGGTCGAGTTGCTGCCGGTGCGGATGGGGACGCTGGCCCAAAGTGTCACCCGACCTCTTATGTAACACGAATTATGCCGATAAGACCAGGAGTGCTCTCCCGGACAATCCGACCACGCGGTGGCCTCCCACCGCGTGGTTTTCTAACACACGCCTTGCCTCTAACACCCGGCATCGGCTTTCCAACGTTAATCTCTGAGGATTCGTGCCGAATTCCCCAGAGCCCGAGACATCGTCCTATTTGCGGCAGATGAACCTGATGCCGTCCGCTGCGTCCGTGCTGTCCAGGCCGACTAAGTTCGAGAAGAATCCGAGCCACGCGACGGGATCGTTCATGTTGACGATCCACGAGATCCAATGGGATCTGAATCGAGGTAGCCGATGACGGTTAGAGTAATCAAGCGTCTCGGTGGTGCGAGCCCTCTAGCGCCCTGTGCGCGCCGCGAGCGTGACGGCC
>JBBQVV010000610.1:0-2714 GCA_038211235.1 Chthonomonadales bacterium | reverse complement strand
TGCCGCCGGTACTCCGAGGCGCGGTCTTCCTCGCCTACACATTCGACATGGGAGTCCTGTTCGAGAAGACGCTGTCTCGCGATCGTGACTTTGAGTGGGGGCGATCGTGGGGCGAGGATCTTGTATATACCTTCCTGCCTCGCGCGCTCTTTCCAGACAAGCCGGTTCTTTTCGGGACGACCCGACTGCAGGATGAGGTAGCCCCGGAGATCTACGGAGGCGACGCCGACGTGATGGGAACCTATCCTATCGGGATCTTCGGCGAGTCGTACATGAACTTCGGTGCTCCCGGCCTTATCGCGATCCTCTTTCTGCTGGGCTTCGGGCTCAAGTACTGGTACTCGCAATGCCTGCGTTTGGCACACGAGCGTGAGGTAAACTGGTCGAGCCTATCGTTCATGGCCCTGTACGCGACGCTCTGCAGCAGCTCGCTCGCCTACATCCGCGGTCTCGGCGGCTTCTTCGCCATTTTGCTGTTTATGGCGCCGGTAGTGCTCCTTCTCGTCGCTCTGATCCGATTCACCAGCGAGTTTGGCGGCTGGAGTCAGACGGCGAGCGACACGCGTTAGGAGTCAGACGGCAGGAGCCAGGCGCCAGACGGTAGGAGTCAGACGGTTGAAGACGGGGACGTCTACGGCGCAATCCAGTGACTCAAGCCGGCTGCCGATTGCATAGTGGCGGACGCAACGCGTCTGGAAGTTAAGGAAGTTGCCAGGTAACCGATGGGACTGGATATGCACGGACTGCGCTTCGTGCTGGAAGCGCGCAAACAAGGAATGTCGCTGGGCAAGACGGCGACGCTGGGACGCCAAACACTCGCGATGTCGGCGCGAGACGCATCGCGCCTCTTGAGCGAATTCGACAAGCCGATCTCGATGAATCTCGCACACACATTTTTTGAGAACGGCAGTTTTGTCGATACGGTTATACGCTATCTGGGAGCAAAATCGGTTACCTCTTTCGACGCATCGGACTACGAGGGCGCCGCCGTTATCCACGATATGAACCTTCCTATCCCGGAGGAGCTGCACGAACGATTCGATCTGGTCATCGACGGCGGCACATTGGAGCATATATTCAACTTTCCGACGGCGATTAAGAACGCGCTTTCGATGGTGCGTGAAGGCGGGCGCTTCATCATGCTGACCCCGACCAATAACGCGATGGGACACGGCTTCTATCAGTTCAGCCCGGAGCTTCTCTACCGGGTCTGTCACCCGGATAACGGATATCGAGTCGAACGGATGCAGATTTTAGATTCTCGACTCTTCCGCCCGCGCGTCTATGAGGTCGCCGACCCGGCGGATATCCGAGATCGCGTGATGGTAACGGAGGCGCGCCGGCCCGCGATCCTGCTCGTTCAAGCCGTCCGAACGGAGCTGAAGCCGATTTTCGCAAACACTCCTCAGCAGAGCGACTACTCGCTGAGGTGGGAGGATCACGCGGCCGATTCGGCTGCGGCAAAGGTGTATAGTGGAAGTTCAATTGGACAGTCACTCGCGCTATTTCTCCGCAGGCACATTCATCATCCGCTCGTCCAGCAGTTGCTGTGGCTGCGATACAAAGGATTCTATCCAGGCAGCTACTCGCCACGATACTTCAAGCGAATCCGTTAATGTTAGCAAGAATGCTGTCACACTCAAGGATGTAGGTCGCCACGGTAGTCCCGACTTGAACTATCTTCCCGAGGTTGAGAGCATTCATGCTTCCATCTTTCGCGTTGCTTTTCACCCATGGGTTCATGCCGGGCATTGCCAACCAGGCAACTGTCGAGCGTGCACTCCCTAGAGGGCGTATCCAGTCATTACAGAATTTTTCGTCGACTGCTCGCTCATCGCTACTATTGGCACAATATGTGCATTGCCAAGATTGGCTGTTGCTGGTATTTATTCGGGTACTCGCAACACACGCGTTCTCTCGCATCTGAACAGGAGGCACGCATGGTTGGAACTCAGTGTTGGCGCAATATCGCGCTACGCTCACCCATGGTGGTCATTGGCCTGGCCACCGCACTTCTCGGCGCAGGCTCCGCTAACGCGCAGACCGCCGGATACAAGATAGACAACGTGACCGGACAGGTACTCACGAATCCGCCGTTCACACTCGGCTCCCAGTTCGTCGCCAACAAGGCGATCACGATTACGGCTCTCGGCATTTTCGACGACAATCAGGATGGTCTGATCGGGCCCCATGATGCGGGACTGTGGGACAGTGCTGGAAACCTCCTGGCAGCTACGTCGATCGCCGGCGGAACAACCGATCCGCTGATCGCCAACTTCCGGTACAATAACCTGCTGACGGGCGTGACGTTGGTAGCCGGACAGTCCTACGAGGTCGGGATTAACTACGGATCGGGCGGAGCAACGGATCCCCTGGTATTCCCAGGGAGCGCAATTAACTTCTCGACGGACCCGAATATCACGTTCGTGAAGTCCACGTTCGCTCAGGGCGGGTTTCTTGCACCATTGGGATCGATCAGTACATCGCCTGCATACTTCGGCGCGAACTTCCTGTCGACGTCGGCCGTGCCGGAACTTGGCACGGGCTTCTCAATGGCGGGACTCATCTGCGCCGGAGGGATCGGTCTCTGGGCTCGCGGTCGCCGCAAGCGCAGCTAGCCATCGTCAATTGATCAGCTGAGGGAACACGGCGTTACGAAAGACAGTGCTTTCGTTCGAGCGTAGTAGCAGCTGAGGACTGCGAATCAAGGGTCT
>JBBQVV010000609.1:0-2727 GCA_038211235.1 Chthonomonadales bacterium | reverse complement strand
GCCGCTGCCGCACGCTGGATCGCAGACTTTCAGAGACAGTGGATCGCCGAGAAGCGGATCGAGTGCGGAGGCCAGAAGAGGTTCGATGAGGCGTTGGGGTGTCGCATACGATCCCCGGCGCTTGCGCGTGCTGCCGCGAACCGGCTCCAGGTCGAAGGACCAGCGGCGCGTGTCGAGCCGCGGGGCCAGGGCCAGCAATTCCTCGTAGAGATTTCCCAATTCGGACAGAGTTGCCGGCAGCAGAGCGAGAATGGCAAGCCGGTCCGCCTCATCCAGACTCCATGTCTCCAGGTCGAGAAGAGTCGAGGCGGTCCAGAGGAAACTCGCACAGGGCTGCAACCCTCGTTCGCAGGCCAGCATCCGAAACAGGCGAAGTGTTGCCTCGCGGGAAAAAACAGCGGCGGCATCCGGCATCCGGCAGAGGCGCTGGCGCAGAGGGGCATTCGCGGGATGTCCAAGCAGGGCGCGCGCCAACCGGGTGAAAGCGGCGGTCTTCGCGTCGTGCGGGAATCGGGGCGGCATGGCTCAATTCTTCAGCAAGCGCCGGAACATCGCGAGTCCGACAACGGCCATCACGGCGTCGGCGGCCCAGATGGTAAATTCCGGAGGATATTTGCCATCCTTGGCCATGCCCGTGCCGCACAGAGTCAGGGGATAGTAGACGAAGACAATGGGCAGGAAACAGGTGATGAACGAACTGAGATAGTCGCTCTTGCTGAACCAGATGCCCATGGGACAGCCGATGAGGACAAAGAACAAACATCCGAGAGACAGAGCGGGCCGCATTTGCTTCTCGGCGACGATCGCTTTGATCATCATTTGGATGTTCTTCAGCTTGTTCTGCAGGGCCTTTCGCTGGGCGAACTGCTCCTCGGTCGGCGAACTGACCGCCGCGACACCGTGTTCCGCGGTTTCGACCTCCTTGGAAGCCTTCCTCTCCTCCTCGATCATCTTGTCGTGTTCCTTGAAAAGCTCCTGCCAGGTCATGTCCCGAGGCCGCGTATAGTTCCCGCCGAGAAGTTCCCCCGGCAATGGAACGTCGAAGAAACGATCGTCGAACTGGACGGTGGAACCATCCTTGCTCAAGACCTCGCCGAAACGCATGTGAACGAGAATCAGCTGGTTCCTCAAATCGACCTTCAGTTCGGCTTCGCGAGCCACGACCACGACGTCCGTATCTCCCTTGGTGTCGCGGCGCTTGAATCGGGGATTCAGCAGCCGGCGGCCCTGCACGCTCTGCACATACATCGAATAATCGACGTGCGGGAAGGTGATCTGGTTGTTGCGCCGCAGCATGGCGTAGAGGACTTCCTCGACATCGTCAAGAAACATCGACCGCATCAAATGATGCGTATACGGGATGACGTGATAGTAGAGTCCCAGGGTGGCGGCGCTGGTCATCAGGCCGAGGACGATGCCGGGCCAGACGACCTTGACCATGTTGATGCCGCTCGCCCGGATGGCAAGGATCTCGTTGTCGGCGGCAAGGCGTCCATAAACAACGCAGGTGGCGAACAGTGTGGTCGCGGGAATGGTGTACGGCAGCGTACTGGGAATCAGCAAGGGAATGATGGCGAAGATCTGTCCCGGGCTGAGACCTTGCTGAGACGCCTCGGCGACAATGCCCGCCATGAGCAGGATGCCGGTGATGCCAATCAAGCAGAGCAGGAACACACGCACCAACTCGCGTAAGATCATGCGATGAAGGATGCTGCCGAACATGGGGTCCCTCCTCTTTTCGGGAACGGCGAGCGGGGTCAGTAATGACCCCGGTTGGACGAATTACCGGGTCATTACTGACGCCGGTTGGACGAATTACCAGGGTCATTACTGACCCCGCTCGCCTTGGCTCCTGACAAGCTCTTCCACAGCCGCTTGAGCGGCTCGGTCACCACCGGCACCAGTTCTTTCTCGAACTTCAACTCGCCAACTTTCCCACTCACCTTGACGCGCAACAGTTGATTGGACAACTCGCGCGACAGGTCGTTGAGGGCCGCCGGCAAGAGTTGTGTCAGCCGGCCCCAGTCGGCGTTCAGGTCCAGTTTCAGATCGCTGCCGTCGAGTTTCATGCTGCCCTGGCCTCGAACGCTCAGCGCGCTGCCGTACAGATCCAACTCGGTGATGTGGACGCGCGGACCCTCAATGCGGAAGTCGGCGTGCGCTTGCTCGAAGGCCGTTCGATCGGGCAAGCGCAGGCCGAGCCACTTGAGCAGGTCGAGCAGCACCGGCAAGCGCGCGAGCTTGCCGCTGGGAATGTCGAATCGGCCTCGTCCCTTCAGCCCTTCCAGATCGGTTCCCTGGCCCGCGAGATGGATGGCCGCGTTGGCCAGCCCGCTCAGTTCGGCACTGCGGCCGAAATTGTGACTCCCCAGTTGCTCCAACTGGACGTGTGAGGCATTCAACGCGAGTTCGTAGCTGAAGACCGGCCCGAACTCGATTCGGGCCTCGCCGCCGATGATGCCGCCAAACAGGTCCGCCTTGACGTCGGGCAGCGACAGTATATCGGGCGTTTCCTTGCGGATAATCAGCGGCACCTGCAAGTTTCGCAACGGCTGGCGCAGCACGGTGGCCTTCTGGAAGAAGACATTGCCAATCACGTCCTCCAACTGCTGGCCGTTGTGGACGCCCTCGCAACTGACAACGCCCGTGACGTTGTTCAGTTCGATCCCGGTCTGAAGAGTCGTGTCCACCAGCCGGATCAGCGCCTCCCAATAAACAGTCGGCTTC
>JBBQVV010000608.1:0-2732 GCA_038211235.1 Chthonomonadales bacterium | reverse complement strand
GCCTCGATCTCAAGATCCGACACACGACGAACGGCCAGAAGTCGCTGGACGACGTGATGCGCCTACTCATGAAGCGGCACAATCCACCGAATCCGGGCTATGGCGAGGACGAGATCCGGGCAACCGTCTCCGAAGTCGCCGGCCAGGATCTCTCCGCCTTTTACGATCTACTGGCGAGATCGACCGAAGAGATGCCCTTCGCGCAGTGCTTGAACTATGCCGGCCTCGACATCGAATGCCACGTGCGCCCAAACTCAACTCCCGCGGAGCGCATGATTCGCGATGCCTGGTCCAGCGCCGGTGCCGCGACCGGGAAATCTAACGGCGCTTGAAGGTCAACCCATGGCAATTGGAACAAGACAACGACTTGCCGTAGATGGCGGCAGTCCAGTCCGCGATGTGGCGATGAAGCCGTGGCCACGCTGGCCCATCCACGATGAACGTGAAGAGGATGCGCTGCTCCGTGTGCTGCACAGCGGGATCTGGTGGTCCGTACCTGGCACAGAGGGAAAGGAGTTCGAGCGCGAGTTCGCGTTGTATCACGGCGCGGGATATGGCGTCGCCTGCGCCAATGGGACCGTAGCGCTCGAGGTAGCGCTTCGCGCCCTGCGGATCGGGTGCGGCGACGAAGTTATCGTTCCGCCCTACACCTTCGTTGCTACCGCTAGCGCGGTACTCGGCGTTGGCGCCGTTCCCGTCTTCGTCGACATCGAACCGGATACGCTCAATATGGATCCCACTCAGATAGAGCAGGCGATCACGCCACGAACCGCGGCGGTAATTCCGGTTCACATCGCGGGCAGACCCGCGGACATGGATGTCATTCCAGTCATTGCGGCCAGGCACGGCCTGGCGGTCATTGAGGACTCCGCGCAGGCGCACGGGTCCGCGTGGCGCGGAACTCGAGTCGGCGCAATCGGCGACATTGGGACGTTCAGCTTCCAGGCGAGCAAGAACCTGAATTCGGGAGAGGGCGGCGCTGTCATCACAAATCGCGAGGATTTGGCCGACGCCGCCTGGTCGGTCGTCAACATCGGCAGGGTGAGGAACGGCGGCTGGTACGAGCACCAGGTGTATGGAAGCAACTTCCGGCTGACGGAGTTCCAGTCGGCGCTGCTTCGAACTCAGCTATCGCGCCTTCCCGAGCAAACCGAGCGCCGAACGGCAAATGCTCGTGACCTCCGCCATCACTTGTCCAAAATCAGTGGCATCGCCTTGCCGGCGGAGGATCCGCGCATTACGTGTCATGCGTACCACCTTTTCACATTCCGTTACGATCCCGGCGCGTTTGGCGGCAGATCCCGCGACGAATTCCTGAGGGCGCTCACCGCGGAGGGCGTCCCGTGTACCGACGGCTATATTCCTCTCTACCGCGAGGGCCTATTCGTAAGACACGCGGCCGGGCAGGGCAAGGGATGCGCCGCCGGCCGCCACATTGAGTATCCCTCTCTATCGCTACCCGTTTGCGAGCAGGTCTGTCAGGATACCGTCTGGCTAGAGCAGTACCTGCTGCTAGGCGATCCCAGCGACATGGACGACATCGCCGCGGCCATACGCAGGATTCAGGCTGCATGGGAACGGTAGCGGAATAGAGCCGGAGACTTGCTGGAACTGTTAAGGGGTAAGGACGCTCTTCGCGATTGCTAGCGAATCCATCGTATGGAACGCCTCTTCCCAGCGATCGAGCGAGAAGACGCGGCGCATCGGGCCAAGGTTCAGTCGGCCGCTCGCCATGAGGCCGATGACTCGCTCCCAGGTCTGGTAGGTGTGCGAGAACGAGCCTTGCAGTGTAATCGCCTTCTGGACCAGGGGGTCGAGCGAGAATCCGACCGGGTCCCTGCCCCATCCGACTTTCGTAACCTGGCCGGCCGGCCGTGTCATGTCGAGACAGGGTTTCAGTGCGGCGGAAGTCCCGACGCAGTCCACCACGAGATGCGCGCCGAAGCCGTCTCCGAGCGACTTTACCTCCGACACGATATCCGTGGTGTCCGCCGCCAGCGTGACGTCCGCGCCAAGAGTCCTGCCTACGCCGAGTCTCTCGGCATCCTTCGAGGTGCCGATGAGGACGAGTTTGTCGGGCGAAAAGAGCCGGCACATCTGAACGACCATCAGGCCGATCGTTCCCGGGCCCATGACAACCACGGTGTCTCCCGGGTTTATCCTCGATAGCTCGATCACCGCGTTACATGCGACGCAGCCCGGCTCGGTCATCGCGGCGTCTTCGAACGGCACGTTATCCGGCAAGCGATGGAGACAGCGCGCGGGCACGCGGACGAAGTCGGCCATCGCGCCGTCAAGCCCATATCCAAATCCGAGGCGCTCCGGGCAAAGGTTATATTGCCCGCCGCGGCAGTAGGCGCACCGACCGCAGATGGACGCGGCCGTCTCGCTAACGACGCGGTCGCCTTCAGCAAACGGCTCGGCGTTCCGGCCGGCACGCGATACCACGCCGCAGAACTCATGACCCAGCGTTACCGGATAGTTTACCGGCCATGAATGTGACGCGTGCCACTGGTGAAGATCGCTGCGGCAGACACCGACGCCCCGCACGGCGAGAAGCACTTCGTCGTCCTCGATCTCGGGGACGGGCTTTTCGCGCAGCTCGACCTTGTACGGCGCCCGTTCGTAGTTCACCAGTGCTCGCATGGTATCTCCTTAGAAGCTGAACAGGCTCGTCGCCAGCTTGAACACGATCGCGGAGCTTGTCAGCGACTTAAAGAACGAATCGATGC
>JBBQVV010000607.1:0-2743 GCA_038211235.1 Chthonomonadales bacterium | reverse complement strand
CGGCGCTGTTCACGTGGCCGCTGATGATTGCCGTTCAGACGATGTGCGCGCGCATCGGCATGGTGACGGGGCAAGGCATCGCGGGTGCGCTTCGCCATAAGTTTCCCCGTTCGGTCCTCCTCGTTGCGGCCATCGCGCTCTTCATCGCGAACACGATCAACGTCGGCGCCGACCTCACCGGAATGGCTGACGCGGCCGAGCTTCTCACCGGCGTGAGTTCCCACGTCTGGGTGGTGGTACTCGGCGTCGGGATCGCGTTTGCCACCATACGGCTCCGGTATGCGACGATTGCGAGTGGCCTCAAATGGCTCGCACTTGTGCTCGTCGCTTACGTAGTCACGGCCCTCTCCGTCGGGCCGACATGGTCGGTCGTGGCGCACGACACCTTCGTGCCGAGCATGCCGAAGCTCGGGGGCGCCTGGGCAACCCTTGTCGCAATCCTCGGCACGACGATCAGTCCCTACCTCTTCTTCTGGCAGGCCTCGCAGGAAGTAGAAGAAGAAAAGGGACTGGGCCGCCGTCGCATTGCTGATCGAGTGGGGGCCGACGCGTACGAGATCAGGACACGCAGGATCGACATCTCCATCGGTACGTTCTTCTCGAATGCGGCGATGTTCTTCATCATCCTTGCGACGGCGCTCACGCTCCATCGCGCCGGCCTGACGAAGCTGGAGACTTCAAGACAAGTCGCCGAGGCGCTGACCCCCTTGGCGGGCCGGTTCGCGTCACTGCTCTACACCGTGGGTCTCCTCGGCACCGGTGCGCTTGCGATTCCGACACTCGCCGGATCGGGCGCGTACGCCTTTGCAGAGATCTTCGGCTGGAGACAGGGGATGGACGAGCCGTACAATCGCGCGCCCGGATTCTATGCGACCTTCATCTGCTCGGTCGCGCTCGGCATCGCGATGAATTTCTCGGGTGTCAATGCCGTATCCGCTCTCTACTGGACGGCCGTCATCAACGGCGTGCTCGCGCCGTTCCTGCTCGTTGGGATACTGATCGCAGCCTCCGATTCACAGTTGATGCACGGCCAGCCAAGCTCGCGAGGCGCACGCACCATGGTTGGGGTCACGACCGTGGTCATGTTTGCCGCCGCCCTCGGCATGTTCGTCTTCTAAGCGGATGATGTTCACCCCTGATCAGGCGACGATGTGGGACACTGCGGACAACCTGCGCGATCGGCCAAGTGCGCCGAACATCCAATTGGATCGGGCGGGCCAGATCGATGCCGCGAACTACTCGCGGCCCGACGTGAGAGGCGGGACACACCGTAGGCGCACCGACGCCGCTGTGCAGGCGGTATGATGCGAACCCGGAGCGAACCGTCGGACGAAGCCATCGCCGCAGGACTCACCGGTGTACTCTTCGTGGGGCTCGCAGTCGCCGTCGCCAGTGCGCGCACCAGCCATCTCGATGCCGCCCTTCGGCGCGCGCAACCGCATCCCAAGCGAGGCAGGTTGTACCGAGGCGCGAAGCAGGTGAAGAGGATTGCAAAACCCAACGCGCAGCTCGCAGTGGCCGCGGCCACTAGCTTCGCCTTGTGGCGCTGGCGGGTTCCCGGCGGTCTGGCAGTGGTCGGCGCCGTGCTGGGCGTGGTGCTTTCCGACAAGGGATGCAAGGCGATCGTTCGCCGACGTCGGCCGTCAGGGTATCATGGAAAGGAGAGCCACGAGAGTTTTCCAAGCGGCCATACTGCCACGGCTGCGGCACTCACGCTGACGCTGGCCCGCATTCTGGAGAACGCGTCGATCGTTCCCGCGCCGACCGGTACGCTCGCTGCGACGTGTTTAACACTCCTTGTGGGCGAGACGCGATTGATGCTCGACGAGCACTGGCCGACCGACGTCCTCGCTGGCCTCATGCTCGGAAGCGCCTCGGCCTGTGGTGCACTCGCCTGGACGACGCGTGATCGGTCGCAAGACTCCCGTCGTCCCAATTCTAGCTAAGACGATACGCAACAGGTATTTACATGGGAATGGCGAGCCGGCGGCTCGCCATTCTGCCGTTAGATGTGTGCACTTCTGCAATGTACGCTCAGCCTGAGCGGCAGCTGCCATGACATTCAGCACAGGGCTACGCCGAATGCCGATCAGGACGTTGCCGCAATCGCTTGCGTCGGCGACACGGTGCGGGAGATGAAGGAGACCGAAGTCCAAGAGGACAGTACCCCTCGACTGCGAGCGCGAAATTGAGCTCGACGGCCGACTCGCTTTGCGCTAGTACTGGCGTGCGCCGCCCGGTCGAAATAGTCCCCTCCAAAGGAAAATTCGCGAGTCGGGAGACGTCCCGTCGACGAGCTGATGAGAGGCCATTCCACGAGCGACCGTCGTGCGCTATACTTGCGCGGCCCGCAAGCGACCTGAAAAAGCGAATGACACTCTTGCCGCGAGGTATTTATGGGCAACTTGAGAGGATTGCCGGAGGGATTCGAATATTGCGGTTGCGATGACTGCTGCCCCAAGCGCGAAGGCGACGCGAAACTTCCACCAGTGCCGGGCAGCAAGACGCATTGCGTGGAAGGAAGGCCGAATTGTTACTGCGAGTTGTTCTACCACCATGCAAGCGGTTCAAATGTGCATCGCAGGTATCTCGCGCTCCCCACGGCCGGGGGGAAATTCGACCCGCAGGATGGCGAGACGTTCGACTACTATTGCGTACAACCTGCATTCGACAAGGCAGCTACGAGCGGCACCTACCTAGAAGTCTGCGGAGATCCGGTGTTGGTCAAGGACGCCTCCGATCC
>JBBQVV010000606.1:0-2747 GCA_038211235.1 Chthonomonadales bacterium | reverse complement strand
GGGCCTGAGCCGGCATCGACGGCAGGCTGATCCATTGCCAGACAAAGGCGACCAACGCCACCGGCACCAGGCAGAAGAACGCACCACGCCATCCGATAACCGAACCCAGGTAGCTGCCCAAGGGGGCGGCGACCACTGTGGCAAGCGCATTGCCGCCATTGAAAATGGCCAGAGCGCGCGGCACCTGATCGGACGGCACCAGCCGCATTGCCGTCGCTGCCGACAAGGACCAGAAGCCGCCAACCACCAGCCCGATCAGCGCACGCCCGACCATGTACACCAGATAGTTCGGCGCCAGCCCGACAACCGCCCCGGAGACAGCCATCAGCGCGGTCAGGCCCAGCAACAGCATCTTGCGATTCATGCTGCCGGCGATGGCCGCGATCGACAGGCTCGTCAGCACTGCAAACGCGCCAGATATGGCGATACCCTGTCCGACAAGCCCTTCGCTGACCCGCAGATCGTTGGCGATGGGCGTCAGCAGACTGACGGGCATGAACTCCGAGGCGATCAGCGCAAAGACGCACAGCGTCATCGCGAATACACCGCCCCACATGGCAGGCGGTGCCTCGGCTTTGCCCAGCCTGTGGGCGCCATCGATGGCAAAACTATCTCTTTGCGCTGTCATGGATTGCGGGCTTGTGCCAGGTTCAGGTGCAAGAAAGAGTTCAGCTCGTTTCAACGGATGCGGGCCCGACGCTGTACTGCTCATCGGTGACTGGCTCCATCCAAATGACGTTCTTGCCATCTAGGGCCTCCTGGATCGCGATGTGCGTCATCGAGGTCGTCGCGGCTGCACCGTGCCAGTGCTTGTGACCCGGGAGACACCAGATCACGTCGCCTGCCCGGATTTCCACGATAGGCTCACCTTCGCATTGGGTCCAACCGCAGCCCGCCGTCACGATCAATGTTTGGCCCAACGGATGGGTGTGCCAATGGCTGCGAGCGCCCGGCTCGAACGTGACGCTGGCGCACGACACCCTCGAAGGCTCCGGCGCATTGTTCAAAGGGTCGACACGGACGGTGCTGGTGAAGAAGGAGGCCGGCCCTTTGACGGAAGGCTGCGAGCCTGCGCGCTTGAGATGCATGTCGGATCCTTTGGTGTGGTCTGTTCAGCTGTTCGGCGAGGCGCCGAAGATTTCCTTCGCCTTCGATACGGCAGACATGGCGTTCGGCCAGCCGCCATAGAAAGCTATTTGGGTGATGACCTCGACGAGTTCTTCCACGGTGACGCCGTTTTCGATGGCGCGAGGCAAGTGAAAGCTCATCTGTTCGGTCTTGCCGAGTGCGACGAGTGCTGCACAAGTGATCAGGCTGCGGTCTCGCTTCGATAGCTCCGGGCGCTCCCAAATATCGCCGAACAGCACTTCGTCGCTCAACTCGGCGAGCTTCGGCGCGAAGTCGCCGATGAGCTTTCTTGCGGCGGTAGGCATTTCCTTGCGCATGCAAATCTCCTGTCATGTGAGTGGCGGGCACTTGCCCACTGAACGGAAGAATTTAGTCCTCGCGTCCGCTTCCGACTAGGTGGGAGAATCGGGACAAACTCATGCACGGATGGATAGATGGCCACCCAAGACTTGAATCAGCTTGTGGCATTGCTCACCGTGGCGCGAGAGCGCAGCTTCACCAAAGCGGCCGCCTTGCTCGGCGTCTCTCAATCATCGATGAGCCGCACGGTCAGCGCTTTGGAAGACAAACTCGGGATGCAGTTGCTCGTTAGAACCACTCGCAGCGTCTCACCGACGGAGGCCGGACAACGGCTGCTCGACTCCATCGCACCAAAGCTCGAAGAAATCGAGGCGGAATTGGAGGCGGTGACCGAGTTGCGCGACCGTGCCATCGGCACCGTACGCATCACTGCCACCGACTACGCCGCCAACCAGTACGTCTGGCCGAAGCTGCACGGCGTGCTGCGCGAGCACCCTGAGCTGCGAATCGAGCTTGTCAACGACTACGGCCTTTCGAATATCGTTGCGCAGCGGTTCGACATCGGCGTGCGCCTGGGCGATCAAGTGGAGAAGGACATGATCGCCGTCCGTATCGCGCCGGACGAGACACTGTCCGTGGTTGGCGCATCGTCGTACCTTCAAGGCAGGCCTGCGCCGAAGAGTCCCCGTGACCTGACTGCGCACAATTGCATCGGTCTTCGACTACCCACCAGGGATACTCTGCTGCCCTGGGAGTTTCGAAAGGGCCGTCGCCATCTTGATGTGAAGGTCAGCGGGCAACTTGTCTTCAACAACGCTTATCAGATGCTCGACGCTGCGTTGAAGGGATTCGGCCTGGCATACGTCCCCAAGGTTCTCGCGGAGCCTTACGTGGGCCGAGGACAACTTGCATGGGTGTTGGAGGACTGGTTCCCGACCTTCGTCGGACATCATGCGTACTACGCCACCAGGCGCCAGTCATCTCTTGCAGTGCGTCTGGTCATCGCGGCGCTGCGGAACGGTGCCGCATAGTTGGTCGTTCGCTTTTCAAGTGTTGACCTCAGCCACTCCGCCCGGCTTAGCGTCGATGGGCGCGATTCGAATCGTTTGCTGCGGTGCCCATAGATTCAGTCCGAATGACTGCATCGCGGTCACCAATCAGTCAACTTGAACGTCCGCTTTGGGTCGCTATGGAAAGCTTTGCATAGCGACCCCTATGCCGAGGACTCAACTATGCGTAGGTCCGCGGCACCCGGGACCGCCGTCCGCTGGGTCGACAGGCGTGCTTGGGCTCTCAGTGATTTGCATAGTTACAGGCTC
>JBBQVV010000605.1:0-2752 GCA_038211235.1 Chthonomonadales bacterium | reverse complement strand
ATATGGACTAGGTAATAGAGGCAATAGGGCGCCGTTCGTTACGAGCGACCGCCGACTAGTAGGAGGGAAGGAGCGAGAACATGTATGACACGGCAATCCTAAGAGTGACCTAGTCCGGTCCGGTCCGACCGAAGGGCTGGTTGGCGCGATCGTGGCGATACTCGAGTCGCGAGACCAGCTTGTTATGGAACGCCGCATACTCGAGCGTCGCGGTGAAACTTCTCACCTTGGCATAGCCGGCGCCGAAGCGTAGTCCGCCGGCCGAGTTTCCGGGCAGCGTACCGACACCCGGCATGTCTTCAAACTGCTCGACACGCAGCGCCGTGGCGATTTTCGGAGTCCATTGGTACCGCGCGTATGCCGCGATCCCAAACCAGTCTCCCGAAACGTGCGCTCCGTTGACGTCGCCCGCAGCGGCACCGTAGACGATATCGCCCCCAATTTTTAACAGACTGTTGACGTTGTAAACCGGTACGAATTCGAACAGGTTGGTCGTTATGTTCCCCGCGCCGGCGGTCGGGACGGCCCTGCCGTATGCGCCGGTGCCTTCCGCGCCTCCCATGTAGTTCAGGGTGCCGGTGAAGTGCGAGTCCGGCGTCCATGCGAACACGGTGAAGAAGCTCTTGGCGTCGTTGTCATCGGTCGTGTTATTCCATCCGTTGACGATCCCGCCCGTGAAGTTGAGCTTCTTTGCAAGCGGCGCAGCGAACCGGACTCCCGTGTGGTAGAACGGCACGCCGTAGGTGAAGAGCAGCCCGCGCGAGTAGTTATCGTTGTTCACGCTCTCGATCACTTCGTAACCAAACGGCGTTACAAACTTTCCGAAGTCGATCGCGACATCTCGGCCCAGCAGATGGGGAGTATAGGTAAGGTATAGTTGCTGGATACCCTCATACCCGGCCTTGGCTCCCGGCTCCGTGGCGTAGACTACGGGGGGAGTATCGAAGGCCGTGAGGGTCGCCGTTATGCCGAGCGGAAAGCCCCTGCCGGGGGTTCGGCTGATATTGAATTCCGCCAGGCTCAGTCCGAATCCATCTTTGTAGTCGAAGGCGCGAGTTGCATTTACGCCGCTGAACGGGGCGGCGAAAGTCGGTTTGCCGACGCTGCTTGGGTGCTGATAGTTAACCTGGAAGTATCCGTCGATCAAACCGGACATCGTTATGGTCCCAGGAGCTGGCGCGGCAGGCGCGGCTGGTGCCGGAGCGGGCTGAGCCGCCGCGGCAGGCTTATCGTCTTTCTTTGGCGCGTCCTGGGCGACTGCCGTTGCCGAAGGCTTGTCGTCCTTCTTCGCGGCGTCTCCAACGGGCGGTATGGTTTGCGCCAGGGCTCCGTGGGTGTTCAGCGCGACCATGACGATTGGAATGAGACTGGCTTGCAGGCTGCGTCGGGCGCGGGTCATCCGGTTCGAGACTGTTTCCAATGTTTCCAGTGCCGAGGTGCCGAAGTAGCGACCGTGGCGCGCGAGTGCGTGCGGAGCGCGGCGTTTAGTTAACTTCACGTTCCGTGTTCCTCCTTTGAAGGTGTCCTTCATCGCGCGGTTCAGCGGAAGAAGGAGGCCCGAAGGCCGGGTAGCGCGGCACGTTGGCCGCAGTGAGCCGGACGCGGAGATCGTCCGCATCCAGCGATCGGACGAGCATTTGATGCCAAAAACGGCATGCTCCCGAAAGCGAAACAGGTGATGTCAAGGCCTTAAGTTGAACGATCAGGCAAATGACAGGAAATCGACGTGCCTACAGACCGACGGTCTGCGAAGCAGCGTGATGGTGGGCAACTGCGGCGTTGCGGCGATATTTGAGGTTGAGGCTCTCTTTGTGGCTGCGATGCCGTCAGGAGAGTGTGAAACGACGGACCGATTTCGCTCGTGCGAACTTATTCTACGTGAACAGGTTGCATACTATTGATATACCAGATTAGCCAACCCTAAATCAATCGATGTGACGTGTTATAATGCGTCTCTCAGGTTACTTACGTCGTACAGCATCGACCGGGATGGCCATGTCTTCCGTGAGCAGGACCGCTTCGGCGATCTCTCTGAGCGTTCGACTGGTGGCGAGCGCCTGCGTGTTGATCCTTCGATATGCTTCCTGGTCAGAAATACCGTGTCGTTCGATCAGAATGCGCTTTGCTCGTCCGATGAGCCGGTTCGCCTCGATCTGACCCTGCACGCTATCGAGCGCGCCCTCCAAAGCCATCATTTCGCGGTATCGGGCAATCGCGATCTCGACCGCAGGTTGGAGCTCCTGCTGTCGAAACGGCTTGACGAGGTATGCGAGCACGCCCGCCCGGTTTGCCTGCTCGATGATCGGCACATCGGAATATGCGGTGAGTAGCATCACGGCACCGAGTCGCTCTCGACTTATGATCTCCGCTGCTTCCAGCCCGTTACACTTCGGCATCATCACGTCGAGGATCACGAGATCAGGATGAAGTCCGCGCGCAAGGTAGCAGGCCGCTTCGCCATTCTCGGCCTCGCCAACTACACAATGGCCGATCTCGGAAAGCATCGCCTTCAGGTCCATCCTGACGACGGCATCGTCATCGGCGATCAGAATACGTCCTGTTTGCATGGTCTGGTGTTTCTCGCGGCACGCAATCAGCGTGGTCTGCACCGACGATCGCAAACTCCTTATACGAGCTTTGCAGTGCTAAGTATGCCAGATGAGCGCAAGGAAAGTCAATCCGTAAGCGAGGAAGTTGGCTGCTCCTGCGCGCGATATACGCTACCTGAAGCGAATATGCACGTGCGCGACGA
>JBBQVV010000604.1:0-2784 GCA_038211235.1 Chthonomonadales bacterium | reverse complement strand
GATCGATCATGGCGCCGACTTCCCGCTCTGCCAGCCGATTGATGGTGAGCGCGGTGACGTGCGCTCGTCCAATCCAGGGCGGATCGAATTCCGGCCGGAACGTCACGATCAGCAAAACGCGATGTGTCGTGATCCGGCTCGCTGCTTTACTGACTGCTTCCAAGCTCGTCGGGTCGCTCCAATGCGCATCCTCCAAGATCATCAGCACCGGATTTTTCCGTGCCAGTGCCTGCAATTGTAAAATGAGCGCGTCTAACGTTCGTTGCCGGCGCTGCTGCGGCGCCAGATCGATCGTGGGGTAGCGTCCATCGTTCGGGAGCGACAGCAGTTCGGCAAACAGTGCCGCATCCTGCGGTGAAGTTGAGCTTTGCACCAGTAGCTTATCAAGCTTATCGAGCTTCGCTTGCGGCGTGTCGTCGCGTGCCAGGCTTACAGCACGCTCCAATTGGTCGATAATCGGATAGAACGCGCTGTCGGTGTGCTGCGGTGAGCAGAAATAGCGCAAGCGCGTGTGCGGCTCGGTGGAAAGGCTTTCCAGAAGAGCGGCGGTCAGCCGCGATTTGCCGATGCCGGCCTCACCGGAGAGCAACACCACCTGACCTTCACCGGCCTTAGCTCTAGACCAGCGCCGCAGCAGTAATTCGGATTCTTCCTCTCGCCCGACCATAGCTGTCACGCCGGTCGCGTGCATCGCTTCGAAGCGGCCTTCCGCGGAACTCGCCCCCAGCGCGGCCCATGCTTGCACCGGGCCGGCAAAGCCTTTGAACTCCTTGGCGCCGAGAGCTTCCAGTTTGAAGAGATTGCCGAGAAGTTTTCTCGTGCCTTCACTGATGACCACCATGTTTGGCTCGGCGATCCCCTGCAGGCGGGCCGCGAGGTTTGGCGTTTCGCCGACGATGCTGCCTTCCTGCGCCTCGCCGGACCCGATTAGGTCGCCAACCACCACCAGCCCGGTTGCTATGCCGACGCGGGTTTGCAGCGAAGTGCCTGTGTTCAGTCTGGTGACCGCTGCGATCAGCTCCAGCCCCGCCCGTACCGCCCGCTCGACATCGTCTTCGTGCGCCTGTGGATAGCCAAAGTACACGAGCACGCCATCGCCTAGATATCTGGCTACGTACCCGCCGAATCGACGCACGGTCTTGGCGACGCACTTCTGATACGCCGAAATGACCTCCCGCAGGTCCTCCGGGTCCATGCGGACGGAGAGTGCCGTCGAACCAACCAGGTCTGAGAACAGCACGGTGACATGGCGGCGTTCGGCGGTATCTGCGGGCGGGCCCGAGGGCGCAACGGCAGGTGCAGGGCCGCCCGGCTCTGCACCTGGAGCGAGCGCACTAATGGCTTTCGAGAGCTTGAGACGAGCACCAAGCGGAAGACCCATCTCGCGAAGATGATTCTCCGTGAGGTCGTGAAGGAGGTTGGCGTCGATCGCGTTCTCCCGAAATATTGGCTCATATTGTTCGAGGCCAAGGCTTCGCAGCCAACTTTCGAGGTCCATAATGGCGTCCTCCCACGGCCCGGCGTACATGATCTCCCGAGTAACACAACGTGTCCAGGGCACTCGTGCACGGACGCCCTCTCGCGGCGAAAGGTCGCCGACACTGCAAGCGTGGCAGCGGTACCTGACGGAAAGTCTGCACGGCGCCGGCTCGCCGCAGGCGCAGCGAATCCAGATCGCGCGCGAGATGAAAATCGAAGATAAGAAGGCGCGCGCAAGGAAATGGGCCTGCATAAGCCAACCGACCAAATAGGATCGCAGCAAACGGCCGTCAGGGTCTGAGGCCGGCCGAGAGCGTATCGTTGCTGGAATGCGCTCTTCAGGGCGCGCAACGTCCACGCAGAAACGCTTAGATGCGCTTGGTGTCTGCGTGATTACGGCGCGGCAGAAATTCCCTTATCGCCTTCGGAAATTCCCTGTTCTTTCCTAGAAATTCCCTGCTCCGATAAGTAGGGAATTTGGCTCTAACCTCCCGAAACAACTGGACTAACGGGGACGCCCGAGCCCAAAAACGCTCTAGTATCAAAAAAATCCCTGTTCTTTTCCCTGTTAGCAGGGAATCTGGCGACGGAGACGGGTTAGACTTTGACTGCGTCCGCCACCACGCATTCCGCTGAGTCTCCGGTGCCAGCGACTTTGTGATAATACTCCGTATTAGCGGCGCCTATGTGAGGTGTGAAATGCTGTTCCTGGCGCAGCTGTGACTTTTGAGCCATGCGCCTAGAGTGCGAGCCCGAGCTAGGCATGTTGTAGGGACCATTCGGCCGGCGAGTCCCGCAGGTTTGCGATGCCGACCCCACCGGTGAGACGGCCGTCTACTGCGGCTTGAACCAATGTTCCAAAATAACACATCTTGGTCTGGACTTTCTTGCCGGTTGGCAACCTCAAAGTTGATTCCGTTAGCCATCGTGCCACGTGCGCCGGCGCATACCGAAGATAAGCAGTATCTTCGCGTTTATGTCGGACAACTCCGGCAGAAGATCGACGATCACGTCGATGATCCGCGCATCATCCTGACCGAGCCGGGGATTGAACATAGAATTTCTGAAAATTAGCTGCTGCCGACGCGGGGTTATGATGTCCGCTATTGGCATATCGCGTCATTCACCGCATTGCAGTGCCAAAGTCGCAACTAAGCCAAAGCGGACAATGGTAGCGTTTGGCGCGAGTTGATTAGGTCGACATTGACCCAAAGTGGACATAGGTGGTGTTTGGTCTGGAATCGTTTGATCGCAAATGACCCAACGCGGACATCGGCCTTATATGGTAGGCTTTAGGTATAAACC
>JBBQVV010000603.1:0-2826 GCA_038211235.1 Chthonomonadales bacterium | reverse complement strand
TTATTATAGCCAAACCTCATTCGTATACAAGTCCCCCACCGGAGACTTGCGTTATGGCGCCGTCATCCCGCCCGTCCGCGCATAAGGTTGCCAAGCCCTCCTGAGCTGGTCTAGTCTAGCTCGGTCGGAAATTGGCTCTTTTCCGAATTTGCTACCAGTTTGGTAGCTGGTGACATGCCATCGATCTTGAGCTTCTAGCGTATTTGACGGAAGCGGCCGGGGTTGATGGGGTCTGCGCCGAGACCGTCTCCGCTGAGGCTGCTGGCTTTGCCATTTTTTGTCGTGCGCCGCCTGCTAGCCCTTGAACAAACGGAGCCGTCGGCGTTCGGCGGGTGAGAATCGCGAAAACTCGAAATCCTTCGGCGCTTGCCGTTGCACCGGTCGAGTTCGTCGGCCTTAAAGCGGCGGAACAATCCGCCCCCACGGCTATCGCCCACAGTGCCGTGGTTGGGTCCGACCAGCAGCCACACGAGGCCCTTTTGGCTGACGGTCAAGCCGCCAATCTTCATTTCTGCACTGGAACTGTTCCTGGCACCGCGCCACGCGCTCCAATCTGGCGCGCGTCGGTCCGACACACCGCGGTCGAGGTGACCGAAGCGCGCAAGGCTCGAGCGTTGACCACTTCGCAAGTCGGTGCAGAGCAGCAGTGCGCAGCGCTCGTCTCACCGTTGATTCCTTACTTTATCGGCCGTCCTCTTCGCGGCCAACGTTTCAACGTCCCGTGTGTCATCCCGGTCCGTGTTGTCACGATGAGGGCTTTGTAAGGAAACGCCGTTTTGAAACGAAATCGGCTGAAATGAAACGAAATAGGGCCTCGGCGCGACGTAAGTCCTTATCCGTGAGGGCCGATTTGCCCAGTTGAAACGAAACGGCTGAAATGAAATGTAACGCAACCGAAAATCGGCGTTTCCTTACAAAGCCGGGGTGTGGAGCGGGTGTGTGAAATGAATGCTCATATCAGCATAACGGACGAAATGGCCGAGTTCAAGGCAATCAACATGGGTCGCTCCGTGGCGTGCGCGCGCGTGGCGTACCCGGCGCGGTGGCGTGTCATAAATCGTTTGACAGGTAGCCACTTGCGTCGAGTTTCCTGGTACGCCACGGTGGTTGGCGTACCAGGACAGAAAGCCTACCCGAGCAGTGACTGTTGTGCGGGATAGGAGGATTGTGAACGATCCTCTCCCGCATTCACGCGCCGCCTGACTCGTTCCCCTTCAACACGACAGCCCGATAGGCCGATCATGACGAAACAAGGATGCTCCCGAAGCGCTTTCACGGAGACAACGTCATGGATCAGCCCATGTCGCGGCGGACGGCCCTCAAGACTTTCGCCCTCGCCAGCCTGGCGGCCTTGCCCGGCACCGTCTCCGCTCGCACTCTCCGGCGCGTCCCCTCCGGCTGGGTGCGCGGCAAACTCAGCGGCGCCGAAGCGCTCGTCGAAACCCTAAAAGCCGAGGGAACGCGCTGCGTCTTCGGGATCCCCGGCGCCCAGGAAAATGAGCTGTGGGACGCCTTCAAGTCGCGCGGCCTCGACTACTTGCTCTGCACCCATGAGTTCTCCGCTGCCGGCATGGCGGATGGCTACGCGCGCAGCACCGGCCAGCCAGGCGTTTTGTGTGTCGTTCCCGGACCGGGCGTGACCAACTCGCTCTCCGGGCTTGGAGAAGCCCTGCTCGATAGCGTGCCGGTCGTCGCCATCGTCGGCGATGTGGCCAGGGGCGAGAAGTATCGGCCGTTCCAGGTCCACGAACTGCCACAAGCCGAACTGCTCCGGCCCGTGACCAAGGGCGTCTTCGAGGTCAAACACGAGGCCGAGATTCCCGACGCCGTCCGCAAGGCGTTCTGCCTCGCGCGCAGCGGCGAACCGGGACCAGCCGCTGTCGTCGTGCCGTACAACTATCTGATCAAAACGTGCCACTACGATTCGCCGCCGCTGGAGGAGTGCGCTCTGCCACTCGATGACGATGCCTTCCACCGCGCCCTGGCCGTGCTGGCGTGCCAGGGACGAGTGGGCATCTATGCCGGACAGGGCTGCATGGACTATGGCCAGACGCTGGTCGAGGCCGCCGAGATGCTGAATGCTCCCGTCGCGACCAGCGTCTCCGGCAAGGGCGTCATCGACGACAAGCATCCGCTCGCGGTCGGCTGGGGTTACGGGCCACAGGGGACGGCGACGGCGGAAGAGGCTTTCAAGGCCGTCGATGTCGTCCTGGCCATCGGTGTGCGCTTCAGTGAAGTGGCGACCGGCTTCTACTCGATCCCCAAACGCCGCCAGCTCATTCACGTCGATATCAATCCGAAGAACCTGGGCCAGAGCGTCGAGGCCGACGTCTGCGTCAATGCCGATGCGGGAGTGTTTCTCTCGAAACTGCTCGAACACGCCTGCGACCTGTGGCGGCCCTGCGACAATGGGCTGCAAGGGCGGATTCGCAAGCTCAAGGCTGCCGACGATGCCTGTCATGCTAAGCTGTGCGCCCGCTGCGGCACCGATCCGATGGCGTTCGTCCAGGCCCTGCGCCGCTGCACCAGGCCGGACGCGCTGGTGTTTGTCGATGTGACGCTGACGGAGCATCTGGCAGCCGAGGCGTTCCCGGTCTATCAGCCGCGAACGTACTTCAATCCGACCGACAATCAGTCGATGGGCTGGTCGATCCCCGCCTCGCTCGGTGCCCAGAAGGCTCATCCCGGCCGGCAAGTGGTGACGATCACCGGCGATGGCTGTTTGATGATGTCGGCCATGGAACTCTCGACGGCGGCGCGGGCCTGTCTGCCGGTCAAGTTCTTCGTGCTGGACGATCAGGCGTATCATTACATGCAAGTCCTGCA
>JBBQVV010000602.1:0-2839 GCA_038211235.1 Chthonomonadales bacterium | reverse complement strand
TGAGAGCCTCCTCAGGGTTGGGTTGCTTGATCACTTCCCACTTCCCTGAAGAGGCTTTTCGTTCCTCCATTTATGTAGAAATAAATAAGCACAAACTAGTATACATATGTGAGTCTACACATTTCTTGACTCACACGGGACCGGCGAGGGGAGCCGCAGTGAATGGGACGTAGTCGCAGCTCCCCCATCTTGTATTGAGAAGTTCATTTATGTTATTCAATCGAAGAGTGGCGTCATTCGAAGAAGAGGCGTGAGTCCATGACGTCCTGGGACAGCCTCAGTGATGAGCAGAACGCGGCCGTGCTCCACGGCAGTGGACCGGCTGCCGTGTTCGCCGGTCCGGGAAGCGGCAAGACGCGCGTGGTTACGCTGCGAGCGGCGCGCATGGCCGAGCAGGGCAATCGCCTGCTTGTCACCACGTTTACTAACGACGCGACCGCGGAGATGAAAGCGCGTATTGGGCAACTGCTGTCACCAGATCGACTAAATAATGTCCATGTGGCGACAATGCATGCGCTCTGCCTTCATGTCCTTCGCAGCTCCGGAGAGAAGTTTCAGCTTCTTACCGACGAATTTCAGCGTCGCGGCCTTGCGGATGCGGCCCGAGCGATGGAGCTCGAAGGCGGCACGGGCGCCTTCTTGATCGCCCAATCGTACCAGAAAAGCTGCGGCGTGTCCGCTGCGCAGTATCGACACGATGGTTCCACCGAGGACATAGAGTTCGCGCGAGTATGGCGCGGTTATGAGAAGTCGAAACTCGACAAGGGCCTGCGAGAGTTTGACGACTTGATCCTGGACGTCGGCTCCCTGCTTAGTCGCGACGATTCGTTTCGCCGGCTTATCTCCGGCCGATACACTCATATTATTGTCGACGAGTGCCAGGATATGAACCAGCCTCAATACGCGGTGGCCTTTGCACTCGGGCAGGATCACAAGAACGTAATGCTCGTCGGAGACCTGGACCAGTCGCTGTACGCGTTCCGAGGCGCGGACACCCGGACTTTCCAGCAGTTCGCCGCACATCGGAGTACGCGGGTCTATGAGCTGCGCGCAAATTATCGTTGTACGCGCGCCATTCTGCGCTTTGCTGATTCGCTCATACGGCAGAATCCGGAGCGTCGCGCGTTGGCATTTGCCGCGGTACGCGATGAGGGCGAACCGGTGACGTGGCAGCGATATCCTGATCCGGATATCGAGGCGCTCGGGGTGGCGGAAGCGATACTGCACCTGCATAAGCGAGGACTGACTTTTCGCGACATCGCAGTGCTGTATCGCACCAATGCCCAGAGCGAAGCCTTTGAACGACACTTCGCGGCATTGGGCATTCCCTATACGATCCGGGACAACGGCGACTTCTATTCTCGCAAGGAGGTTCAGGGCCTGCTCAGCTACCTGCAGTTTTTCGCGGCCGCGCACGAAGCAGCCTTACCGCCGGACATCGCCGGCGCCGCGCGATCTCCGGCGGCGAGCTTATACCCAGATGAATGGCTCCTGGCGGTGCTGAACGTTCCCAATCGAAAACTCTCCCGCTCGCTCGGCGGTCAGCTCCGCAACTTCGGGGAGTTCCGCGGCCGGCGTATCTGGGACGTATTGACGGAGTTTCGGGCCCCGGACCTTCGCTCGCACCGCGGATTACGACAGGTGTGCCAGGAGCTACAACAGATCGATTCCCGGCTTGCGCGACTCCCACACGCGGGCGAACTCGTCCGGGTGATACGCGCGGTTACCGATTTTGACGGTTGGCTGAGGCGCGAGAACGGCGACGAAAAAGATAACGACAGAATTCAAAACCTCCATCGGATGCAGGCCGCGGCCGGGCATTACCGCACGACGGTGGACTACCTGGCTGCGGTACAGCGAGTGCGCGACGAAGCCGCACGGCGCAAATCAGAACGTGCCAAGAAGCGGCGAGAACAGAACGACGTTACCCTTTCGACGGGTCACGCTGCCAAGGGCCTTGAGTGGAGATGCGTCTTTGCGGTAGGCTGGTCCGAGGAGATACTGCCACATCGAAAGGCTGAGGACGTAACGGAGGAGGTTCGTATCGCGTATGTCATGGCGACGAGGGCGAGGGATCTCCTGTTCCTCTCCTCCCTGGATACCTGGAACGACGCGACAGTCGCGCCGTCCCGCTTCCTAACTGAATGTCGTCTTTCGCCGCCCAGCGCCCCAGCCGAGGACGCGACATTGCTGCGGGCCACCGCTGGTTACAACGAGCCCGAACTCGGCGGCCTGTTCATTCCGTGAGAGTCACCAAAGGATGGCACGTCCCGGCGCCGAGCCGTGCGGAGAAAGCGGAAAGTGAGAAGCGATGAAGAGGAACCGAACGGTCCGTCCCAACTTACCGCACCACAACTTCGAGGCGCCCTACTCCCGGCTTCTGACTCTGGGACTGGACGACGAGCCCGAAGCCTACAAGCAGATAGCACGCAGCCTGGCGCAAGCCGATTCCGATGCCGGCGCCCGCCGGCTGCTTGAGATCGTACTCGACGAAAGCTACGCCGGGTACGGCGCCGACGACTCGCCCGCTGCCGCCCGCACGGATCCACGTGTCTTTACGCGGATTCATGCGTTGCGCACCCTCGGCCAGATGGGCGAGGCCGGGCGTATCGGCATCGAGCCTCTGCTTCCGTTGTTGGAATCCGAGGACGACGACCTCCGGGAGGACGTGCCCTTCTACTATATGGATATGGGAGAGGTGGCGGTCGAGCCGCTGGCGCGGGTACTGGCCGACGCGACGGCACCCACATACATGCGCTCCGGCGCCGCGGAGAGCCTGGCAGAGATCGGAGAGGAGTATCCCGACCTGCGCGGTCGAATCGTTCCTCTGCTCGAACAG
>JBBQVV010000601.1:0-2852 GCA_038211235.1 Chthonomonadales bacterium | reverse complement strand
TGATTCAGAACCATTCAGATGCTCAGCAGCATACTGGATTCGACCCTGGCCCGTTGATGAATCAGGTGCTGGGGATTTTTGGACAGCACC
This sequence comes from Chthonomonadales bacterium, assembly GCA_038211235.1. Classification (GTDB taxonomy): domain Bacteria; phylum Armatimonadota; class Chthonomonadetes; order Chthonomonadales; family Chthonomonadaceae; genus DATGJU01. The sequence continues at coordinate 2,762 of JBBQVV010000601.1, read as the reverse complement.
AGCAGTCGCAACAGGCCGGAACGGATCGATTCGGCAATGTCCTATCGTCAGACCAGGATCCTTACGGAGATCCGGCGGACGAGCAGGGCGGCTCGGGCAAAATAAAGTCTTCCGATCAAGACCCGTATGGAGACCCGGCAGATGAAGAGCAGAATAGACGCCGATAGTTGAGCATGTCCAGTGTGCAGCAACGGTAGCGGATCCTGCTGCATATTCCGCTGAAAGCGATCACGAATCCGAAGGAAACCGATCAGGAATCCGGCTGACAGCGATCAGGATTTGCTTTGGATTGGTTGACTATATGTAGTTGTGCGACGCGGGCACCGCAGGCTGGTCGTGGTGTTGAGTATGGGGCGGCCGACCAGACGCTTTGGGTAGGTATTGGGGTGCGTTTCGGTTCCGCCTCCGCCCTCTAGATGATACCGAAGTTTCCCGGTTTTTATATCCGTATTTGTTGTGGTGTTGAGTCAAAGATGACCCGTGGACCGGACTCATCGGCGTAGATTGTGCCGTGCTATTCTGGTCTAACTGTAACGTCGGTCTTGCTGCTGTCGACATCGGGTCAGACTTCGAACGCACGAGTCAGCCGCTTTAGCATCGTCGTGACCGTAGCCGCGCGGCACGCGCGGGCAAGAGCGTCTCCTCGGTCGCCGGCATCCCACAGGGCCGTGTTGAGTTGAGATAGGGCGCACAGGATCGTTGCATCGTCGTCTTGTTTGCGTTCGCGATGCGCGGCTTGTCTTTCCGCGTTGCTGCCATATTCTCGTTGCCTTGGCGTGGAGTGGATCCTAATCCTTTCATGATGTATCGTTACGTGACGTGTCAGTCAGAATGATCGTCTTATTTCGTATCGTTACGTAACGTTTCAGTTTGGTCTTGGATTGTGATACCGCGCTGCTTGCGCATGGACTCGCCTTTGAGCGCGATCTTATGCGCGTTGTGCACCAGCCGATCCAGAATCGCATCGGCCAGCGTGGGGTCTCCGATGCTTTCATGCCAGTGCTCGATTGGGATCTGCGCGGCCACCAGGGTTGAATGCCTATCGTAGCGATCGTCGAGTATCTCGAAGAGATCCGTGCGTTGTGGGTCCGAAAGCGGCGCCATGGCCCAGTCACCGAGTACGGCAGGTCCGTGCGTGCCAGTGCGCGCAGCCTCCGTGCGTAAGAGCCGTCGACACGGGCCACTTGCAGCTCCTGGAGCAAGCGGGCCGTACGCGCGTAGAGCACCGAATAGCCCTCGCGACACGCTTTATTGGCAAGGGCGCATGCGATGGAGGACTTCCCGGCTCCCGTGGGTCCGGTGATGACGCAGTTATCGCGGCTTTTAATCCACTCGCAGGAGGCCATGCTCAACAGCATGCCGCGGTCCAGGCCGCGGGGATGTCTGAAGTCGATATCCTCGACAGCGGCATTCTGGCGTAACCGTGCGCCCTTGAGGCGCTGGGCGAGTCGCCGGCTGTCTCTGTCCGCGGCTTCGCGATCGACGAGCAGGCCAAGGCGCTCCTAGAAGGACATTTCGGTGGCGGCGGTTCTCAGCCTGCAGCCGAATGATCTCGATCTCCGGGTCGTCCCATTTCAGCGGCCGTCTGTCCGCTTTGAGGCGCTCCATCTCCCTTTCGAGCGCCTCACTTCGCTGGGCTCTGGCAGCAAGCTCTGCATAGGCTGCGTCTTCGAGTTGAACCATATGCCTGGATTGTACCCAATACGATCTACTAGATACGATAGCTATACAGAGGGACCTCAACTCCTTTGGATCACGCGGCGATCCGCGCCGATACCGACTTATGCGCCCTGGACTGCTCAACCGAAAGACCGTCGAGGAGCCAGCGAAGCTGCCGAGCAGACACGCTGATCGTGCCCTCCGCGCCGGCGCGATGCGGCCAGCGGAACCGACCGCGCTCCAGACGCCGGTAGTAGAGCCAGAAGCCGTTGTGGTCCCAGTGAAGAATCTTGAGCTTGTCGAGGTCCTTATTGCAGAACACGAAGAGGCTGTTTGAGAAGAGGTCCAGATCGAAGCGGTGCGTGACGAGAGCGGCCAGTCCGTCAATGGACTTGCGCATATCCGTGCTGCCGCACGCGAGATAGACTTGGACGCCTTCGAGGGAGCTTAGCATGACCCACCTCCGAGCGCTGCGACGACTGCACGAAGCAGAGCGGGGTCAAAGCCCGGATGCACGTCGAGGAGCGTGTTGCCGACACGCACCTCCGCAGCAGACTGCGGCAGATGTGCAGGATCGCTTTGCCGGCAAAGCCGACGGCGCACCAATTCAAGGCAAGATGTCTGGTCCGTCAACGCAGAAATCGAGATAGTTTGTTCGAGTGGAGAAAAGTATCATGCACGAAACACAGGTAGGCCACAAGCACATGCACACTCTCCAGCAGGTCTTCCAGCATCCGGCTACCCACAACCTGGAGTGGCACAGCGTTGTGGCGCTGGTCAGGGATAACGGAACCGTGCATGAGGCGGACCACGGGCACCTGACATTCACCGTAAACGGTGTCACAGAGATCTTCCGGTCGGCGCACCGTTCGCCGTCCTGATCGCCGAACAGCTTTTAGCGAGCGGCTGCCGAGCCATCATCGGATATAGTTCTGCCGGGGCGGTTTCTAATGCGCTTGCCAGGCCCTGTCTCATTGTGCCAGACCGGGCGCTACGGGACGAAGGAACCTCTTACCACTACCTACCCCCCACGTCGTGGGTAGAGGCATCGGGTCTGCTTCCTACGATGCTTGCAAAGTATGCTGAGGCGTGCGACTTGCCCG
>JBBQVV010000600.1:0-2859 GCA_038211235.1 Chthonomonadales bacterium | reverse complement strand
ACTTCGCTACGGGAATTACGGACGCGGCGGGCCACGTGATCAGCGGCCCGGTGAGCTGGCTCAACTACGCTTTCCGTTTCATGCAGCTCCCGCTGGGTCTGTTCGGCGTGGCGATCGCCTCGGCCACGCTTCCCGCCATCTCGCGCTTTGCGGCCGCAAACGATATAGGCGAATTCCGGCACACGCTTTCTCGCTCTTTATCACTGGTCTTATTGCTAACGCTTCCCTCGTCCATTATCCTCGCCGTGCTGGGCGAGAGTATGATCGCGGTTGTTTATCAGAGCGGGCGTTTTACTGCGGCGGACACGCACCAGACCGCGCTCGCGCTCACCTTCTACGCGATCGGATTATCCGGCTACTCTGCGCTGAAGGTCCTGGCACCCGCCTTTTACGCGCTCAACGATGCACGCACGCCGATGGTCGTCAGCCTCGTATCGGTGCTTGTGAACTATGCCACCGCAAGCACGATGGTTCGCCTGGCGGGACTGGGCCATGCCGGCCTGGCGCTCTCCACTTCCGTTGTCGCGCTGTTCGGATTTCTCGTGCTGCTCGCGCTCATGCGCAGGCGGATTGGCGGAATCGAAGGGGGCGCGCTGCGCTCCAGCTTCCTGAAAATTGCGACGGGATCTCTGGCAATGGGCGCCGTGACTGCCGCGGTCAGCTACTCCATCCACCGCTCGCTGGGCACCTCGATCCCGGCCCGAATTGCCGATCTTGCAATCTCAACGCCGATCGGCCTCGCCATCTTTTACGCAGTCTGCCGCGCCCTGCATGTCGCCGAACTGGAGGCCGCCACCGCGATGCTGTTGCGGCGTGCGGGTTTTCCCAGGAAGCCAGCGTGTTAAAATTTACAAAGAAATGCTTCCAGACCTGAAGTTGGTGGTGCGATTACAGGATGTCGACAATCGCGCTTCCGAACTGATGAAAGAAGTCGCCGCGCTTCCGAAACACATTTCTGAAATCGAAAAAAAACTGGAAAGCCACGAGCGCAGGCTCGAGGCGGATCGCGCGGCGTTGTCCGCGAACCAGAAGGAGCGCAAGCGGCTTGAGGGCGACATCCAGACCCAGGAACAAAAGATCTCGAAGCTGAAGGGCCAGATGACCGATGCGAAGACCAACGACCAATACAAGGCTTTTCAGCATGAGATCGAGTTCTGCGAAAAAGAGATTCGACGTTGCGAGGATCGCATTCTCGAATTGATGGCGGAATCCGAACCGCTCGACAAGAACGTGAAAGCGGCGGAAGTTTTCTTGAAAGAAGAAAAAAAGCAGGTAGACGCCGAGAAACACGTTGCCCAGTCTCGTACCGCTGAAGACCAGACGGCTCTCGATGAGTTGCAGATCGAGCGAAAGAAAATTGGTGGCGAGATCGCGCCCGCGGTGCTCTCCGCTTATGAAAGGATTCGCAAGACGCGCGGAGGCGTTGCCATCGCCGAGGCGGTTGACGGGCGCTGCTCCAGGTGTCACATCGCCTTGCGTCCGCAATTCAAACAGGAACTAAAGCGCGGCGAAAAGGTGATGTACTGCGAAAGCTGCAATCGCATTCTCTATCACACCCCGCCCGAAAACTTCGAAGAGTTCGTCGGGCAGAAGTCGCAAACAGCCTGATACTTATTGCCAGGTTCACGTATACCGCTCCCTCACGGTCACGGCTCGGAAACGCTTTCTGAGCCGCGCGTGGATCAGGCGGTTTCGGAGCGCGAGCGTACCATAATTTCTGTAACCTGGTACCTGGCTGGCAAAACGGCTTGGCATGCAGTGTACTGTTTCCGACAAATCTCCGCATCTGTGTGATTTCCGTGACAATGGCCTATCAATGTGCAGTGACTTACCTTTGCATCTGTGATTACCTTAAGGATTGTCATAGATCGTTGAACGCACGGCTGTAACGGTTCGGGAATCTGTTCCGATGAAAAAACATCTGCTGATCACGGGGGGAGCGGGTTTTATTGGCTCCCACGTCGCTGAGGAGATGCTCCAGCATGGATATCGCGTTCGAGTGCTGGATAACCTTTCCTCTCAGGTACACGGCGAAGCGAGGAAGCGCCCCGAGTATTTAAGCCGCCACACAGAACTCATCGTCGGGGATATCCGCGAAGCGGCGGTTGTGGATCGTGCGCTGAACGGAATCGATGCGGTCTATCACTTTGTAGCAGCAGTCGGCGTGGGTCAAAGCATGTATCAGATTGCCGAGTACACCAGCATTAATAATCTGGGGACGGCGGTGTTGCTGGAAGCTTTGGCGAGGCGACCGGTGGAACGGCTGGTGGTCGCCTCCAGTATGAGCGTCTATGGCGAGGGACTATATCGCGACTCTGCGGGTGAGATCCGAAGTGCAGTCGAGCGCACCAAAGACCAGCTTCTGGTTGGAGACTGGGAGGTCAGGGACGATCGCGGTGAGCCACTTACTCCCGTTCCCACTCCCGAGACCAAGACGCCTTGTCTCTCCTCCGTCTACGCTCTCTCTAAGTTCGACCAGGAGCGCATGTGCCTTGTGGTTGGCCGGGCTTACGGAATTGACACCGTGGCTCTCCGGTTCTTCAACGTGTATGGTCGTTATCAGGCGCTTTCCAATCCATACACCGGCGTCCTGAGTAACTTTGCGTCGCGTCTGCTGAACGGAAAATCCCCGCTCATCTTCGAAGACGGCAAACAGATGCGCGACCTTGTCAGTGTCGGCGATATCGCGCGCGCCTGCCGGCTGGCCCTGGAAGTCCCTCAGGCGGCGTTTCAGGTTATGAACATCGCGACGGGCCGTCCTTTAATGATCCGGGAAATTGCGGCGCGAATCGCGCGCGTACTCGGCAAACCCCACTTACAACCGGAAATCAGGGGCAAGTACCGTGCGGGCGATATTCG
>JBBQVV010000599.1:0-2877 GCA_038211235.1 Chthonomonadales bacterium | reverse complement strand
GTTCACCTGGGGAGGTGCGATCTATCCCTATATCAGGAATACCGGGATCTATTTGTGCCCGGACGATGGGGGCCGCCCATACGGGGAAAGGCACGTGACGCTCTTCCCGGTCTCCTATGGATACAACGTAAACCTGCTGGTACATGTGGCCAACCCACGGCGGCACTCCGAGGTGACGTCCCCCGCACAGACCACGCTGCTTTTCGAGGCGACGGGCCTAAATGTTGCGCTTCTCGACCCGAACGAAGACGGGCTCGCAAGTCTCATGAACGGACAGAGTTCCGGCAGTGGAGACGGCGCCAACTGCAATCTCGACACGACTGTGAAAGCTGCTGTCATTGCTCTTTATGCCACCGGTCCCATCGACAACGCACGTCCATCTCCGTATTGTACCGGAGAGCTGGCGATCAGGCCAGGAAGGCACCAGGGCGGCGCCAACTATGTTGCGATCGATGGGCACGCGGTCTGGCTGCGCGGCGATCGGGTCAGCGCCGGCTTCAATGCGGCGGAACCATTCGCCGACCAGACGCCTGCCGGCTGCCGCCTGCCATTCGATGTCACGCATCCGGCCGATCGACCGTGCGCGGCCGGCGCTCTGAATGGAAAGCATGCATTGACGTTCAGCATACGTTAGATGGTGGTGATTTATGACCGGGCGCCCCTATGGACGTCCACTCAGGCACGGTCTTGTATTCGACGATGCATGGGAATAGATCTTGGTAGACGATTGGAGAGGGAGAGATGCGAATGCGAATAACGAACAATTTGGGGCAAGGTCCGCCCGAATCGGCGGCCGCCGATCTCGATCTTGAACCGCCAGAGCCACGTTGGCCGGCCCTGGTGGCCGTGGTTGCAGTCGGGACTTCCAACCTGGCGCTGCCTGACTCGATCTCCGTTGGGCCTCGATGGCTGCTTCTCGTCATCGTCGGTGCCTTGCTCATTCCAGTGGTCATCAGCCATCGAAAGGGCGACCACAAGCTGAACCACCTCCTGGGTCAAATCGTTGCATTCGTGATAACGATCTTTCTGGTCTGGTCGCTCGTCCTGCTCATTATTGCGCTGCCGGCGCATAAGGAGTCGCCCATCGAGATGCTGAAGTCCGCTGCGCTACTATGGATATCGAATGTGCTGGTGTTTGCCTCCTGGTACTGGCGGCTGGACGCGGGCGGGCCTAACGTGCGAGACTTTCGAGGGGTCCACTGCTCGGGCGCGTTTCTGTTCCCGCAGATGACCATCGCGCCGGAGCACGCGGAGGAAGGCGCTGGGCCGACATGGTCGCCGCAGTTTATCGATTACCTGTTCCTGGCGTTCAACACCAGCACGGCGCTCTCACCGACCGACACGGCGGTGCTTTCGCGCTGGGCCAAGGCGCTCTGCATGGCACAGGCGTCCATCTCGCTGACGATCATCGTGATTCTGGCTGCGCGCGCCGTGAATATATTGTGACGTGGTGTCGGTGTTGAGGGCTCTGCGAGGGCTATTTCGATTTAGTTCAATAGGTGGGAAATCGCGGGAAAATTAAACGATCGCCCAGCGGAGGATATCAACCATTCGCGCGTTCGTCTCGGCGTCCTTCACTGCGATCCGCAGCATGTGCGGTCCCAGCCCTGGCGACGTGACTGCCGGGTTGCGCAGAAACAGGTTGCGCTCGCGGCACCTGCTCAGAACAGTCTCGCAGTCGGGCCCGGTTGCTGGGAGATGGCACAACAGAAAATTGGCAACCCCGGGCACGATGTCCGGGATGCCCGCATTCCGGAGGGAGTCCGTCAAAGCGTACCGCAAAACGTGAGTCTCGAGATACCGGGCTGCGTAGTAGGCGGGATCCTGAAGCGCGCTCACGGCTGCAATCTGTGCGGGAAGGCTAACGGACCACGGCGGGGTAATCGATTGTAGTGACGCGATGAGCGCTCGCGGACCGCAAAGGTAGGCGGCGCGCAGCCCGCTGAGGGAGAAGACCTTGGACAAGGATTTGCACACGACAACGTTAGCACTGTGCGATGCAAACTTCTCCAGAGACTGTTCAGCGCCTACGAACTCGAGATACGTCTCGTCGATCCAGAAGCGAGTTCGATGCGGCGCGGTTTCCAAAAGCATCTCTACGTCGCGGCGTGAGATATGCCGGCCTGTCGGACTGTTCGGATTGACGAGTACCACGAGATCATACGCCTCGGCCAACTGTTGTTGCAGCGCGACGAGGTCCGGGCAGAAGCCCTGTTCCTGCGAAAGCGGAAAGCGATCCGTTCTGCAGCCGATTACGTTCTCGAACAGGTGGGTGTACTCGCCGTATGACGGGTCGAGCACCAGTGTTCGGGAGCGGCTCGACAGCCATTCGCGGAGTGCCAGGAACATAAGCGACGACGAGCCGGCGCCTGCCAGGATAGACTCCTCCGGAATACCGCGAACGCTCGCGATGGTTCGGACGAGGCCCTCGGAGTGCGTTGGCGGCGACGTGCGCGAAAGCCAGGCGAGATTCTCTTGCAGCGCGGACAGCACGCCCGGCGCGGGAGGAAACCATGCGTCCAGTACGTCCGCATTTATCACCTCCGACCGCTTTTCGAGCGTCTCGAATGAGTCGCCGATCGCCGCGAACGAAGCGCCTCCATGGTAGCATGCGTCCGGAGGATAGTAGGGAAGATCTAGCTGCCAATCCACGCCTGGCTTCAGCCTGCGTAGGAGGCGCGTATAGTGGGTCCATCCGCTATGTAACGAGGCAATCTCGGCACTCATCAGCTGGTAGGGGGTGTGTGTCAAACTCTGTGTATTGGCTAGGCGGCGATGCTTGCATTGTCTGGCAGGTAGGCTCGTAGCTTCTGGTTCAACGCCTCGTGCTTGCGCTGTGTCGTCTGGTTGAGTGTTCCGCTCAGCTTTGCACAACGC
>JBBQVV010000598.1:0-2884 GCA_038211235.1 Chthonomonadales bacterium | reverse complement strand
GAACGAAACGCCGGAACCGTCCGCGTCCCGCCCGATGCCCAAGTGCCGTTCATACCAGGCGTACAGCGCGGCGGGGTCCTTCGCTTTGAAAAAGATGCCGCCGATTCCAGTCACTCTTCTCATTGAGCCAGTTTAGCGGATTGACGGCCCCGATACACTGGTAGTAATGTCCTTCCATCTGGCTGGGGATTTCCGTCCCCAGGGCGATCAACAGCAGGCGATGGACGCCTTGTCCCGCGGGTTGCTGGACGGCGAACAGCACCAGGTTCTTCTGGGCGTCACGGGTTCCGGCAAAACCTACACCATGGCCAAGGTGATCGAGCGCGCCGGACGGCCCGCCCTGGTGCTGGCTCACAACAAAACACTGGCGGCGCAGCTCTATCACGAATTCAAAAACTTCTTCCCCGGTCACGCGGTGGAGTACTTCGTCAGCTATTACGATTACTACCAACCCGAGGCCTACATTCCTTCGAGCGATGTGTACATCGAGAAGGAATCGACCACCAATGACGAGCTGGATAAGCTCCGCCTCTCGGCCACACGTTCCCTGTTCGAGCGGCGCGATTGCATCATCATCGCGAGCGTCTCCTGCATCTACGGTCTTGGCTCTCCCGAAGCGTATTACGGCATGCTGCTCATGCTCGAGAAGGGGCAGAAGATCTCGCGCGAAGCGATCACGCAGCGCCTCGTTGAGATCCTGTATGAGCGCAACGACGGCGACTTCCGCCGCGGGAGTTTTCGTGTACGCGGCGACGTCATCGAAGTATTCCCGACGTACGACGACAACGCTTTCCGCATTGAGCTGTGGGGCGATGAGATCGACTCACTGTCGCAGATCGACCCGCTGCTGGGGCAGGTCCGCAAGACGTATGCCCGCCTGCCGATCTATCCCAAGACGCACTACGTCATGTCCTCGCAGCAAAAAGAGCAAGCCATGGCGAGCATCGCGGCGGAACTGGACTGGTGGAAACCGGAACTGGAAAAGCGGGGCAAGCTGGTGGAAGCTCAGCGCCTGTACCAGCGGACGATGTTCGACCTGGAGATGATCCGCAATATCGGTTTCTGCCACGGGATCGAAAACTATTCGCGCCACTTTTCGGGACGCTTGCCGGGCGAGGCTCCGCCCACGCTGCTCGATTATCTCCCCCATGACGCGCTGATCTTTTGCGACGAGAGCCATCAGACCGTGCCGCAACTGCACGGGATGTATCATGGCGACCGTTCGCGCAAGGAGACGCTGGTGAACTTCGGCTTTCGTTTGCCCAGCGCATTGGATAACCGCCCGCTCACGTTCGAGGAATTCGAAAACCGAGTCAGCCAGGTGATCTACGTTTCCGCGACGCCGGGCGCATACGAATTGACCAAGACGTGCGGCGTCGTGGTGGAGCAGGTGATACGGCCCACGGGCCTGATCGACCCGCCGGTAGATATCCGGCCGATTCGCGGGCAAGTGGACGACCTGCTCCACGAAATCCGCAAGCGCACGGAAGTGAACGAGCGAGTGCTGGTCACCACTCTTACGAAGCGCATGGCCGAGGATCTGGCGGAGTATTACACCGAGGTCGGAGTGCGGTGCGCGTACCTGCATTCGGAAGTGAGCACGCTCGATCGGATCCGCATCCTGCGCGATCTCCGACGGGGTGAGTATGACGCACTGATCGGCGTGAACCTGCTGCGCGAAGGGCTGGACCTGCCGGAGGTTTCGCTGGTGGCGATTCTCGACGCCGATAAAGAAGGATTCCTGCGGTCCAGCGGATCGCTGATTCAGACCATCGGCCGGGCGGCGCGGAACCTCAACGGCCGGGCCGTCCTCTACGCCGATGTGATGACGGACTCCATGAAGCGAGCGCTCGACGAGACAGGCCGCCGGCGCCAGATTCAAGTCGCCTACAACGAAGCCAATAACATCACGCCGCAGTCGATTTTGAAACCGATCGACATGAGCCTGGTCGCCATGGCTGAGGCGGATTACGTGACGATTCCGCTGGAACCCGAGGATCCGGCGGAAGAGCTTACGCTGGAGCAGCGCGACCGTTTCATTGCCGATCTCGAGAATAAAATGCGTGAATCGGCCCGCAACTTCGAGTTCGAAAAGGCGGCGCACTTACGAGATAAAATCAAAGCTTTGAAGTCACCTAAGAACTATGAAGAAGCTGCAGCCGGTCGCGATCGTCGCGACGGGTAAGCTGATGAATTCCTTTATCCTTGACCTTCCGGGTTTCAAGGAGAGGATCGGTCCGGTAAAATCGGCGACGCTGAGGGTGGCGAGCCGGATCACGAATACGCTGCAGGCTGGATTTGCTGTCGCCCGCTACGACGATCTGCAAGCCTCGCAGATGATTTTTCTTTGCGTGCCGGATGAACAGCTCCCCGACACGGTCCAGGAGCTCGCTGATTCGCCGTTGGACTGGGCGGGGCGTTGCGTGATCCTGTGCGATTCCCCCCTGGCGAGCGACTCGCTTCAGCAGCTGGCGGTTTATGGAGCTTATACCGCCTCGATCAATCTCGCGCCCGGGCCGGAGCGCATGGTGCTGGCCGACGGTCACCGCGCGGCTCTGTCGAGTCTCAAGCCGGTGATCGGGCGGGCGGCGCGCTTGATCCGCATTCTTCCGGAGCAGAAGTCGCGCTACTATCGCGCTCTCGCGACGGCGTCCCTGTGCGGTCCGCTGGCGGCTCTCGCGGCGGAGCAATTCCGCGAATCCGGTCTCACTCCCGCTCAGGCCAAGCCGGTAGTGCAGGCGATTTTCCTGGAGGCCGTTCGCGATTACCTCAAGTCCGGGCGGAAGGTGTTGTCCAACGCCGACGATCCGGAAACCACGGCGGTGCTTCTGAAAGCTCTCGGCACTCCGACCGTCTGAGCGCGTCAGACTTGCAAGGTTTCGCG
>JBBQVV010000597.1:0-2888 GCA_038211235.1 Chthonomonadales bacterium | reverse complement strand
GACCTACTGCTCATGCGAGTGATGGGCGTCGCCGGCATCGCCCTATCGACCTCGCTCGTCTATGCCGTAAGCGTTTCCCTTGTCTTTGTTGCCGTGTCGATCCAACTTCGAAGAGTAGAGGCCGCCCATTTGCATCGGCAGAGCAATCCCGCTCCCGACCGTGCACAGTGATGCGCAATCTGAACTAGACTCCGATGTCGAGCTGCGACAGCTAACTGTTGCGCCGCCAGACTCTCGGACGACTGCGGCCACCTGCACGAGTGGCGCACCTCTTGTACTAAGAAAGTGAATCGGCGTTCGATGTATGAAGGATTGTCCGCCAACCTGGCTATTGCGGCAGTAACCGTGGGGATCTTTAGCTTTTGGGCGGCGCGCCGGATTATTCCGACTAAGCTCGCAGCGTTTGTCGTCGCGATCAAGATCCTTATTCCATTCGTCTACTTCTCGCTATTCTTCGACGGTAAGTGGACGACCTATGATGAGAATGGCTATCTTTCGGGTGCGATCAGGCTCAAATCGATGGGTTATGGCCCGCTGACCGTACTTATTCGACCCGACGGCCTGCTGCAGCTCGGCGTCGTTGCGGCCGGCCCGCACATCCTGTACAACTGGTGGAATCTGCTCGCCATCACGCTATTCGGACCGGAACACTACGCCGCGGTTTTCCTTAACGTGGGGCTTAGCTTTGTAGCGGGTACGTATCTCTACAAGACGGCACTTCTCGCGGGTTTTGACAGGCGATATGCGCAGGGACTTTTCGTGTTCTTTCTGCTGCACTGGGACATCCTGGCGTGGACGTCCTTTCCGAATCTGAAAGACATCTTTCTGGTAACATTCATTATTGCGTTTCTCTATCACGTTGCCAGGCTCGTCTCCAAGATCGAGCCTAAACCCAACCGTTTAGTCGAATTCGCCTGCGTCAGCGGCTATGTCTTTCTGATGACCCTGATACGCCTGTATTTGCCGGTGCTGCTTTTGGTCGCCGTGATGATCTGGAATCTGCTGCGCCAGAGAGGGGCCACGAGAATTGTCATGCTTGTCATCAGCGCGGTGGCCGGCGGAGTTCTCTTTACCCACATTCCTTCCGAGAAGGGAAGCGGGCATGTAAATTTGGGCGCAGCATCCGTAATCGAGGGCTATGGGCATTTTCTATTGACGCCGCAGCCGTGGAACATCAACGAAGCGCTCAGTTATCTGTTTTTGCCGACCCTCCTGCACTGGTTGATGTTCGTGCCTGCACTGATCGGACTGTACTATCTCTGGCGGAAGTCTCCTATTACGGCACTGTATGTTATTGTCTGGGCAATTGTCCCGCTTTTCTATGCCGGCGTTCCCGAGATCAATGGTCCGCGCCAACGCGTGCAGTTGACGTCCATGTGGGCGTGGGCACAGTTTCATTTTCTCTACCTGCAGTGGAAGCGTTTCGAAGTGGGCGCTCGTATGTCAAAATCCGTTCGTTCTCAGCCCGGCGCGGCCGAATCGCCGCCCTCCCAGGGTGCAAGCCGAGGTAATCTGCAAGGTGAGCTGCCGGGACTATAGGTGGCGGCGCTCGCAAAATTATCGATCCGTGACGATTGGTGTCTAGCCGCCTGTAACCAGAGAGTACATGGCTAGAGCGGAAACACTTCGACCGTGGCTGCGTTGGGAGCGCCACAATTCTTGGGACTTGGGCGACTTATGGGGAATAGAACCGAACAAGACCGCATCGCGCTATTCGTACCGACGATGACGATTGGCGGCGCCGAGCGCGTTGCGCTAAACCTTGTCAGAGGCATGGTCGCCGCGCGGCAACCTGTCGACCTGGTGCTCAGTACCGCGCAGGGAGGGCTATTGCCGCAGATACCGAATCACGTGCCCGTGGTCGATCTTGCGGCAAGCAGGCTGTTAAGGGCGCTGCCCAACCTGGTTCGTTATATGCGCAGAGAGCGCCCCGCCGCAATGATATCGCATATGCGCGGCGCGAATATCGTTGCAGTGGTTGCCCGAAGACTCGCGCGAGTTCCCTGCCGGCTGCTTATTGTAGAGCACACTAGCCGAGACAAGGCACAGTCGTTCACACTTCAAGATCGAGCGATCATGGCGCTTCGGCCACGGGTGTATCCCTCCGCGGACGCCGTCGTGGCCGTTTCCGCTGGCCTTGCTTCGATATTGAGGTCCTGCGGGCTGACTAACGTTCACACCATCTACAATCCCGTAGTTGACGACGCGTTAATAGCTCAGGCCGACCAGCCGATCGATCATCCGTGGCTTCAGCCTGATCAGCCGCCCGTATTTCTTTCCGTGGGTCGACTCGTAGTCCCCAAGGACTACCCGACACTAATCAAAGCCTTCTCCATCGTGCGACGCCAGTCCCAATGCCGGCTTCTGATCTTAGGTGAAGGCGATCAACGCCCCGTGCTTGAACAGTGTGCCCGCGACGCCGGTCTCACAGCGGACGACTTCGAGATGCCCGGGTTCCAGGCAAATCCTTATCCATACATGCGCCGGGCGCACGCGTTTGTACTATCTTCGATATTCGAGGGATTTGCAATGGCGTTGGTCGAAGCGCTCGCCTGCGGCACGCGCGTTATCTCAACAGACTGTAGGAGTGGTCCCAGCGAGATACTGGAATGCGGTAAGTATGGAGCACTCGTTCCCCCCGGTAACGCTGAGTCGCTAGCGTGCGCCATGCTCGATTCCTTGATCACCCCATGCGATAAGACACGACTTGAGCACCGCGCACGCGATTTCTCGGTAGAAGCGGCGACTAGCGCCTATCTCCGGCTCGCACTGCATCGATGAGAGCCCGGTTGCATTCCGATCGGGACGAAGTGAGAGGGCGATCCAGGTGGCGCCATATTCATGCTCCGCGGATGCAAAAGCTGCACGTCCCGGATCTTTGTGGATGT
>JBBQVV010000596.1:0-2901 GCA_038211235.1 Chthonomonadales bacterium | reverse complement strand
CACATATGTGGACGTACGGCAAGAAGTGGGCGGACGAACAACAGCGTCTGTCCCAGTCGGTGCTGAAATGCGCAGCGGAATCGGGACTCCAGACCTACGACACTTTTGGCCTCGTGGATGCCGCCTTAAAAACACAGGGTGTGAATCAGCTCTACGGGGAGTGGCATCACAGCGCAGTCGGCAACAAACTTGTCGCAGAAGGCATCGCAGCGGAGCTTCTGAGGCTTAAACTACTGCCCTAGTGGGGTAGCCGTGGCCGACAAGATCAGCGTCGTGATTCCGACGCGTAACCGCATCGATTTTCTGCGCGCGACACTTCGGTGCGTCCGCGACCAGACGTGGAAGAACATCGAAGTCGTCGTCGTGGACGAGGCTTCGAGCGACGACACGCTCGGCATGCTGGGACGTGAGTTTCCCGAAGTGAAAATCGTTCGGCACGATGTGCCCCGAGGGATCAGCGCCGCCCGTAACGCCGGTCTCTCCAGCACGACCGGCGAATGGGTATTTTTCCTCGATGATGACGATGTGGTTCATCGGCGCCATCTTGAAGAGCTTCTTAAAACGTCGCGCGACGCTCCTCCCAATTCAATCGTCACCGGTCCGATGCGCGACTTTCATGTGAGGAATGGCGAGATCCGATTCGCTCAGACGTTCTGCGCGCCCTCGCTCCGGTCCGATGCCGACACGCTCAACGAGTTCCTGGAGCCGACGAGCCTTCGCACCGTGAGCCACTCCACGATCCTTTGGCCACGCGTCGTGTTCGACACGATCCGCTGGGATGAGGACCTGGGCTTCAACGAGGACTTCGATCTCTTCGCGCAGGCGATCCTGTCGGGGCGCCACATCCTCGGTCGTCAGGCCGGCAAATACTACATAAGGATGCATTCCGGCCCCCGCCTGACCACGGATCAGAGCCCCGCGCGGCTCACATCCCCTCATCGCTACTGGTTGAAATGGTCGGCAATCCTTCTGCCTCGCCCGGATCGGGACATGTATGCACCGGCCATGCGCAACGCCATGATGGCGCTTCTCAACGAATGGTCCGGTGTTCCGATTGCACTGGAATATATCCCGCAGCTTCATCAGGCGTTCAAGGCGTGGGGCGGCACCCGGTACTACGTGACCTACCCGCCGCGCAGCAAATTGAAGCGAGCGTTGTTGCAAGGCTTGCTCGACTTCGGTGGACCGGCACTACTGCGCCGTTTCCTTGGGCTGACGGCAAAGATCCGGCAATTGGGAGATCCGCACGAAGCATACGTGGCGGCATTCCTGCCGCCGACCACCGCGAACGATGTCGCCGACGTTGCCGCCGTCAGACCGTATCAATAGACATTGTGACAACGTCACTCGGTGACGGTCATATCCACGGCGCGCGCCCGGTGGGCGTAGATGTCGATCCTCGTCCACATCCGCGCACGTGCAACCTCGTCGGCGGCTTTGCCGTCGGGAAAAGGCCCATGCCACGCCATGGTTTCCGTTATCGGCTTGTTCCAATCGGCCCGGCCATCCTCGATCTGATACTCGGCTTCGAATACGAACCACATTGACCACTCCATCGGACGCGACATCCGGCCTGCAATATCCGAGCCGCATTGCGTCTTATAGCGCAGGACGCCGGGCGAAAAGACCTGAAGCGTGTGTAGGCTCGTTGTCTTTGCGCATGCCCTGCGCCAAGTGCGACGGCATGACTCAGGTCGGGCACGCATCGCCCGCCGGCTGCGTAGTGTACACTGTGCCTCCCTCGAGAAGGCCCGCGTATCAAGGAGCCGTAAAATGCCCGACACGTTCTTTCAGAATATCGGTGCAGACGACCTGCAGCCCATTACTCTCAAGAAGCCTGCCACTGCCGGCGAAATTCGCGCCGATCTTCAGGAGCGCATCGACCGCGCGATCGCACGTAATGCAAAACTCGACGGTTGCCTCGCCCCGGAGCCGCGCGCCATCCCGCCCCGCGACAGCAAGGCGCCGAACTGGACCGTCGATGGATTCCCAAACCTGCCGTCAGGCTGCTTTGGCGATCTCGTGAAAATCGTCGACCAGGCGCGCCTCGAGTACGAGTTGGTCTCCTAGACGGTCAACGCCACGCGAGCTTGCGCGCCCGCCGCTGCGAGCGGGACAGCATAGCGGCTGGCAGCAGGGCCAGCAGCCCCACGACACCCGTGATGATGAACACGTCGGAGAAAGCCAGCATTTCGGCTTTCGCCTGCACGATGGTGCCGAGATACTCGTAGGCACCCGCCTTCTGCTGCTGCAGCGGAAGGCCGCGAGCCTGGGACATCAAGTGTTCGACCAGCGTCAGCAACCGCGCCGACGTGAAGTTTCCCCAGTCCTGCGTGGCCGTCAGAGCGTCGGCATGGAAACGCGTGCGCACGTCGAAGAAGGCCACCATCAGGTTGATGCCGAACGCGCCGCCAAGCTGGCGCATAAAGTTCGCGACGCCCGCGCCCTGCCGCAGCTTCTCGGGCGGCAAGGCCTTCAGCGACGAGGCGTTCAGGCTGGGATTGATGAAACCAAGCCCCAGGCGCGACACCATGATCATGCCGACCAGCGTCCAGAACGTCGTGTCGACATCGGTCGTGCACATCAGCGCGAAGCCGAACGAGAACAGCAGCAGGCCGACGATGATCATCGTCGATGCGGGGATGGCATCGGCCATCCTCCCGGCAAGCGGAAAAATGAAGGCCAACATGATGCCGGCCGGCATCATCATCAGCCCGGCCAACAGCGGTGTGAAGCCGATCTGGGTCTGCACGAAGACCGGCATGATGTAGGTCGAGCCGAGCATGCCGGCGCCGAAGATGAACGCAATCAACGCCGCCGCCGAGAATTCCAGATTGGCGAAGATGCGCACGTCGAGCATCGCGCGCGGCGTATGGAGCTCCCACAGGATGAAGGCCACGC
>JBBQVV010000595.1:0-2923 GCA_038211235.1 Chthonomonadales bacterium | reverse complement strand
CTCTGCGTCCCAGTGTCACGTGGCAGAACCGGGGCGGGACGCCGTGGCCGCTGTTGCACGGTGCGTAGACGCGGCGGGACGCCGCGTCTACGGGTGCGGCGGTAGGAGTTTGGAATGGAGTCAGGGGCAGTCAGGCAGGGGCTGAGCGGAATCGCAGGGTCGCAACAGCTGATCGGGAGAGACTGAGAGTGCTGCGGTATGCGCTGGACGCAGGTACGCCCGGGCAGGCATATCGTTCGCTCCCGAGGCCCGAAGCAGTCCGGCTCTCAGCTCTAGTTCAGGCAGCATGTCCGTGGCTAGATCGCGAATCACCGCCGCCGGCCGCGTCGCCGTAAAGCCGTCCGCCAGACGCCGCACTGCTTGAAGAGATGAACAGACTTGCAGGCGACCAACCAGTTCCAATGCCACGCGAGCAAGTTCCGCGTTGTGGCCACCTCTTAGTCCCGGCATCTCAAAGTCGAGCAGAAGACGATTTAGCTCCATGCGCGCGTTCGTCGACAGCTGATCGAGCCGTTCCACCCCAGGAAGCAGATCGATGAGCGCATCCTCAATCGCGTCGGTGGCGCTCGAGTCACGCTCATTCAGGACAGTCAGCAAGGGACCGATCGCCCTTATGTCTCCCATTGAGGCCGCGAGGAGAGCGTTTTGTCGCCATCTATTCCCGTCTCTCGTTAGCGCGATCGCGATCAGTCCCGCCGACGCCCCGAACAGCACCAGGCTAAGCCGAGTGTCGAAACGGCTGAACATAAACAGGGTCGCGGCTATCGAAACCGCAATCCAGGAAGCGATCCAGGCGTATGCACGTCGGCGACTCTTTGCCGCTCTCCTGATCAGACGGATCAGATTGTCGGCGTCGCCGGTACGGCTCGTCGTGGCATCCGCACTCGAGTGTTCCCCCTGCAATTCAATGGCACACTGCTCGTGCTGCATGGGAACCCTAATCGCCTTTCCAAGTGTAAAGACAGTGTGACCCACACGGAAGAAAACCCCGCTGCGACCACCGCCAAGCCTGCTTCGCATTTCCAAGATACGCCTCATTCCGGGATACCGTTCCGATACGGACGGCGCTTCGCCATCTTCTCCGGACTGCTCCTCTGGCTCTCCCATCCGTCGCCGGGTCTATGGCCGCTCGCCTGGGTCGGCCTCACGCCGCTAATCGTCTGCATTTGGGAGGCGACTGGCCCGCGCCAGGCGGCAGTCCGCGGGTACTTGTTCGGATGGGCCTATCTCGCACCGACCTGGTACTGGACCGGACTGACCATCGTCGGATGGACCGGGTCGCCGATCGGCTGGGCTGCCCTGCTGCTATTGACGCTCCTTGCGGCGATCTTCTATGCGCTCTGGGCGACGGCCGCTTGGTGGATCGCGCGACGGACAACGGGCGCCTGGAGGATAATCGGAACCGCGACCGCATGGGTACTGATGGAGTGGCTCCGCAGCGTTGGCACACTGTCGGTGCCGTGGGCCCAGGTCTGTTATACACAGTACCGGGTTATCCCAATTATCCAGATTGCGGAGGTTACCGGCGCGCTGGGCGTCAGCTTCCTGATACTGCTTTTCAATGGGAGCATCGCGGAGTCCTGGCAGCGTCGCCATGAGCCGCGAAGCCGGCGCTGGGTTGCGGGCAGTATTGGGATCCTGGGCTTGACAGGCCTTGCCGGGGGCCTCCGCATTCAGCACCTGGGTGACGGGAAGCCCTTCGACGTCGCATTGATGCAGGGCAACTTCGATTACGAACACGGCGTGAATCTCCTTCGGTCGAAGGTGGCGACTTACGAATCGCTGACGCGAGCCGCGTACACCCATTCCAATCCAAAGCCCGCGTTATACGTCTGGGCAGAGACCGCAGCACCCGGCGACGCATACAACGATCCGACCTCTCGCGGCATCCTGCAGGGACTCGCCGACCAATATTCGAGCGGAATTCTCACCGGCAGCCGAATCCTGGACGGCGCGATCGAGACAAACTCCGCGCTGCTGTTTACCCCCGACAGCGTGAAACCGGAGCGATTTGACAAGCAGGGTATCGTGCCCTTTGGCGAATACATTCCCTTTCGAGCGCAGATTCCGGCGAGAATTCAAGAGCAGTTTCAGTTCTTCGATACCGACTTAACTCCGGGCAAGAGCCTTATACCGATGGCGTTTGATACGCCGCAATACGGTCGGATCAATGTTGGCCCCTTTATCTGTTACGAGTCGGTCTACCCTCACTATGCCCGCACGATGACCGCGCGGGGGGCTAACCTATTGGTCACGCCTAGCCACGACTCCTGGTTTCACAGCGACGCGGCAATGGAGCAGCATCTTGCAATTGTGGTCTTCCGCGCAATCGAGAATCGGAGGGATGTCGCCCGGGCGACCACGGACGGGGTGACCGCCGCCATCGACGCCAGCGGCCGTATTCTGGCTCGCGCCCCGATGCACACCACATGCTTCCTCCTACAGCGGCTTCACCTTCGAGATATGCGTACGATCTACACGAGGTTTGGAGACTGGTTCGTCGGGCTTAGCGTCGTGCTGTTCGTTGCGGCAGGCGCGCGAGCAGGCTTCCCTGGACGAGAGGCAACGGACGGTCCGACGTAGGCAATAGGCAGTGGCACGCGGACCCGCGAAGCTTACATGCGGAAGACCCCGAAGCGTGTTGGCGCCGGAGGCGTACGGCTGGCCGCATCGATTCCGAGTCCGATTGCCACCCGAGTATCGGCGGGATCGAGTATTCCATCGTCCCAGAGGCGGGCGGTGCTGAAGTACGGGTTTCCCTCACGCTCGTAAGAATCCAGTGTCGGCTGTTTGAATGTGACCTGCTGCTCGGAATTCAGCGATTCTCCGCGCGCCTTAAGCTGATCCATTCTAATCTGCAGCAGCACACTTGCTGCCTGCTCGCCACCCATCACCGAAATCCGGGCGTTCGGCCACATCCACA
>JBBQVV010000594.1:0-2930 GCA_038211235.1 Chthonomonadales bacterium | reverse complement strand
GACCGCCCATCTGGGTGCCGTTAAGCGCACTGATCGCCTTCTCCGCCTCGGCGTCGTCGTCCATTTCGACAAATCCGAAGCCTTTGGCCTGCCCGGTATACCGGTCGGTGATGATGGTAACATTGTTTACAGAACCCTGAGCTGAGAACAGGCTCTCCAGATCTCCCTCAGTCGCCGAGTACGGCAATCCCCCGACGTAGATGCGCTTTGCCATGGGTCATGGCTCCTTTCCTGCACGGAACACAGGCCCTCACCTCGATGCGGGGCTCGAGCCGGAACTCAACGAGCGAGGACCAGGGCCTCGCAATCCCGATTCTCGCGGCATCGAAGGTGGATACGGAACCCAGGAACAGTGCGGATCGGAGGAGTCTCTAGAAGCCCTCGCTCGACGGCAGCGTTGGAATAGGCGCGCCCAATCTTCTCATACAAGAACCGATAGGTCAGTGTAACACTGTTTTTGAAGCGTGTCAAGCGATTATTGGCGGGCTCCTAGCGCTAACTCTGATCTCAAATCACGATTGGTTTGCATCGCTTGTCCACGTAACGGCGCATAGGATCGCTGATGGTCAGACTCCCTTTTCGATCACCTTCTCGTCGGCCAATACCTGGGTTAGAGATCGCCCTCTAACCGGCAGAGCGTCGATCGCGTCGGCCATGTCGATGAGGAGCCCGGTCAATCGCTCGATGGTTCGCAGATCGCGCTCCTCCCCGCCTCTCCGCCACTCCATCTCAGCCATTCGGACATAGATCTCCACGTCGTGATATCGCCGCAGCTCGCGCCGGGCCTCCGGCGTCAGGACGGCCGGAAGATTCACGGAATCGTTGCAGTAGATATTGAAGTGACGAGCGAAATCCGGGTCGTCAAGTTCGTACGGCGATGGCTCGCCTCGTGTCTGAACCTCTTCAAGAAGGCTCTTTCGCCGTATTCCGAGTATCAGACTTGCCCTGTTCTTGATGGGCGTTCGTCCTCGAGTATGGTAGTAGCCGGCATCGTCCTCGTGGCTGGTAGCAGTCTCCAGCATGAACGGCCTGCTGCGCACCTCGCCGGTGACCAGTTGGGGCGCCAACCCGCCTGCCGAGCGGAACTCACCGCCGATAGCCGCTGCAAAGGCCTTCCACGCCCGGTACGGTCCGCGCCTCACCCAGAGGGCGATGGCGGTTGCACAGGCGGCCAGCGTGATGATAGCGACGAGAAACATCCAGGCCGGTGGCGCGTGGTTTGGGTTCGGCGGCCGGATATCCGGCCGCGGCGCGCGCAGCGGTCCGTTCGCCAATTGAGCCATCCTGTAAGGTTGGTCTGTCGAGATATTGGGCATATCGGCATTTCCGGCAGTCGGTGGTCGCGCCGAACGCGCGACGGCACCGCGCCTATTCCCGTCAGCGGCTCATTTTTCCTTTAGCATCGCATCTTCGAGGCGAACTTTGGCATGATGCCTGCCCGCAATGTCAAGTTTCCCTGCGGCATAAAATATGCATGTCACCTCGCTTGTACTTGTGGTGTCTAATCCGCCAATGGCCGCGGCGAAGGCGGCTAATGCCCGGCCTCATCAAGGTTGCCTGCTTCATGGAGTTCCTGCAATGCGTCCGCTCGTTTTCATAGCATTTTGCTTGTCCACGGTGACCGCCTGCCAATTGAGCCATGCGGAACTGGAACCGCGGGCAGTCGCCGTTGAGCCCGGTATTACCAAGCCTGGGCAACCAATCTTGCTTCGATGGTATTTTACGGGAATCAGGGTCCTGGTTTCCGGCGGAAGGTTCGGCAAGGGCGCCGTCGTTACGGGCAAGTCCCAGTTGACGGACCATCCGGAAAAGACAACGAAGTACACCTTCGACGTCTGGTATCGGCCGCCGCCGAATCCCGCGAAGCCAGACGTCAAGCCCGCCCAGGTCCACGTACAATATACCGCGGTCGCCGCAGTGGACCGTATCGCAACGTATCACGGCGCCGAAGGGTTCGACGTTCGCTATCTCGACGGCTGGAGGACGGACAGCTTCTCGCCCGAGCCGGGCAGTAAGGTGTACTACTTTCAGGCGGAGGAGGATAGTGTTGAGCGCCTGGCGGTCGCTGTCTTACCGGTGAAGGATGGCGAATCCGCCGCGGAGATCATGCAGAAGGTGCAAAACGACGTCCCTTCCCACTACAACAATGTAGAGTTGGTATCGCGATATGACCTGGCTCGCCAGAAGGACGCCGCTCAAATCGCCACTTTTCGCGGCATCGATCGGACGCACCCGAACACTCGAACGGAGTCGATCGTGCTCGTCAATACGCATCGTGGCAAGGCGTATGTCGTGAGTGCGCGAACGCAAGCCGACCGGTTCGCGGAACGCCAGGCACTCCTGGACGGACTGGTACGCAGCCTCAGTTTCTCCAGCCCCACCGCTTCTCGGTAGCGCGTGCGGTTCAAAGTCATCGTCACTTCAGTGTGATGACTTCGTGTACACTCCCCTATACAGCAAGATTCGGTTCCGCAACGAGGCGAATCGATCCCAACAAGCTTTCTGCTTGGCAGACCCATGGCGGCCTGCCGATTTTTTTTCGCAACTTTCCGTAACATACGCTCGTAAACCAAATCGGATCGTTCATGTCCATCAATTTTTCACTCCCGTGAAGGAAATTGCGTCCTATGAAGCGCTGGGTTTTCATTCTCATCGGTTTTGCCCTCATAGCCGGTTTCATCGCGTGGCGTTTCCATCAGAAGAGCAGTGAGGAGCAGTCCCAGGCACGAGCGCGAGTGGCAGCGGCAAAGGCTCCCCCTCCCGTAACCGTTGCCCCCGTTACGCTTCGCGACATTGTTCAGACGTACGTCGGGGTGGGAAGCGTCGCGGCGCCATTCAATGTCAAGATTGCCCCAAAGGTAAGCGGCCGGCTGGACTACCTGGTCAAACGTGAAGGCGCGCCGGTGAAGCAGGGTGAGGTGCTCGCCAAG
>JBBQVV010000593.1:0-2948 GCA_038211235.1 Chthonomonadales bacterium | reverse complement strand
CGCCGCGAGCGCAAGGAGGAGACCGACGGCGGCGTCGGTGATGACGTTCGGGTTGCCCTTTTCGAGGGCTTCCAAAGCGAGGTCACCGCATCGCAGGCAGGTCTCGGCAATGGCGAGCGGCGTGTCTGCGGCTTGCTTGAGGGCGGACTGAGTCGACGATTTGCGGATCGCTTTCTCGACGTCGGTAGCCTTCGGCAATGCGAACGCAGTCCGGACGGCGTCGTAAGCGGCGGCGTCGCGGGCGATGCCGTCGCGCAGGTCCGACGCCAGGGCGAGGGCGGCTTGTTCTAACCGTGCGAGTTCGTCGCGTGCGGCGTCCGACGTCGCTTTGCGTCCGGACAGCCCGGCGACCATCGCGACGAGCGACGCGCCAACCGCGCCGGCGAGGGCCGATGCACTGCCGCCGCCGGGGGTAGGGGACGCATCGGAGAAGCGGGTCAGGAGAGCCGAGAGCGGGAGGTCGGACAGGTCATCCATCGGCCATTTCCTTCTTCGACCACACCGCGTTCTCAAGCACAAGCCCCTGGTTCCAATTCTCAATCTGCAAGTAATGAGCGGCGCTGTTCAAGAGGGCGGCCTGCGGAATCAGCCCGACGATCTCCGCGCTGACAACGTGCGCGCCGTAACGGGCGGCTTCCAGTTTGACGACTTCCTGGACGCGGTGAATCGGCGTCTTCTCGTAGTTGAGCAGGTTCATGGAAACCTGCGCCTGATTGCGACCCGGCAGGTACAACCCCATTGCCTGTACATTGGTCATGCTGCCGGAACTTTCCCGTATCCCTTTTGCAATCGCCTTCGCAATCTTGACGTCGGCTGTGTCGAGCTGCAAGTTGTAGGCGATCAGGAAGAAACGCGCGCCGATGGCCGTCACTCCCGCCGTCGGGTGGGGGGTCGACGGGCCGTAGTCGGGCTTCCACGCAGGGTCCGCTAGCTTGGTCGCCAGTCCTTCAAACTCCCCTTTGCGGATATTCGCCAGGATCTTACGCTCAGGGGACACGGCTGCGTCGGCGTAGAGGAACATGGGCACGTCGAATTCGTTTGCGACCATCTCCCCGACTTCCCGCGAAAGCGCGACGCAATCGGCCATGGTCGCGCCCTGGATCGGGATAAATGGAACGACATCGACGGCTCCCATGCGCGGGTGACCACCCTTATGCGCGCGCAAATCAATTGCCGGAATAGCCGCCGCGTAAAGAGCCCGGATGGCTATTTTCAGCCCTTCGCGCGTGCCTGCCAAGGTGAGGACCGTACGGTTGTGATCGGCATCGCTCGACCGGTCGAGTAACACCGCTCCGGGGATGGACGAGAGCGCGTCGACTACCGCGTCAACGACTTCCGTCCGGACGCCTTCGCTGATATTGGGGACGCACTCAATGAGTTCCGCCATGAATGATCTGTCCTCGCTTGATTACTGTTTGTGCTAGATTGGCCCCCATGTGATAGGGGAGCATTTGGACTGTGTCCGCATTCCAGATTACCAGATCCGCCTGCTTTCCCGGATCGAGGCTGCCGACAATCTCGCCCATTCCGATCGCCCACGCCGCATTGACGGTCACGGCAGTGAGGGCTTCCGACGGCGTCATGCCAAGCTGCGTACACGCGAAGGTCATCATCAGCGGAAGCGATTCGGAGTAGCATGAGCCGGGATTGAAATCGGTCGCCACGGCCACGGGAATGCCCATCTCGATCATCCGTCGGGCCGGCGCGTGATGGGAGAGGCCAAGGAATATGGCCGTGCCGGGAAGCAGGACCGCGATGGTGCCCGCGTCGGCCATTGCGTGGAGGCCGGCTTCGCAGGCGCAGTGCAGATGATCCGCCGAGATTGCTCCGACTCGGGCGGCCAGCGCTGCGCCGCCGGAATCGCATAGCTCGTCGGCGTGGATCTTGGACCGCATTCCGTATTGCTGTCCCGTTCGTAAGATGCGCTCGCTCTGCTCCGGCGTAAACGCGCCGGTTTCACAGAAGACGTCGCAGAAGACCGGATTCGCCCCCTTAACCCCCAACGCCATACGACCGACGGGAGGCTCCGGCCCCCTAACGCCCATGGCTACGCGACCGGCGGGCGGCCCCGGCCCCGTAACCCCCAATCCTGGGGGGACCGGACCGGGAGGTCGAATGGCGTTGATGTATGACTGGGCAATGGCTGGAATGACTTCGTTGCAGACGAAATCGACATAAGCTTCCGGCGTCTGGCCGGCCGGCACGCAGTGTGCGCCCATGAAGGTGGGGACAATGTCCATCGGGTGGGAGGCGGAGAGCGCGCGAAGGACGTCGAGCTGTTTCATCTCGGTAGTCAGATCGAGGCCATACCCGCTCTTCGCCTCGACCGTGGTGGTTCCGAGAGCGACCATCCGATCTAGGCGCTCTCGGGTTGCCGCTAGCAGATCGTCGAATGATGCCGCCCGCGTGGCCTCCACGGTCGCGTGGATGCCTCCGCCGGCCGCCAGGATCTCGGCATAGCTCTTGCCGGCCGACCGCATCTCAAACTCGCGCTCGCGCGTGCCGGCGAACGGCAGATGCGTGTGGGCGTCGACGAGGCCTGGGGTGACGAGGCATCCGCCGACGTCGAGCACCCGCACGTACTCAGCGTTGCGCGCTAACGCCATAATGTCAGCGTCCGGACCGGTGGCAATGATCTCACCGTCGCCTATTGCAACCGCGGCGTTCGCAACAATGCCAAGCACGGATTGTTCGATTCCCCGGCGGGCGGCATTTGGGCCGGCTAGCGTGACGAGTTGACCGATATTTCGTATGATGAGATCAATCGACATGATGCTTAATGGCCTTTTCCCTCATCGGTAGACGAATTCCGTGCTTGCCGGCATTGTCGATCGCATCTTCATAGCCGGCGTCGGCGTGACGGATGATGCCCATGCCGGGGTCGGTGGTCAGGACGCGCTGGAGACGGATGGCCGCAGCGGGGGTGCCGTCGGCGACGATCACCATGC
>JBBQVV010000592.1:0-2992 GCA_038211235.1 Chthonomonadales bacterium | reverse complement strand
ATCTCGATGTCGAACCGGGTGCGCTGCTCGATCCGCTGTGCTTCGATCAGCTCATTGCGCGCCTTGAAGTAGGCGACTCGCTCCTGCATCTCCAGGTCGATCTCTTTGATGGCGCCCTTAAGCCGCTCCTCGGAGGTAACGAAGTGGGACGCTGGAAAGATCGTTATCGCGTCGCGGGCGCCGATCAGCTCGCCTGTCAGTGGGTCGGCAATGGTGATCTTCTCCACCTCGTCGCCGAAGAACTCCACGCGAATGAGGATCTCTTCGTCCGCGGGCTGGATCTCAAGCGTGTCTCCGCGCACGCGAAACGTGCCGCGCTGCAGCTCCATGTTGTTGCGCGTGAACTGCATGTCGATCAGGCGTCGGAGAGCCTCTTCGCGCTCGTAGTGGTCGCCTCGCTTGAAGAGCAGAACGATCTTCTTATATTCGTCGGGCGATCCGAGACCGTAGATGCACGAGACGGACGCAACCACGATCACATCGCGCCGCTCGAGCACCGCCTGCGTGGCGGAGTGTCGGAGGCGATCGATCTCGTCGTTGATCTGGCTGTCTTTCTCGATGTACGTATCGGACTGGGGTATGTATGCTTCGGGCTGGTAGTAGTCGTAGTAGCTTACGAAGAACTCGACGGCGTTCTCGGGAAAGAACTCGCGGAACTCCGAACAGAGCTGCGCGGCGAGCGTCTTATTGTGTGCGATCACTAGCGACGGCCGCTGCACCTTCTGGATCACCTGTGCAATCGTATATGTCTTTCCGGTACCTGTCGCGCCAAGGAGCGTCTGGTACCGCATCTCCTTGCCAAGGCCGGCCGCCAGTGATTCGATGGCCTGCGGCTGGTCGCCGCCAGGGTTATAGTCGGAGATCAGTTTGAATTCGCCCACGTGCGCGCTCCTTGCTCCGGCAGCCCAATAGTAGACATTATAGTATACCGTACCGGCGGGAGAAGGGCGCAGGCGTTTTGTGTCCCAGCGATTTCTGGCCTGCGTGCTGCTTTCCTCCTGCCCTAAATTACGTATCGCAGCGGGGCAGTCTCCGCAAAGCGATTAGCCCGCAGCACAGTCAGTCTCGCTTC
Source organism: Chthonomonadales bacterium (assembly GCA_038211235.1). Taxonomy (GTDB): domain Bacteria; phylum Armatimonadota; class Chthonomonadetes; order Chthonomonadales; family Chthonomonadaceae; genus DATGJU01. The sequence goes on along the minus strand of JBBQVV010000592.1, from coordinate 1,920 downwards.
CTCGGCGGGAACTATCTCGCTGACGCGCTCGAGGAAGTGCTCGGACTTGTGAACTGGAACGGGCTCATCGCTCATAGAGCCAGCAAGTCCTCCATGCCGGTTGTATCGAGCGCCCAGGCACGTTCTGACTCCGTGAGTTCTGTCTCATCGATCAGCGCCGACTCGTAAGGGATGGTCTCGCCAGGTTTCACCGCCTTCCAGCCAATGAACTCATGAGAGGATTCACTGATTTCGCTGGCGCTCCGTCGATAGAAGGTTCTGACGGTGAAGTCTAGCGAGGCTCTGCCTCAGACCGACGAGATGTACCCGTCTACGCCAAACTTGACACAAATGGTGCAGGTTTGGTCCCTATAGGAGTCTAGCGCTGCGATCTCCTGCCCACTGAACTCTGTCAAATCTGGTTCCCGCAGGGCAACCGGCCGCTTCTGCATATGTCCGAAATAGATGCGGTCTGCGATCGCCAGGGCGCTCTTCACTTTAAGCTCTTCGAGGACCGGAAGCATTTGCTTTGGCGCCGGTCCGTCGTTGAGCTTTTGATACTCCTGACTACTGATCGACCGTCCATGGCTCAGGTAGTAGGCGAAGTCGCTGTGGAATAGGATCTTATTTAGCTTTACGGCGCCGAAGGAGGGGTCGCCTTCCGACATCTGTGCGAGGTAGAGAATCAGCTCCTGAAGCCTGGCGGTGTTTGCAAAAAAATCAGTCACCAGGGCATTGCTCTGGCTCCTCACAGGAAGGAATGCACATACCATGGCCGCGCTCAAAACCTAATTCTGCATCACGCTTCTAGAGATCGATGGACAGTGCCGCTCACCGCTCATAGGGCTGAACCGTCACCAGGTCCGGTACCGCGCGGAAATGCGTTAGATTGAAGGTACCCAGCATTTCGCCGCGGCCGATCGCCGTCGCTGCGATGAGGGAGTCCAGCAGGTTGAGGCCGTGCGACAGACGCAGATCGGCGTACTGTTCCAGCGCGCGTGTCATGTCGTCCACGGTGGGCCATACGACTTGAAAGCGCGCCAATTGGATCCGAGCCCTCCTTAGCGCCGCTTTGTCCTTCGCCCCCTACGCCAACTCCAGCGAACTGAAGCCGCTCACGGCCGGCGCTTCGGTCAACGTGGCAAACCATCTCAGTGCCGACGCATGACCGCGATCGAGATCGATGAGGATATCGGTGTCAAGCAGCATCAGATTCCGATGGGAAGAGTTCCGATTCCAGGCGTTCACGCAGAGCGCGGGCAGTCTCCGGGCTATCCTGGCTCGGGTCTCCGTACGGGCCGATCACACCGGCCGCTCTCCATTCTTCCAGAACGCGGGCGCCCCAGCTCTTCGGTATCGTAGACCGAGCAGGCAGCGTTTCCACCAGGTCGCGCAGCACGGCTTCCGCATCCGTGCCCCGCGCCTGCGCCTCGGCGTTAAGCCGCTCCTGCTGTTCCATCGTCAATTCGATTGTTAGTGTCATCGGCGTATTGCCGACCTCCGAATATCCGGCTTGCCCAAATGGTGGGAGACACGATGCCGCACCAATCGAAAGCGACGATCGCAACGCTCCGATTGAGCGTTCCGCTCCTCGGTAAGGGGAGAGCCTTGACGGTTGTTACGGGTGATTGGCCTCTAGCCCGGCCGCCAGGGACTCATTGGACTGCGGCTGGTCTCCGCCAAAGGTATAATCTGCGATGAGCTTTAATGCCGCGATGTCCGCAGTCAAGCTTTCCGTGCTCCATAGTAGACGTTGTAGTATACCATCGCGTCGGGTTGCCGGTGGGGGAAGACGCTGAAGCCCGCCCATAAATGGAGCGGGCCACGGCCTTGGGAGGGCCGGCGAACCGGGTTGGGCCATCGCCATTCGCACGCTATGCGACGGGCCAGGATAGGCAGGCCCGTTTACGGCCCTTCGCGATCTGAATAGCCACGTCCTTC
>JBBQVV010000591.1:0-3017 GCA_038211235.1 Chthonomonadales bacterium | reverse complement strand
CTTCAGTCATGCCCGAGACGATACTAAACGGCGCCTTCGCGAAGCAAACGCTAAGTCAGGCGACGTAGAGATCACACTCACCTGGAACAACCTTAACGATCTGGACCTTCACTGTATCGACCCACATGGCGCGCACGTGTTTTACGGCACGCCTATGTTGATGCAGCGTGGGCCGGACGGCGAGCCCGGACCGCCAGCTACGGAAGGCGTGCTCGACGTAGATCAGAACGCACACGGCGACTATACGACTGAGCCGGTGGAGCACATCTTCTGGCCGCATGGCCGGGCGCCGATCGGTCACTATACCGTCAACATTGATCATTTTGCACGCCACGGCGGAAGCGATCCCACTCCCTACCAGGTGACTGTCAAGCGCTACGGCCGCATCCAAACCTTCTCCGGCGCGATCTCGCACGCCGATCACGTCGAAGGGGGGTTGAGCAAGCGCATCTGCGAGTTCACCGTCGATCCTTCCGCGGCCGCGTTCCTTGGCCTGCCGCCTCGCTTCTGGCGGCCACTCTTTGTGATGGCGGCCTGGGCTTCGATGCTCGCAGCCGCGTTAGCGTCCGCCCTCCTCGGCGGACTGCATCTGTTCTACCGCCGCGTCTACCAGCGCCGATTCCTCCCTCGCGCAAAGGTGACGCGCATTGTCGTGACGGCGGCCCTCTGGGGTGTCGTTGCGGGGCTTCTAGGGCAGACACTCTATGCCATTCTGCCAGGAATCATCGAAAAGCTCCATCCCAGTTTGGCGCACTCCGCCGGGTTGGCGCTCCTTGCCGCGGTATTAGGCTGCGCACTCGGTGGCCGGGTCCCGCACTTGCGACGGGGGTGGGCCTTCATTGCCGGCGTTGTTGGCGGAGCGCTCGCCGGCCGGGCCTTCCTTCTGGTATATTGGAGCTTCGGAGAGAGACCGCTTTCCGAATCATGGGGACGCCTGGTTGCGGCGACGATCATCGGCGCGCTAATCGGGTTCGTGATCGCGATTATTGTTGAGAAGCCCGTTGAGCCTGAGAGACCGGTCGAAATCCATGATGAGTCACTGGCCGGAATGCAGCCGCTAAGCCTCCGCGCGAACCGCATCGGCCCTACCGGCAAGCTGCGGCGCGCCGGACAGGCGCCCGCGAACAAGAGTGGCTGACTGACGAGAAGGGCGCGGCCTGAGCGCGGAATATGGGAGAGATTACTGTTGACGGATCGTAAGACGTGCCGCATTGCGCTGGTCGCGTTATTGGCGGCCTGCCTGGCAGGCGCCGGCTGCAATGCGTTCAAGCAGCCTGAGCAAGCGAGCGCTCCGGCGCCCGCTCCACGTGCATCCAGCGCCGAACCCGAACCGTTCCGGCCCGACGACTACGCACAGCTCTCCGTGCGGGCGCAGGCGGCCAGAATCCCCGTGATAATGTATCATGACGTCATCGAAAAGAGAGGTCGCAGGTCCGTCTGGTTTGACTGCACAAAGGCTCTCCTCACCGAGCAGTTGGACTTCCTTCAGGTACACGCCGCGCATCCGATTTCACTTCTTGAACTGCATAAGCACCTGGTTCGCGGCGATGCCCTTCCCGACAATGCCATCGTGCTAACCTTTGACGATAACTACCAGGGATTCTACGACATCGCCTATCCGCTGCTTAGAGCGCGCAACATCCCGGCGGCCATGTTTGTCCATACGAACTATGTCGGCGACAAGAAGAGCGATCATCCGAAGATGACCTGGGAGACGCTTTTAAAGCTGGACAGAGAGGGTCTGGTAACCATCGCTTCACACACGATGTCGCACCCGGACGATATGCGCAAATTGGCCCCGGAGGACCAGGAGCGGGAGCTCGCTGGCTCGAAGCTGGAGCTGGAATCTAAACTCGGTCACACCGTGCCCTATCTCGCATATCCGGATGGCAATCAAGATGCGACGACACGGGAGTTGGCCCGCAAGATAGGCTACACGATGGCGTTCACGATCGACAATGGACCAGTCGAGGAGTCGCCTGACATACTCGCGCTGAACCGTTATGTCCACACGCGCTTCACGAAGGCATGGGAGGATTGCAAGACCGCCAAGATCGCTACCGCGCTCTACGAGCAGCCGCTTGCTGCAGACAGCCCGGTGCGCCTTGAGCTGAAGGACTATGCGGAGATACCAATGGGGATCGTTCATGGAGGCGCTCCGTCCTCCCGGAGAGCTGCGGTTCGCCAGAGCGTAGGGGACTTCGTAAAGGAGGCCGGGGGCGTAGCCGGCATAAACGGGACCTTCTTTGCGGATGCGCGCTTGATCGGAACCGGCGGCATGCTGATCGGCCCGAGCCAGACGACACAGGACCCCGAGTTCCAGCCTGAAACCGACAGTTACCGGCTGACCAGGATCGTCAACCGGCCGATCGTCATGTGGGGACCGAAAAAGATCGCCATCTTCCCGTTTCAGCCCGGCACGATGAACGCCGCGGACGTGTTTCGAGCCTTCATGCCGGACTACACCGATCTGTTCCTTGCCGGCGCCTGGATCGTCCACAACGGCGTCGCGCGCACGGAAGAGGATCTGACGCCGTACTCGGCCGGAGATTTCCAGGACACGCGTCGACGGGCGTTCTTCGGCGTCACGCGAAAGGGCGAGATCGTCCTCGGGGCAACGCTGACGGTCGTGAGCACAACAAAGATGGCGGAGGCCGCCGTCGAGGCGGGAGTGCAGGAGGCCGTGCTGCTCGACTCGGGATTCTCGACATCGCTGGTCTACGATAAGAAGATCATGGTCACCGGGCACACCGATAGGAATCTGCCGTCTCGCCCGGTTCCCCATGCGATCGTTGTAACGGGCACGCTGGAACAGCCGACCGACGAGGCAACGGTAGCGTCGCTCAATCTCGCGGACCCCGCCGTAGTTCCAACCGCGGTTGCCTCACGGGGCGCTTTGGACGGCGCGACGGGAGCCGTGCCCGGAATCACCCTGAACTCGATGGGCGATCCCGTGACGCTGGAAGTGCCAAGGCATCGCAAACGCCGGCTGCGAACCCACCACCGACGACGACACG
>JBBQVV010000590.1:0-3042 GCA_038211235.1 Chthonomonadales bacterium | reverse complement strand
TGCATCGCACTCCTGCGGAACTTGGATGGTCGGCATTTCGTGGACGCCACGGTTGGTTCCGGACTCGACCCCACCAATCACAATCGTTGGGGGATGAGCGCGGGATTCATGGACCTGGACGGCTCGGGGAGGATGTCGCTCGTACTGTTGAACTACGTGGTTTTCGGCCCGAATGAGCCTCAGTATTGCGAGTTCGTGCCAAGCGTCAAGAGTGGATGCGCGCCATCTACCTACCGGCCGGAGTTCCCGGAACTGTGGAGGAATATCGGCGACGGCAGATTTAGTAACGCGACCTCGGGTTCAGGAATGGACAACACGGGCGGCACTCAGCACGTACATGGGAAATCGCTGGTGGTCGCATTTAACGATTACGACAATGATGGCAAGATAGACTTCTACATCGGGAACGACGGCACTCCAGCCGACCTTATGCACAACGAAGGCAGCCTCCGTTTCAAGAACACCGCGGTCCCGCAGGGCGTTTCCGTAGGTGTCAACCAGGAAGCTGAGGCGTCGATGGGCGCCGATTGGGCTGACTACGATAGGGACGGCCGCCCGGATCTGTTCACCAGCGCATTTTCCGACGAGCCGTATTCGCTCTACCAGAACAAGGGCGCTTACTTCGAGAACATGAGTGTCCGCACCGGATTAGCCGAACCCACACGTAAGCCACTCGGCTTTGGAACCAAGTTCATTGACATCGACAATGATGGCTGGCCGGATATTGTGGTGGCAAACGGACATGTGTACGACAATGTGGATCGAATCTACCCTGGGCATACGTGCTTGCAACCAACTATGATGTTTCACAATCTCGGCGGGAAGCGATTCCAGGACATAGCTGCAAATGCGGGCGACTCGCTTGTGAAGCCAATTCTCGGTCGCGGTCTGGCTACCGCGGACTTCGACAACGACGGCCGAGTCGATATACTGGTGGTAGACTTGAATGCTGCCCCGCTCCTGCTTCACAACCTCACCGTGGGTACCGCACATTGGTTACAATTAGACCTTCACGGCACGCCGCCGAACAGATTTGCGTACGGCGCTCGTGTAACTGTGAAGTCTGGCCACAATATCTGGGTCCAGGATGTCTCGCCAGCGTCGAGCTATCTATCGAGCAGCTCACCCATCATCCACTTTGGCCTTGGCGCAGTCCATCTGGTAGACTCGGCGCGCGTCAGATGGTCTGATGGCAAAACGGAGGACTTTCCGGTTCCATACATCGATCGGCGTACTGCAATCGTCGAAGGCATGGGCAGGCCGGTTGCAGCTGTACGCTGATAGTACACGTAGCGTACACATATCCCCGAAGAACCTTCGAAGGGACATGCGGCGCCGGCCAGGCGCCGGAGTAACGAGTGCAATCATGAACGCATCCTCAAATGAGTCTTCCGGAGATATCCGGTCCGCCCCTCGCCGGCGACTGGTAACCTTAATCCTCGCCGGTTTCCTGATTATTGCGGTGGTTCTGGTTGTCCGAATCCTCACGACGAATTCCTTTGATAGGTGGCGCGCGGCGCATTTGACAGACCAGGACGTAGCGAAGGCGGCTGCCGCCCCTGACACGTCTTATCCGTTTGTGATCGAGTGGGCGAAGCGGCAGGAGGCCAATGCCCGGTTTCCGGAAGCCGAGAGAATATATGCCCGCGCGATGGAGCTCGCTCCCACCAGAATGGAGGCATGGACTGGCTTTGTTCGCGCGGCGATCGCAGCAAGCGACTGGAGAAAGGCAGAACAAACGGCTCGCAAGGCGGTGGAATTGTGGCCGGAGAATGCCGAGCCCAAGTTTCTGCTCGCGTCCATCCTTGGGCGAACATTCCGGATCGAACAAGCAGCCAGATTGCTTCAGGACGGCCTAAAGAGCGACTCTTCGAAGGGAGAGGCGTGGCGGACGCTCGGCGATCTCCGCATGAGGTTGAAGACTCCCGTCGACGCGATTGAAGCCTATCGGAAGGCCGTTTCGCTCACTCCACGCGCAATCCATTTGCGTGCGCGCCTGGGAGAAGCGTTGGGGGACGCGGGGAGATACGACAACGCAGTAACGGAGCTTACAACCGCGCTACGCGAGGATCCGAATGACATGAACGCGCGATTCAACCTCGGAAAAGCCCTCGTGCTGCGCGCAAGAAGTGAGGACCGGGCAGAAGCGCTGCTAGAATTGAACCGCGTGGCTCACTTCTCCGCCAGCAAAGCCCGGGCCTACTATTATGCCGCTCACGTCTGGTTCCGGGAAGCAGACTACGGTAATGCAGCGCAAGCGCTCGAACACGCATATGACGAGAATCCTTTCAATGCCGACGTACTGGCGATGCTCGTCCAGGTTTACGAGCGCAGTGGGCGAAAGGATAACGCCGACAAGATAAGGATGGCGCTTAAGCGCGCCCAATCCGCGGCTGCCGATAGGAAGGAGATTCTCGATCGGATCGGGAGAGAAGAGTCACTGGTGGCGAATCTGATCAGGTTAGGGATGACCGACACGACGGCGGGAAATCCTGTCGAGGCGCAGAGTGCATTCGCTGCCGCCCTGTTGATGGATCCTGGAAATCGGGAGGCAGCGGACGGCATCAAGCAGCTATTGGGCAAGACAGGCTGATCGACATGCCGGCATAACCTGCTCAGGAATCCCACCGCACATCGAACCTGCCAGACCAGTGGATCATTGACGCGAGATCTGCTTGCTGTTCCAATCTCCGTGGGTAACGGTGTCTGCGGAGCCGGCCCGCGATCTAATCTGCTTGTCCGCGTCCAACAGCAGCCTGACTCCAGGCGGAACCCCAGTGCCTTGCTCGACCACGTCGGTAATGCGGTTGAGGCGGAGCTTTTGAACCTCGGTCTTCTTGCCCCCAGGCCACGTGACCACTACCCTCCGGAGAGTGGTCTCTGTCCCAAGACCAAAATGCAGGCGATGATCGTTCGAGCTCGCAAAGCTGTATGACGTGTGGACGAACCGGGTTATCTTTCTGGTTGGCGTATAGAGTTCCGCGACGGCTCCGATGGCTTCCCAGTTCCTCCCGGCGGATATGAGCCTCAGCTCGACCCAAT
>JBBQVV010000589.1:0-3046 GCA_038211235.1 Chthonomonadales bacterium | reverse complement strand
CCACTCCAGCCCGTGGAAGCGGCGTCCCGCCGCTTGTCTCTGGCTGCATCGCGTCGCCAGGTCGCCGCCCGTAGAAGCGGTGTCCCGCCGCTTGTCTCTGACTTCCTCCTGTCCCGCCGCATCTATCTTGTGCCCTGCGGTCCAGCATCTCTGCCGCTCCGCCAGGGCGCACGCACTATTCGACGCGATTCGTTATTTACCCTCCCGCGGATGCGACATTCCGGAGAGCATCACCCCGACATCTCGTAGGGTATCCTATACGGGACCTCCGGAATCGGGATCGCTGAGAAGTGAAGGGGCGTGAATGGGAACGATATATGCCGTCGTCAATCAGAAGGGCGGCGTGGGCAAGACGACGACGGCGGTCAATGTCAGCGCCTACATGGCGCTGGCCGGGGCGAGCACGCTGCTTGTAGATTGTGATCCTCAGTCGAACGCAACAAGCGGATTCGGTATCGACCGCCAGGCGCTGAAGGCCTCGACGTATCACGTCTTAATCGATCATCGGCCGGTGCGTGAAGTCATGGTGCCGACGGCTGTGCCGGGACTGCTGCTGCTGCCCGCCACGATGGACCTTGCGGGAGCGGATATCGAGCTGATGCCCAGGATCTCACGGGAGACGTTCCTAAGGCGTGCCCTCACCGACATTCGCGCCGAATTCGATGTGATCGTGATCGATGCGCCGCCTTCGCTCGGACTTCTCACCCTGAACGCTCTGGTGGCGGCCGATGCGGTGATCATACCAATCCAGACCGAATACTATGCGCTCGAGGGCATCAGCCAGCTGATGAATACGATCGACCTCGTCAAGGCGCACCTAAATCCGTCCCTCGACATCGCGCTCGTCGTACTGACTATGTTCGACTACCGGACTCGCCTTTCAAAGCAGGTGGTGGACGAGGTGAAGCGCTTTCTTGGAGACCGGGTCGCGCGTACCACCGTCCCTCGCAACGTACGCCTTTCGGAGGCGCCCAGCCATGGTCAGCCGATAGCGCTATACGATCCGAAATCGCAGGGCGCGGCTGCCTACAAGGCGCTCGCCGAGGAGATACTCGAAGATGCAAAAACACGGTCTGGGTAGGGGCCTGGCAGCGTTGATACCCGAGAATCGGCTGGCCGCGGCTGGCCGCGAGGATGCGGCGAACGAATCTGGCGGAAGGGTAAGCCAGATTCCGGTCGGCCAGGTAGAGGCAAATCCCTACCAGCCGCGGACCCTGTTCGATCCCGAGAAGATGGCCGATCTTGTTGCATCGGTTCGCGAGCACGGCATTCTTCAGCCAATTCTGGTGCGCCGCATGGCTCCCGAGCGATATCAGCTCGTGGCCGGCGAGCGCCGATTCCGCGCCGCCGAAAAGGCCGGCCTCGGGTTCGTGCCCGCGCTGGTCCGGGACTGCACTGACCGGGAACAGCTGGAGATCGCCGTTGTCGAGAATCTACAGCGTGAGGATATCGGCGCCATGGAAGCGGCGCGCGCCTACCGCCGCCTCATCGACGAGTTCGAAATGACGCAGGACACCGTTGCGCAGCGAGTCGGAAAGAGCCGCTCAGCGGTCGCAAATGTGTTGCGACTGCTGCGTCTACCCCAGGAGGTGCAGGCAAGCGTGGAACAGGGCGAGATCACGGAGGGCCACGCTCGAGCGTTGATGATGGCGGAGTTCTCGCAAGCGATCCTCCACGCATGGGGCGAAACTCGCAGAAAGCATCTCAGTGTCCGGGAGACCGAACGCCTGGCGAGACGATCCCGCGAGGCAATGGCATCGGGCGGGATCGAAACGTTGGGCGCATCGCGGCAATCGCCTTCGGGAGCGGCCAGACTGGAGACGACTGCTTCCGCAGCCGACCCTAACGTGGCGTACGTAGAGGATCGTATTCAGCAGGCGCTCGGTACAAAGGTAACGATCCGGAACGGTGCCGGGGGTCGAGGGCTGATTGAGATCGAATTCTATTCCAACGAAGAGCTGGAACGGCTCGCCGGCCTGCTTCTCTCAGGATCGAGCGAGGGATGACCACGTCTAACAAGCGACCGCGCATACCCTCCGAGCGCTTCTTCTTTGGAGAGCCGGATACCCCCGCGCCCAATATGCCGCTTAGTCCCGGCGCGGCAGCCGTCATCTTTGACGCCGAGCGCCGAATTCTATTCATGAAGCGAACTTGCAGCGAGTACTGGTCGCTGCCTGGCGGCAGGCTCGATTCAGGCGAGTCCGCCCAGGACTGCTGTGTGCGCGAGACGTATGAGGAGACGGGGCTTGAAACTCGGATCGTACGTCTCGTCGCCCTGAATACCGACCCTCGACGCGTGGTTCACTATCCCGACGGCAATATCTATCACAGTTTCGTGATCTGCTTCGAGGCCGAAGTCATCCGCGGTGAGCTGAAACGGAGCGCCGAGTCGGAGGGCTTCCAGTGGCGCGGGCGGCACGAGTTAGACGGGATCAAGCTGATTCCGGACAGCCTTCAGAATGCGCTCGACGCCTGGTGCGGCCAGGATGCCGCTTTTATCAGGTAGCCAGATTACGTTAATGTTTCACGCCGAACAATAGTTGACTATTGTCTGGTTATCCGAGGGAAATGTTACGACCGCTTCGGAGGCAGACTGGATGCCACCAGGTCGGCCACGACGGGCGAGTGATCAGAAGCCTGGGACGGCAGCACTTCCAGGGTGACCACTCGCAGGTCCGGCGAGTGAAGGATATAGTCGATGCGAACCGTTGGGCTATTCGACGTGAAGGTGGGAATGTTGCCCTTCGCGCCCGCATCGATCAGCCCGGCGCGATCCAACAGCTGACGGATGGCCGGACCGTCCGCGGTCTCGTTTAGATCACCGCACACGATGATTGGTCGCGGCGCAGCGTTTACGAGGTTCGCGACCGCCTCTGCCTGGAGTTGTCGTTCTGCCGCATCCAGGCCCCAGTGCGTGCACAGGACGGTCAGTGAGCTGATCCCGCCAACGCCGCGAACCCGGAGCTCCAGCGCTCCTCGCTGCTCCTTGCCGCTGGGCAGGATGTGGCGGAAGGCCTCCCCGAGCACCGGTGAGGCGATACCGTTG
>JBBQVV010000588.1:0-3053 GCA_038211235.1 Chthonomonadales bacterium | reverse complement strand
AACGGTTACCAGACAATATGGCTACCCCGCGCGATCTCCTTGATGCTCTTAGCGACGTCACTCTTGATCTCGCGAATGCACCTCGATAAGTGACCCAGTATATTCGGCATTTCGGATGAATTATGGAATTTCGAATTGCGGACACGTTTACCGATAGTCTTGCGCGCTTGACTGGTGAGGAGCAGAAGACGGTCAAGATGACGGCCTTTGACTTGCAGCTTAATCCGGCCAATCCCGGAATGAGCTTCCACCGGCTGGAAAAGGCCAGGGACAGGAATTTCTGGTCGGTGCGAGTGGGCAGCGATATCCGACTGATCGTTCATAAGAGCGAGGCGAGCCTGCTGCTCTGTTACGTCGGCCACCACGACAGAGCGTATGAATGGGCGGAACGGCGCAAGCTGGAGACACATCCCAGAACGGGCGCGGCGCAACTGGTTGTAGTCCGAGAAACGGTTCTGGAGATTGTTGTCCCGGTCTATGTGGAGGCGAAAGTGCCCGCTGCATCTAAGCCGCCGGCCTCGAAAAAGCCTCTCTTTGATCGGATTCCAGAGGAAGAACTGCTCGGTTATGGTGTGCCCGCCGAATGGCTGGACGATGGAAAGCAGGCAACGGAAGATACGCTGTTTGGCCTGGCGGACCTTCTGCCTGCCGAGGCTGCGGAGGCGCTGCTGGAGCTTGCGACCGGCGGACGTCCGCGCCAGCTTCAATTGGAACTGACGACCGCGAATCCGTTCGATCATCCCGACGCCCGACGCCGTTTCCGTGTCATGACGAATGTGGAGGAACTGCGGCAGGCGCTCGATTTCCCCTGGGACAAGTGGACGGTCTTCCTGCATCCTGAGCAGCGGCAATGGGTGGAGCGTGACTATCCCGGCCCAGCGCGAGTCTCCGGCTCTGCTGGTACGGGAAAGACCATCGTCGCCCTGCATCGGGCCGCCTACCTGGTGCGCACGCATCCCGACGTTCGGGTTCTGCTGACCACCTTTTCGGATACACTCGCCAATGCTCTGCACGGCAAGATGAAGCGGCTGCTGAGCAGCGAACCGCGCCTGATGGAGCGTATCGACGTACACTCGCTTGACGCCGTCGGGTTACGGCTCTACAGGGCGCACGTTGGCCCGGCGTCCGTTGCGAGTTCCGAGACGATTCGCGGACTGGTGAACGAGGCTGCGAGTGCAATCGGCGGGCACAGGTTCAGCCCGCATTTTCTCCTGACCGAATGGGAGCAGGTGGTCGATGCATGGCAACTGCAAACGTGGGAGGCGTATCGCGATGTCGCCCGACTGGGCCGTAAGACGCGGTTGCCGGAAGCGCAGCGTGTGGTCCTGTGGTCCCTTTTTGAACGCGTGCGCGCCGAACTGAAAGCGCGTAGCCTTATCACGCACGCGGAGTTGTTCACAACTCTGGCAGACGTAATATCGAAGCATAAGAACGTGATCTTCGACTTTGCAATCGTGGACGAGGCGCAGGATCTGAGTGTTTCCCATCTCCGGTTACTCGCCGCTCTGGGAGGCGGCCGCCCCAACGCCCTCTTCTTCGCGGGCGACGTGGGCCAGCGCATTTTCCAGCAGCCCTTCTCATGGAAGGCGCTTGGAGTGGATATCCGAGGACGATCTCGAACTCTGCGCGTCAACTACCGCACTTCTCACCAGATTCGCGCTCGAGCAGATCGCCTCCTCGGCCCTACGGTAACCGACGTGGACGGCAATAGCGAGGATCGGAGCGATACGGTCTCGGTGTTCAACGGCCCGCCGCCGACGGTTCGGTCGCTCAAGAGCGAAAGAGACGAGACAAGCACTGTGGCACGGTGGATTACGGACCAGGCGAAGAACGGAGTGCTGCCCCATGAGTTTGGAGTGTTCGTCCGATCGTCCGCGCAGATGGATCGTGCGCGAAACGCCGTCACGGAAGCCGGGATGCGCTTCAAGGTACTGGACGAACATGTCGAAACAACGCGCGGTTACGTTTCGGTCAGCACCATGCATCTTGCCAAGGGACTGGAGTTCCGCGCAGTAGTCGTGATGGCATGTGACGACGAGGTGATTCCGTTGCAGGAGCGTATCGAGACTGTCGGCGACGATGCAGACTTGCAGGAAGTGTACGAGACGGAGCGCCAATTGCTCTATGTTGCCTGTACGCGTGCCCGAGACCATCTGCTCGTCACGAGTGTTGAACCACGTTCGGAGTTTCTCGACGATATGCACGTGTGAATCTATGCTCATCTGCCATTTCAGCCGACGGCCAGGTAGGCATCTCTCAACAAAGCATGGTAAATCCGTATATTCAACTGCCCTCTAGTGATGTTTTCCTGGATGGCTACCGCAGCACGCGCCCGTTGCTGCCGGAAGAGGAGAACGCTATCCCGGCTTCGGTGAAGGCGCGCGACTTCTGGGAGACCGGTTGCTGGCTTGAGTTCGACCCGAACGTAGACCCGGCCACGGTGCGCGGCGGTCTGCATTCCATGGCCGATCAATTCCGCCGCTTTCCCCTGCCGGAATAATGACTCTATGCGTGTAGGATTACGACTCGGAGGCAAGCGAGTTCATCGCGTTAAGCAAGAGCCCGGATGTTCTGCGGGAGGTGGCTGCCTTGATGCGCGCCGCCATCGCGGATCCGGAACTGCTAAAAGAAGCGATCTCAAAGGCGAATCCCAAACTCATGTGAATGAAGAAGGATTGGATCAATTCGCGGCGCATGGCGACGCAAAGTACGGAGATTCTCAATCTCGTTGTGAGCTTAACACCTCCCAAATCCCATAAAACGCTAACCCGACTATCTTCCGCAAAAATGCCTGACTATGATGCTCCAGAAAGCGTGCCGATCATCCGATACTAGTCACTATTAATGTAGTGCCTACGCGGGAGATCGCCAGGATGATATCGCAGCGTCGCGTCGAACATATGCTTCTATTATTGCTCGCTCTCTTATTCCTCATTCCTGGCTCGCAAACGTTCGCCGCTGCGGTAAAACCGTTGTCCGAATACGGCAAAACGGTGTGGCGCATGGAGGACGGTCTTCCCCAAAACGATGTCAAACGCGTGCTCCAGACCCAC
>JBBQVV010000587.1:0-3054 GCA_038211235.1 Chthonomonadales bacterium | reverse complement strand
AACGAACGAGGGAGCTGGCTGTTGTGCCGGCTCTCGATGCCTTCGCGCTCCCGCCAAGCATGGAACTTGCTCTTGCAGAGCCCGATCCAGCGCAGCAGGCGCGGAACCTCGCTGTTCATCATTGTTCACAAGTTATCTTCGGCGGAGTATCGCGACGGTCAAAATGGCTTCACTATACAGTACTACGCACTACGCATTGACCAATCAGTGCCTCAATTGCGCTGCGGGATCCTCGCCCCGGTTTGGCTTTCGACTGGTTCTGCATTCCATATCCGAGCTGTCTTATCCCAACTACCGGTCAGAAGGCGCTTGCCGTCCGATGAGAACTCCACGGACCATACGGGACCGGTGTGCCCTCTAAGGGTCAGGAGTTCACGTCCTGTTTCCGTGTCCCATATCTTGGCTGTGCCATCCATGCTAGCGGTCGCTATTCGTGTACTATCCGACGAGAATGCGACTCCGGGTACGTCACTGGTGTGGCCGTTTAACGTCGATAGGTGCGTTCCTAAGGCGGCATCCCAAATCCTCACCGTCTGATCTCCGCTTGAGGTCGCAATGAGCCGGCCATCCGGCGAGAAGACACCGCAATAGACTATCTCAGTGTGCCCCTTAAGTTCCACGAGCATATGCCCCGTAGCGGCGTCCCATACCCTGGCTGTCTTGTCCCAACTTCCAGTCAATATACGCTTGCCGTCTGGGGAAAAGCGTACCGCCGAAATGTAGCCTTTGTGTCCGCTAAGGGTGAAACGCTCCGTCCCGCCTATTGCGTCCCATACCTTAGCGGTGCCGTCCAAACTTCCCGTTGCGATACGCTGACCGTCCGGCGAGAACGACAGTGCATCGACGGCCGCCTCGTGCCCGAAAAGAGTCAGCGAAACACGCTGTGTCGTGACGTCCCAGATTGTGGCAACCTTGCCAGTTCCAGCCGTTGCAACGCGACGGCCATCCGGCGAGAACGCGGCGGCAAGCAATCCATGGATCGAGAAGCCGGCGATGTTCTGAGCCTCGACCTTGTCCTCCTTGAACCTGTGGAGTACGCGACCCGTGCTGGCATCCCATATCTTCGCGTCGTTGTCATTCCCGGCGGTCACAATCCTTCGTCCGTCCCGGGAAAAACTGGCGGCAAACACGTAGTCGGAATGCCCTTTCAGCACGATCGTCTGGCTGCTTTCCAGTATTTGCCATATCATCGCCTTCTTGTCACTGCCTCCCGTGGCGACTTGGTGCCCATCCGGTGAGAAGGCGATCGAATTGACGTTTCCTGCATGTTCCTTGAAAGTCCGAAGTTGTCGTCCCGTCGCTGCATCCCAAATCCTCGCCACCCCATCTCCGCCACCGGTCGCGATTAAGCTGCCATCTGGAGAAAAGGCGGCGTCAAGGAACGGAGAACGCATAGCGTCCACGCCCCGTACGATCAGCGCACTGACCTGTTGGCCGGTTCGCGGATTCCAAATTCGTGTGGTACCGTCGAACCCGGCAGTCAGAACCCGCATGCCGTTAGGAGAAAATGCGACACTGCTCACGGAACCTGCGTGGCCGCGAAGTGACACAAGAAGCTGTCCGCTCGTGGAATCCCATATCTTGGCAGTGCCATCTACGCTTGCCGTTGCAACTCGTCTTCCATCCCGTGAGATTGCAACTCGGACGATCCGATCGCTGTGTCCCATGAGCATGAGGCGCATTCGTCCACTAGGCATATCCCAAATTTTTGCGCTGCCATCGCTGCTCCCGGCTGTGATCAGGTGATTTCCGTCCGACGTAAACGTATTGAACTCGTTAACCGGGGTACTGCGCCTGATTACGAACTGTTGCCGGCCAGTTTTAGCGTCCCAGATCTTCGGATTACTCCCATTACTGGTTGTGGCGATCCGCAGGCCATCCGGCGAAAAGCTCGCCGCGAGTCCCAGGGTCCTTTCGGTACCGCCTTTAACCCCTACAAGTACGTGACCAGTTCTCGCGTCCCAAACCCTTGCAATGCCGTCGTTGCATCCCGTGAGAACCGACTTACCGTCAGGAGACCACACGACCGAGTTAACGGTCCCAGAGTGCATCAGCGTGAGCACATTGTTATGGCGTTTTCGATTCCAGTAGTCCCATTCGAAGCCGCGTATGGTACTGCCGCGCGTCTGGTCCAGCAGCGTGTCTATCCGGGCAAAGTTACTACCTTCAAAATCCGCCTGGACCAGATTCAAGTCGGCTATATAGAGGTTTCGGTTGGCAGTATCGGCGTTGTTGTTAGCTCTGTTTTCCGCGCGACGGGCTCGCGCAGCTTCTGTTTTCGCAAGCTTGGAATTCATGAAGCCGTACACGGCGAGGCCGGCAACGACGACCAGAATGATAGTGGATAGAGTTGCGGCACGCAATAGACCGCTGCGGTAAGCGGCGCGTTGCCTCCGCATCTCAGCATCAGGCATATGCGCCTGTACCCAGCAACCATCGAAAACGTGCTCGTAGATTCGGTTGCGAACTTGCAACAATCCATCGCGAACTTTTGCAATGCCGGAGAGTCGGATCACCGGGCACAGCGGATTCGTCTCATCGTACGGAACGCGCTTTCCCAAGCGCAACTGCCGGTATAGGTCCAACAGAACAGCCAGGTCGACTTCACTACGCAGCAGGCGGCTGCGGACGAACGTCAGGTTGTCGTCGGTCTCCTTCGCCCTGTGGGTCAGGAACAGATCGGTGCAGACACGGTCCACGCAGGTTACAGGGGATGGGTGTTGGGGGCCAGGGGCATCAGACACGGCGCGGCACAGGCGCTGCGTTAGATACGGGTGTCCGGACGTCCAGTAGTCAATGCGCTCAAGCAGTGCCTTGCCATGGTCTCCTAATCCACGTGCCAGGGGAGCCGCCTCTTCGGCGGTGAAGTCCTGCACTTCGATCCGGTTTCCGATGTTGAATGGTGAGACTCTGGTGTCCTGGATCAGGTCGGATGGTGTCGCCGTTCCGAGCAGGCAAAACGAGAGGCGGCTAAGCCGATCGTCGGTTGCTCGCCCCACGTAGCACTGGCGCATGGCGGCGAAGAACTCGTCCGCGGAGAACGGCAGCGAAAGC
>JBBQVV010000586.1:0-3062 GCA_038211235.1 Chthonomonadales bacterium | reverse complement strand
ATGGCCATGGCCAGCGTCAATCCGGCCAGCAGCCCGCGCAGCCAGTCGCCCGTGCTGAACCAGTACGCGACGGCCAGGCTCGCCGCCAGCAAGAGGCCGACGATCGCCACCCGCTTGACCACCGCGCGGGTCTCGTTCTGGATCGGAGTGTTCTCGTCACCCAGGCCCGCCAGCGACTTGCCGATGCGGCCGAGCGCACTCCGTTCTCCCGTGGCGACGACCCGGCCTCGCGCGGTGCCCTGTGTCACCAGAGTTCCGGAGAACGCCGCGCTTTCGCCTTCCGCTGACGGGGCCGGCTCGCCTTCGCGCGCAGCTGCACGGGCCTGCTTGGTCACTGGAACCGATTCGCCGGTCAGCATCGATTCATCGACGACGAGATTGGACGCCTGGACCAGGTCCAGGTCGGCGGGCACCCGGTCTCCCTCGGCGAGCAGCACGATGTCGCCGCACACGAGTTCGCGGCTTGCCACCTTACGCGGCTTGCCGTCACGCTCGACCAGCGCCTGCGGGCTGGACAGGTCCCGCAATGCATCCAGAGACCGCTCCGTGCGACGCTGCTGCACGAAGGAGATGCCCATGACGACGAACACGAATCCCAGCAGCATCAGGGCTTCGTTGCGGTCGCCCAACATGAGATAGATCACACCACAAGCAACCAACAGCAGGAACATCGGTTCGGCGACGACGTTGCCGAACAAGTGCAGCACGCTGCGCGGACGAGACACCGGCATCTCGTTGAGTCCGTCGCGTGCTGCGCGTTCGCGAGCCTCGGCTTCTGTCAGGCCAACAATCATCGAAGTCGCCGGCCGGTGTTCATGGCTTGGCCGCGACACCGCCGATGGCATGGTCCAAGTCCGGCCGCCTCCACGGATCAACGTGCGTCATCAGATTGACAACGCGGTGGCGCTGCATGACCCGTTGCCGTGCCAGCACTGCGATGTCGTGCCCTGCCTCGACGGTGATCGCTGCATTCACTTCGATATGCGCGTCGACGACGATCCTGTCGCCCATCTTGCGGGTACGCACATCGTTTATGTCGCTCACTCCCGGCGTGTCCGCCAACGTCCTGCGGATGGCAGCGACTTCCTGTTCGCCCACACCGCGATCCATCGGATCGTGGAGCGCGTCCCAGCCGAACCCTGCGCCCATCTTGGCGACCAGGAAGCCCACGATCAGCGCGGCGATCGGGTCGAAAACATGCCGACGCCGACGACAAGCAGGAGCGCGCATGGACCAGTGACGCAGCGTTTTCGAAGCGATAGTGGCCGTAAGGGTGCTCGGCATCGGCATCCTTCCTGCCGTGATAGCTGGCAAACAACACGACAAAACCGGCGACCAGATCTGAGAGCAAATGGATGCTGTCAGCAACAAGGCCCTGTGAATTGGCGAGTACACCCACGACAACCTGAGTGATGGTCAACGCAAGGTTTGTGCCCACACCGACCCAGGTACTACGCGAGGCTGCCGAAGCGCGTTCGACCGGGGTGTATTGAGCGTCTTCGACATCGTCGAAGGAGTCGTTACGGTTCATCGGTCTGGTTACTGATTGTCGGAGGAGATAATTTTGCTGGGTTGTTGGTGCTGAATGAAAATCTTGACTCTTGCTTCGAGCGCTGATCTCGCTCGGCATGATCCGTGGATCCACGTTGGAGCGCCAAAGGAACGAACTTGCCGGCCTTCGCACCTTGCGTGAGCTACTGGACGATGCGGGCCTTGCCGAAGTCCGAGTCAGCCCCGAGGTCGGCGGCGTCGGCGGCTCTTTGCACGGGTTCGGATTCCCGCTCGCTGATGTTGTGCACATAGTCAGCGAAGGACCCGATCCCTCGGGGACATCCAGTGTCAATTCGGGAGCATCCGACGGAGCGTGTTGTCGCGAATGAAGTAGTGGTGGAACAGGGCCGCTGCCGCATGAAACCCGATCAGGAAATAGCCGATCGTGCCGCCAGTTTCGTGAAGGTTCTTGGCCCAGACAGCGACGGACTTACTCTCGTCGACGAGCGTCGGAAGCTGGAAAAAGAAGAATGGAATCGGCTTGCCCTCCGCGCTGAGTGTGAGCCATCCGAGCAGTGGCATGCCGATCATCAGCACATAGAGCGCTACGAGCATCAGACAACTCACGACGACCTGCCACGGTGGTAGAGCAGGCTTGATGGGTGGCGTTGCGCCGGCTATCCGGGAGGCAATTCGCACCGCGACGAGCAAGAGTACGGAGAGTCCGAGCATGAAGTGCCAGGTCTTGAGGCCCTCCCTGACATAACTGCCCTTCGGAAAGTTTCCGCGCAGTTCGATACAAGCGTACACGGCGGCGATCACGATCAGCATTGACCAGTGGAGTGCGATAGAGGCTTGGCTATATCGAGTGCGCGATCTTTCGACGGCCGTGTCGTTCATGTCGCTATTCCAGTGGTGCTACACATTTGATTCCTTTAGGGATGGTCTGCGAAACTACCGATCATGCGCGTTGATTTAGATCGATCGGTGATTGAGCGGCGAATCAATGAATGAATCACGGAGATCGTCGTTGAACCGATCGATATCACCGATCGCGATGCTGTTTCTGGATTCACGGACGGACCGATCCCAGTGATGGCATCAATCGATGACGCGCCATCCACAGGTTCGACAGTGCGAACAAGGTCGTCAGCTGCGCGGTGTTCTTGGCCAGGCCGCGGTAGCGGACCTTGACGAAGCCGAACTGGCGCTTGATGACCCGAAACGGGTGTTCGACCTTGGCCCGGATGCTCGCCTTGATCCGCTCGATCTCGTCGACGATGGGTTGGATGTGCGGCTGCGGTCGAGCGCGCGACGCTTGCCGGGGCGCATCGCCACGTGCCAGTTGGTGGTCCCGGCATCGTCGCGCTTGGCAATGCCCTGGTAGCCGGCATTGCCGAAGGCATCGGCCTCATCACCATGCAAGAGTGCGTTGCCTTGTGTGACATTGCCCTTCTTGGTCTGATGCATCTCCGGGTCGCGTTCACCGTCGGCGTTCTTGGTCGAACTGGGCGCCGAGATCAGCGTCGCATCGACCACCGTGCCGGCTCTCAGCATCAATCCCTTGCTGC
>JBBQVV010000585.1:0-3088 GCA_038211235.1 Chthonomonadales bacterium | reverse complement strand
TAAGGATCGACTGGTGGTCGTTCGGCCGACGCGGATCAACGAGTTGATGAACTGCGGCGAGCTCAATCTGGACGATGGCTGGGTAATGGTAGAGCATCCCTTGCGTCGCTCGTACCTGTTCTATCTCATGGACCGGACTCGCCCGCCGGAACTAAGCGTTTGGCGGGGGCAGTACGAGCTCTGTGTTGAGCCCTCCTGGGGTTTTAACGTGGTGCTCCCGGAGGAGGCCATCGGATTCAGCGTGGCGTTTGCCGCCGGCGAAACAGGGGGCGTGTCCGCGGAAGGCGCCTGGATCGCATGCCGGTCCGAGGCCGTCAATGGAATTCAGCACTGCGCCGTCATTGCCCGCTTACGAGGCGACGGGCCGGCCAGGGCGTCCATGGCACTGGGTTCGCAGTCTCAAGACACGGCACTCCGAACCGTGTTCATACCCGGCGTTGGCTCCGTGAGTTACGCTGTGGCCACTTTTGACGGCGTCCTGCCCGGAGATGACCTGCGCGTCTCCGTGGCCGGCATTGCGGGGAGGTGACAAAATGGAAGTCTTTGATCCAAAATCGTTCAGTTCAGACTGGGAGATCATGGTCTACGATCGTCAGGAGCGCGCGGTTGGTACCGACAAGCTCCTGGGCTTTGCGGGCGCCCTGCGACAGGAGCTCGATCTGCCGATTCAGATCGACTGGAACACGGTGGAGTGCGCACTGGGCGTCAACCGGTCGTTCGGGCAAATCTGGGACCGGATACAGAAGGTAACCGACAGGCTAACCGCCCTGCTCAACGAGTACTCTCTCGACCCGTGCCCGGCCGCGTCGCATCCGCGGGAGCCGATGTACAACGCCGCGCACGTCCACGTCGGCACGCTGCGTGACGAATCCGACGGCCTTCGTCTCGAGGCCGACATGGTACAGTACGTGGCCGCCTTTGCGGCGCTGGCCGCGAATTCGCCGGTCTGTCCGGCGGGATCGGGCTACAAGAGCAACCGGGTACGGTTTCAGGCCAACGGCTGCACGCGTCCGAGCGCCATTCGTACTCCCGAGTTTGCCCAGCCGACCTGGGGCATGGATGCGGGTCCGAAGCTCCAAGGAGCGGCGACGTTCGAGGTGCGGATTCTCGACTGCGCATCGTCCAGGCGGTTCCTGGCGGAACTGGCGACGTTCGTGGCTGCCTATGTCCATCACCGCAGCCGCCGGATCAGCGGCCGCCCGCCGTCCAAGGAATCGTTCGAGCGCAGCATGGTGAACCGCTGGTCCGCCACTCGTCATGGTCTTCAAGCCACATTTTTGTGGGACGACGGGCCTGTGCCAGTGGCCGATCTTCTGTCGTCCATGATCGACGATTCCGCCGAATCGCTCAGCGAACTCGGCTGCCGTCGCTCCGATCTGCAACTGATCAACACGATGCTAAAGAAGAGGACCACACAGGCCGACCACATCATCGGCCTGGCGAAGCGGTATCCCGATCCGTACGTGCTGGGCTCGGTGATGACGAAAGTGCTTCGTCACTGGGACGCTTTCGACGGCTTCCTGGAGACCGCGCCGACGCTCGATCCAACGCCGGCGCCGAACCGGGCCGCCATCCTCGCGGAGCATCTGGACGGCATCGGCGAAGGCAGCCACGTCTATCGAAGCCGCGAAGCCATGAACCTACCGCCGCCGGCGGCCGACGCAATCGTCGAGGAACTCGTGCGCGAGGGACGTATCAAGGTCGAACTCACCCGAGACGGTGGTACACTCTTAACAAGAGTAGCGTCCGATTCATAGTATTGGTGGCTATCAGCCGATAACACAGATGGGACCGGTAATTATACGGTCCCAGCAGTATCGTCGACGTGACTTCCGTGGATAACGTAGGCTGCGTCTCCCAAGTCTGGTCCCCCCAGGATTGGGGGCTAGGGGGCCGGAGCCTTCCGTGGCGCAACGGTGTATTATTGAGCGGGGGGCCGGAGCCCTCCGTTGCGACCAGCCTAATCCGGGGAACAATGATGAGTCAATACGGACAGCAATTATCTAAAGCCATGGAGGGTGCAGATGGACAAACCCATCATCTTGATTAGCGTGGGGCGGCAGAACCAGTCCGCCGCTTGGAACGAAATGCAGCAGGTGAGGACGGGTTGCAGCCTTGACTACGTTCAGGCCGTGCTTCAGGCGGGAGGAGCTCCCGTGCTGCTGCCTCGAATGGACGATGCCGACGCGATCCGGGCAGCGGCGACCGTTGCGCACGGCGTGCTCTTTACCGGGGGTGGCGACCTCGTTTCGCTGAACTATGGCGAGGAGCCGCATCCGAAAAGCAAATGGACCGATCAGACGCGTGATGAGATGGAGATGAATCTGGCCGGAACCGCAGCCGAGCTGGGACTTCCGATCCTCGGCGTGTGTCGCGGCATGCAGCTTCTCAATGTTGCCTCCGGCGGCTCCCTGTTCCAGGACATTCCGAGCCAGATCGCCGAGCACATCCAGCACTACTCCGACGGTCTTGCGCCGATCGCGTCGCATACGGTCGAGATCGAGCCGGATTCGCTGATCGCGTCGGTCCTCGGCGAAACGACGGTTCGAGTCAATACCTACCATCATCAATCCGTGAAGGACGTCGGCGCGGGCCTGAAGGTGTCCGGCCGCGCGCTCGACGGCGTTGCGGAGGCTCTTGAGGCAACCGACGGACGGCGTCTGCTCGCCGTGCAGTGGCATCCCGAAGAGATGGCCGATACGAATGAGCAGTGCCAATCCATCTTCACCTGGCTGGTGAACGAAGCCCGTCGCTACCAGGAGCAGGCCGCGGCGAAACTGCAGCCGCCGGCACCGGTTATTCCAAAGTCAATACCCGAACTACCGAAAACGTCTGTCGACGAATCCGGAGCGGTTGCCCGCATTGCCCAGGCGATCATCTCCGACGCAATCCGTCAACACGCTTCGGAAGTCCACCTCGATTCGATCAAGGGAGGCGTGCGCGTCAGTTACGCGATCGACGGCACGCTTCGCGAAACGATGACCGTTCCCAAGCATGTTCAGACGGAGTTGTTCGACCGCCTCCGCTTTATGGCCGCCCTCGACATTACCGAGCGAAGCGAGATGCAGGAAGGCATGATCCAGACGCC
>JBBQVV010000584.1:0-3102 GCA_038211235.1 Chthonomonadales bacterium | reverse complement strand
ACATTACGACACCAAGTATCTCCGCTGGTGCCGATAGCTTCGATAGCGGCGACGCGCACTTGCGGCTCCAAATCGCTGAGTAATTGAATGAGATCCGCAAATACTCCAGGATCATGACTGGCGACTCGTGCAAGGACGAGCGTTGCTCTGATACGGCATGGCATGTTGCCTTCACGGAGAACGTCACGGAGTTGAGAAACACAATGTCTGCCAAGGGCCATTAAGGCAGACGCCGCCGCACTTGATCTGCCCTCATCGGCGTCGACGCATAATAACTCGATCAACCGATCAACGGCGCGACGATCACCAAGCGACCCCAGTGCCGTAACGGCGTCATACGCCACTCTTTCGTCCTGATCATGCGTCAGCGCAAGAAGTGCGTCAACTGCGCCCGGATCGCGGATTGCACCTAACGCCCATGCGGTTCGGAAGCGCACTTGAGGATCAGGATGCCTCGCGGCTTTAATCAGTTTGCTCAAGGCGCTTCGGCCACGTCGGGCTAGAGCAACTTCCGCTTCTTGGGAGACGATTTGATTGTCAGATCGGAGGTCCAGGATGAGATCATCAATCGACTTTCGACTTCTGCTCACGTTAGGCACTCCACTTCTCAGCCGAAGGACGGGCATCATGCTCATGCGCCCACTTCTTGTAGCGGCGAATGGTGTCTCTGGCCAGGCCGGTATCGTGCCTGATCTGGCGCTCGGAGTTCTCGGCGCGCAGGCGCCGCAGTATTTCTCTGACGTTCAAGGTGTCCTTTTTCCTGAATGGCACGGCAGCCTCCTCGCCATGAGCTAGGAAACAGCCTACTGCCGGAAATGTCCGACGTCAAGCAGAAGTGGACGACCTTGGCCGAAAAGCTAAGTGGACCAGCTTGGCCGAAAAGTCTGGCCCAGTATGACCCGAAAAATGACAGACGGACTGCGACAGAGGAAGGTCGCTGG
The DNA here is from genome assembly GCA_038211235.1 of Chthonomonadales bacterium. Lineage (GTDB taxonomy): Bacteria > Armatimonadota > Chthonomonadetes > Chthonomonadales > Chthonomonadaceae > DATGJU01. The sequence continues at coordinate 2,161 of JBBQVV010000584.1, read as the reverse complement.
CACGACTACCGCGAACTATCTCTGGGACGACCAGAACATCGCACAGGAGTCGAACGCCAGCCTGGTTGTACAGGCGCGCAACACGGATCTACCAGGGATCTGGGGAGGCAAGTTCTCTCAACATCGTGGTGGTCCGTCCAATTACTACCTGCCTGATTTCCAGGGACACACCAGGCAGTTGGCCGACATCAACCAGGCGGTGAGCGACACACTCATTCTGGACGCCTGGGGCCGGGAGATTGCGAGCACAGGCACGAAGGAAAATCCGTTCAAGGCGTTTGGGCAGTGGGGGTACGTGCGCGATACGGCGAGCAGGCTCTGGGTCAGGGCGCGCGTGCTCGATCCGGTGATCGGGAGGTGGGTCAGCAGAGAACCGGTTGGACTGGTGGATTTATACATCTTTGTTCTGAATAACCCAGTGGGTCAAGTCGATCCTACCGGTCTAGCGCCCTGTCCATCCCCTCCGAACGACCCATGTGACAAGTATCCGGCGGAGCCAGGGTTCTGGGACAATTCTGCGTTCAGCAATGCAGTTAACAAGGCACTATCGATGTGCCCGGGATACGATCCTGCACAACTTGGGCCAATTCTGCATTGCATTGTCGAGAACGAGAGTAGGGACAAACCCGGGGGGTACGGAAACGGCTCGCAAGGCGGCTATGGCAGCAAACCACAGGGTCCGTGTCAGATTTGGCCGGGCTCGGACAAGGACAAAACCTGTGGAAAAGGGTGGAACGATTCCTTTCAGGCTCACATGGATTGCTGCGCGAGATTACTGTGCGAGTGCTTGAAGAGTGGTGGCGGCAACCTTGTCAAGGGTTGCGGTACGAAGGGAAGCGGTAAAAAACGCAGGGGCACATGGCAGGTAATCAACCAGAGCGGTAGCGGGTATAGTCCCCGCTTCAAGTGTTGCTTAATTCGTCATGGAATCCCGCGTCCTTCTCAAACCATCTCGCGCTCAGGGACCAGGTGAGCATGAGATGCGACCTTTCCAAGCTCTATGTATTTCAGTTGCTTTCTCCACGTTTCTGACGCATATCTCGCCTGGGACAACCCGTTCTATACATTGGAGCGAACAGACGGACAGCTGCTCAATGCAGTTCAGCGTCGGTAATGGGGTTACCCGGTGCTCGCTCCATATGCAGTTTAGGCGGCGGACAAACACGGGCGTTTGGGATTCAGCGCGGACCGACACATTTGCTAACGAAAAGTGGGCTGCGGTTAAGCTCGCCTTGCCAATCAAAGTTACAGCGCAAGTGGGGCCCCAGCTGCTTATCAAGCTTTATCGGCCGGATTGGCTAGATTACGAACTGTATGCTATTGCCAACGATGGGGTGGAGAGGGCATTTACGTATTCGTGTCGTGACGAGAAGACTATTAGGTGGATAGTTTCAGACGGCCGTCTTAAGGGTATCGTTACGTTCGATCGCTTCGCGGTCCCGCCTCCAGTCTTAGAAAGGCATATGCGAGTCGGTACACGGCTTCAGCTTCGTGAAGTGTGGCGATACGACGGAGACCTGGGTAGGTGGTTGGTTCGGAAGCGCCAGTGGACGACGTACAAATTCGGTGCCTCACCGCCAAATCCCGTGCTGAGGCGACCTGCCGACTGTACCTTTCGATACAGATGACGGCGCTGGTGGACGCGAACTCTCACCGGACGACCAGCCTGTTCAACGGCCGCGGCGACCTGCTCTCCTCGCAGGACGCATTGGCGGCGTTCACGTCCTGGCAATATGACGGTGTCGGCAATGCGACGCTGCGCACGGACGCGCGCAACCGGCCGACGACCTACACGCTTGATTTGCGACACGAAGTCGCACAGATGATTGTCACGTCCCGCAGGACTGCGGGAGCGTGACCGGGTGTCCCATCACCCGTACCCTACGAGGAACTGCGGGGAGGTAACGAACCGTGGGAAGCCCTCCGACAACGTATCCCGCCCCGAGAGGGGACGTCGAAACCGCGAGGCGACGACGTATCTGCCAGCATCAAGGCGGTGAGGGGCCAGGGTGGACGGCATGTTGCGACGCGATGTCGCACCAATGATTGTCACGCGCCTAATGGCGGCGTGACCGGATGTCCCATCATCCGTACCCTATGAGCTACGGCGGCAAGGCAACGAACCGTCTAGAGCGCTCAAACAACGTATCCTACCCCGAAT
>JBBQVV010000583.1:0-3111 GCA_038211235.1 Chthonomonadales bacterium | reverse complement strand
GGAGAGTGTTCACGCAGCCATCCGCGCAGTGGAACATCCTCATCTGTTGGCGTGAAGAATCCGTTACAGTTCGTTCCCCAACCAAGCATCTGGCGACGAATCGGGTCGGACTTGTCCCAGAGATCGCGAACCGTCATATCGTCCTTGGTCCGTATCCACCGATATCCATATCCGTAAAAGAGTACCTTGCGGGAGACGTCGGACCAGTTTGGGCTGGCGGTGTGCCAGAGTCGCCGATCGAAGAAGACCACGTCTCCGGGTTTGGCGAGGACCGGAACGGCGCCGTTCGGCTGGCCGATGCCCTCGTCCGGGCGCGCAAGTTCATCGTCGAGATGGCTGCCCGGAACTACCCAGAAGTTGCCGCGGCCCTCCTCGCTTGCGTCTGAGAGGAAATAGGCGACCTTGAGTGAGAGGCGTGGTCGAGGGTGGCTCTCGATCTCGACATTGACGCGGCCGCTATCCTGATGCCAGCCGAACGTCTTGTTGTCTCGCGTCTGCCCGCTTGGGGGAGTCACGATGAGATGCGCGTGATAGAGGTAGATGTTCCAGCCGAGAATGCCCCACACTTTCGGCAGGATCTGTGGATAGTCCACAAGGTCCTGAAAAAGCGGACTATCAGGAATAAAGTTGGGATAGAACAGCGCCTTTTTCGGATCGAACCCCTGCTCCAGCTTGGCCGAATAGATGCGATCGGTCTCTTCCGTCAATGCCGCGATCTGCCCGGGCAATAGCCCGGCCGTGATGTGCAGGATCCCGGTATCTTGGAACGCAGCCCGCTCCGCGTCCGTTAGTCGGAATTGTATACACGAAGGATCCACATGCTCCTCCCTTCAGGTCGAGTGCTGACGGTAGCACAAGATGCTGCCGCATGTTACTAGCTTCCGACCAAGACTTTCCCGCCCGTCCACACCGAGTTAATGGTACCGTGTGAATACCGACGGTGTCCAGCGATTATAGGCGTGGGAACTGAGTGAAGGCCCGATGGATCTTCGATTACGGGGTAACAACCGGAACCTCCACGCCGGAATCACGTGCGGAAGGGCCCGATCCATCGAGCTACTGCGAATGGAACCTGCGTACGGCGGCTTCCACCTGAGGTATGAGGGTTACGTTGGTAATCGGTTTCAACACATATCCGCACACGTTGATCTCTTGGGCGCGCTTTCGGTAATGGTCCTCGGAGAACGCGGTGAGCACAATCACACAGACCGAATACTCGGCAAGAATACGCCGAGCCGCATCGAGCCCATCCATCGAGCCCGGCATCTGGATGTCCATCAGTACGATATCCGGTCGTAGAGCGAGCACCATGTCGAGGCCGTCATCGCCATTGGTAGCTGAGCCGACTACCTTGAGGCCGGCGTTCTTCAGTACGCGCCTCAGCTGCATCTGGGTAATGCCCTCGTCCTCTACTACGACGACAGTCTTCCCTGCAAGTATTCCCTCATCGCGCCGCCTTGCTTCGCTGCCGGCACTCGGCGCACCACTTTTCTGATCATTGGGCATGCAAAAAGATGGCGAGATCTCTGTGTTCATACGATTTCACGTTGCTACCGGCCGGCTCGGAGAGACTCCGGAGTGACCGCAAATGTGAGCACCACTCTGGCGCCTCCGGTTTCACGGTTGCAATAAGCGGTTTCCGCTCTGAGGTCGTACTGGGCTATACTCTCGATCAACTCGAGGCCGGTATGGCTGGCCGCCTCCGCGCTAAAGCCTGCCGGGAAGCCGGGACCATGGTCGGACACCTCAAGGCGAACGGCGCCCTGAGCGAGTCGGAGCGTAATCTCGATGTCGCCTGTCGCGTGCTTTGCCGCATTGGAAACGAGCTCGTTGGCGACCAGCGTCAATGCGGTCGTCTGCTTGCCCGGCAGCGATACTTCATCGAGAGTACGGAGAAGTCTGCGCTCACCAAGCGTTGATTCCAGCTTGGACAGAAGCTGATCGAGCACTCTTTTGACGGATATGGTCTCCGGACTTCGATCGTCCAGGGATTGGCCCGTCAGGATTTCATGAATGATTCCCAGCGCCTGGATGTTTTGTCCCAGGCGGACGAACTCCGTAACCGGCACCATATCGCTTCCCGAGTGACTCTGCATATCGATAAGCGCCGCCATCAACTGAAGGTTGTTCTTAACGCGGTGATGAGTCTCAGTCACCGATCGCTTAAGGCGCGCGTTGAGTGCCTCTATCTGGGAGACGTGCTCCCGGAGTGCCGCCTCAAGTTCCCTGCTCCGTGCGATCTCCGCCTCCAGGGATCTGGCTCGCTGCTGGAGCGCGGATATCTCTCGCATTCGTTCGTCCGCGCTGCTGAGTGCGGCGTAGCTTTCGGCCGGAATTACGCGTGAGTGGTTCGTGCAGATATCTTTGAAGGACGCCGCGTGCGACTGACATCCGAAACCGTCCATCGAATAGGCGCAAAACAGGGCAAATGCATGGTTGCGGGAAAGTTCGTTCCAGAGCTCCTCAACGCGTACGGCGCCCGCATGATTTCCTTCAGCCCAGAGAAGTGCGACCATCTCGCCAAAGGCTCGAACACGCCTGCCGCTAGCTGACGCTTCGGCGACCACGCGTCCGACAATCTCAAGAAAGCGTCCGGGCTCCGGTGACCCGTTGAGCATGAAACTGGCAACCGTCTCGCCCGCATCGATCGAAACATATTGCCGGCTTTCCTGCGCGGTCGAAAGATCGTGTCCTGCCTTCTTCAGCTCGTCTTCCAGGGCCTGACGGTGCGGGCTTGTGGCGATGACGATACAGTAGTCGCCGGCATCGAGTCCGGCGCCCATGAATCCAGTCACCGAATTAACGAGGGCAACACCACTCTCGTAAAACTGCACGAAGTGATCGGACGCAGCCATCACTCGCCAATCCACGAGCGGGTCCGAACCATTGAAAGGTCCTACGAGAGCTTCAGGCATTTCGGTGTTCTGCACCCGCGTCATCAAGACCATTCTATTTTAGCTCCTGATTTGCGCCGCATCCGGAGGCTTGGATTGGTAGTGCGACCGCTGCTGTAAGCGCCGGAAACAGTACCTCGATCTGCGGATGAAGTGGACCACGATGGGATACAACTAGTCGTCACCTGCTCTTACGAACTACGAAATAGTCAACAGA
>JBBQVV010000582.1:0-3124 GCA_038211235.1 Chthonomonadales bacterium | reverse complement strand
ACCAGGCATCCGGCAGGTCGTTGCCGGTGAGCTGGCGCTCCAGACAAAGCTGACGAAGTCGTGGCCACTCGGGCCCAATCTGCGCCAGATGCGCGCCGCCATCCAACAGCGCATCGACGAATCGAATGGCCTCCTCAACTGGCGTCGGTGCCTTGAAGATCTTCGGACTGCTCACCAGCCGCAGGAAGCTGGCCAGCACCATCGGCATCAACGTGAATGTCGTGCCGGTATCCACGCCGGCGAAGGTCGCCTTGAGCCAGGCGCGCGCCACTGTGTGGTGCGGATGGTCGGTTCGCGATGCCGCGACCAGTACGTTCACATCAGGCGTCATCGCCCAACGCTTCGAGGAGGGCCTTGTTGCTGAGAGGATCAACGCCTGCCAGCAGGCCGCCTCGGCCCTTGAACACCGGCAAACGGGCCCTGCGACGTGTTGAAACGGCGGCGTTCGCACGAAGGCGAAGTTGCAGCCCTTCTTCGATCAATCGGGTCAAGCTGGTGCGCTGTTGGGCCGCCAATACCTTGGCATCGGCGAGCAATTGGTCGTTGATGTCGAGCGTGGTCTTCATGCGGCAATCATACAGATTTCTGTACCCAGCGATACGCCAGCGAGCGGCGTTGAATCGCTGCTGCAGGACGATCGTCGTCCGTCGCTCTCTGACTTGTTGCGCTGCCCTGAAAGCGCTCGTCTGACAGGAGGAAAGGCCGACTCGACCGCCAAGCTTTCGCGACGCCGACGGCCTGGGTATTGGAAGCTTCCAGTATTCGTCCGCCGGTCAAGAAAGGCCTGCGTCGCTCCAAGGCCTTGATTCTTCTGACGTTTTTGGCTCCCCGGCCTGGCTCGAACCAGGGACCTATGGATACACCGAGCCCGGCCACCGCTGACGGTGACACCAAAGCTGCGCTCGATTGATTGCAGCGATTCGCGCATCTGTCATCATGCCCTGATGTCGATGGAGCTCGAACTCTTCCACTGGTGGTTTCACGACGAGACCAACGGCGAGCGTCGCCGCACCTTGTATGCGATGGATCGGCAAACAGCAGTCCAGCTATACGGCAACGTTCAGCCCGACGAGCCAACGCGCGTCGTGCGAACGGCCTACGGGTGCGGCGAGGCGCCGTCTACCCTAGAGATGCGTCCTCAATTGCAGGGGCCAGGGATCGCCGGGTAGGAGAACTACAACGTCCAAAGGAGTCGTCGTGAGGCGTCGCTAGTCAAGCTACCGGATCAGCTTTCGTTTCTAAGATCGCGATTGACAGCCGCAAGCAGCTCCGAAAGCTGTGGTGTCTCTCCGATCACGATGAACAGCGGAGGTGCCGTCCCTGGGAATGCCTTGGACATCACGCGGCGCCCCTCGTGTGCGAGCAGGTCCTCGGCAGCATCGAAGAGGCACCGCTCGAGCTGAAGTCCGAGTCGCCTGTGGGCGTGTGCTTCTTCGTTCACTTGGGGCCTCCGAATGGGGAATCGAGTGATACCCGCTTAGTAAGGCGTCCCTCGCTACAAGGGGCTCGATATTGACTTCAGCCAAACGGCTTCGGTTTATAGTATGTCGCCGTGTCGATTTGCACATCCCTCAATTGCGGGTTGGGAAAAGTGGCTGCTTCTGCCGTAATGCTGGCCGACGAACACCTCTGCAGAGACTCCTCAAGTGGGGGGCGCACTGATAAGCGCATTTGGAAGCCTCCTGCTCACCACTTACAAGTTGTCTCGGATCGACGCCGAACGCGCCTTCTCCCGACACCGAGCCGGAACAGCCGCGCGAGGTTCGCCCTTCTGCCCGAAGAGTTCACGGCGACACCCGGGCCGAGTGAGTCGCGTTAGGTGTCAACGGTCACTGAGTTTTACCGCTGGTGGCTCGTCGACCCCGTCACTGGCGAGCGGGTTCTGACGCCGTACAAGCTGACAAGCGCGCACGCCGCGCTGGCGTTCCCCGGCGCCGAGCCGGACTTGCAGACCCGGGAGGCCCGCGACCTTCCCGAAATAGGGCGAGACCCGTGGGGCAACACCAGACCCGGAGAGCCTTGGGAGGACAGCGCGCCCGTCGACCCCTGGGCTGACACTAGGCCGGAGCAAGGAATGTCGGCGAAGGCACCGGGTCTCGGCGACTCTGTCACCCTTCCCAGCGGGCTGGTGGTCAAGGTGCCCCTGCAGGTCTTGCGCCAGCGACCATGGGCTGCAGTTGGGATAGGCGCGGTGTGGCACGTCTGCGGTAAGCATGGTCCAAAGGATCACGGCTCGGTGCCGTTTTTCCTTGACCGAATGCGTCGCACGCCGCTGCAGCTTGAAGAGGCGGACGCGAGGGCGCTGGCGAAGGTCTTGAACGCCGTGCGATAGACGGAATTCAAAGATGGCCGATGGCAAGTGGGCGCCCATCAGGTTGAGCGAATGCCGGCCGCGAAGGCCTGCCACCCGACACCAAAGGCGCCGCTGACCGCAAAAGGGACCAGGCTTCGAGAACTACAGCGTCGCATGCACGAACGGCGACGCGATATCGGTTCGATGCGAGTACGACGTTTGTCGAGTGCTTAGGCGACGTGAGTTGAATCCGACCGCGCTGATGGACGATCGTCGGTCGCCAATGATGGATCGGACGAGAAACGTGGCAACGGCGGCACTTTGCGGCGCGTCGTGTGCATCGCGTGTGCGATCGAATGCAAATGCATCCCGCACCTGCGCTTCGGTGTTACCGTGCTTCGCGAGCTGCAGCCAAGCCCTCGTGCCTGCAACGGCCATCGGCGGCATCGGCTGCGGAATATCATCCGCCCGGTCTGGCGGAGAGCGGCTTTCACCGCGGCCGTCGGGCGCTGGGGTACTTCAATGAAGACTCGCCGGGACGTCTTTCTGGCTTCGTTAGCTCTCTATACGACCTCGCCTTCCTTTCCGAAATCAAGTCGGGTTCGAGTCCTCGGCGTGCTGACCCGAATAGTAGTCACGGAAGGCGAGAAGCGTTTCTTCTCAGGCGCGCTACGCGACCTAGGCCGGCCTCTTGGCTCGGTCAACTATGAGATACGAAGGGTTGAGCAAAGCCTGGACCGGTTTCCTGAGTTGGCCCGAGAATTGGTTGCTCTCGGTGTGGACCTGATCATGGTGGCGGCGGGTCCTTCGGCAACGCTAGCAGCCCGACAA
>JBBQVV010000581.1:0-3129 GCA_038211235.1 Chthonomonadales bacterium | reverse complement strand
CGCCAGGTCGGGCGGCACAGTCGCAGTCGCCATAGGATTCCCCTTCGCGGTAGGTTGGTTCGGCGGATTCATCGCCGCCGCCGAATTCTTGACGCGGGGGAGCGCGCAAGATTTCCAGCCCGCGATTTCTTGCGCCGTTTCTTGAAGGAGTGGTCTCGAAGTGTCTCAGAAAAACAGGGGTCGTCAGGAAGTGAACCGATTTGGCCAAGAAACTCACGCGGGACCAGTTTCTTGATTCTTGCGCGCTTGATCTCGCCGCCGTTGGTCAAACAGCGCCAGCGCTTTTCTCACCAATCCGCAGTTTGGCTTCAGACCAGCAGCCTTGACTTGTTCGATGAAATCCTTGTCATCCTTCAGCCGGCCCAAAGTAGCAACGTGTTCCGCGCCCGGTTGATGCTCTTGCTGAATGCGTTGGTAGACCTGGAACTGCAACGGGTTACTCTTCTCCAAGGGCGGTTTCCCTCCGGTTCGTCTCCTCTTCGTGCTCTTGTCAGATGACGCACCAGTGCCTTGCTCATCGAGGTTCTCCGGATCAAGAATTGCGACCTCTGCGGCGACGAGTTGAGCAAACCGGGCCAGCCAGCGCTTGACGCCGGGCCAGGACCTGTCGCGCTCGATTTCGCTCAACATCCGTTCCACGCTCTGCCTTCGCGCTTGGTCATCGTAATAACATGCGAGCAACAGGGCGCGGGCATACGCGCCCCCCATCGGGGGTGCGGCCTGTTTCTGAATAAGGTGTCCTAAGTCAGCGTGTCGAAGGACCCTCCCCAGGCGGAACACAGTCTCGACGGTTGGAACTGTTTCGCTGCCGATCAACCCAGACAACAAGGGTCGCGGATCTTCTGTAGGATCGCCGTCAGCTAAGTCCGGTTCTGCCTGGGGAGACTTTGGGATTTCTTGGTCAGTCGTGCTTACGTCGCTGTCTTCTGCGGTCAGTTGCCCTGATTCAGGGACGGATGTCTCGTTCGTCTTGGGATCGGGCGATTCACTCGCGCTGTCAATCTCTGCATTCGGATGATCCTCAATGCTCCAGCCCCCGCTTGTGGTGCGTTCTACGATGGCAGTTGGTGTTGGGGGCTGTCTGGATATGGGGGATTTCTGGGGGGATCTCATGTGCTGTAGCAGACATCCTTCCTTCTCTTCGCCGTCGTGTAGTATGCTCCGCGTCAGGAATAGTCTGAACATGGTGACGATGATATCGATCTTTCGCCAGACCGATCGCTGGAGTAATTGGTAATGCCCTGCTCGGGCGGCATCGGCTTCCTCCGTTCGGGTGAGGTAGTCGAGCATACTGAGGTTGTTCTTCTCAGCGATTTTTTCAAGTCGCGGGTCGGCGGAATACTTCTCCGTGTACGCAGAGATCAGGATCGCGGCCAGGTTGAACCGCCTCTGTGGGGAAATCTCTGTGGAACTCCCTCCCAGAATGGCGAACCTGTGTGCCAGGGCCTCGAAACCGAACATCGCATCCCGCATGTTCCAGTGCAACCATCTTCGCCTGCACTCATTTCGGAGATGAGTATGAAAATCCTCGAGCATGACTCGTTCGAGGTTGCACATCTGGGACGGGATGTCGGATGCGCCAATCCCGGCTCGTTCAGCGGCTTGAAGGATGCTAAACGTCGTCCGCAGATTCGTGGCGAGGTTCAGAACGCCGATTACAAGTGGAGTCGGCGTCTCACCGGGCGTGTCGTCCCAGGGAGTTGTGAGATAGTGAATGACGTTGAAATGCTTGAACGAACGGATGTCGCCCTTGACGAATGGCATCATGTGCCAGCGCCTCCCATCTATTCCGTGTGGGCCGGTCTGCTGGACTTGAAGGATGGGAGTAGCTTCAAGCCCAGTCAGACCGCTTGTGCGATTCCCGGTGGCCAGCGGGTATCGCAACCCTGATGCGAGAGTTTAGCGATAATGCGGAAGGAAGGAAAGGTCACTTCGGCACGGAGAGATGGGCAGGTTGCCATGAAGTAGGGTGTCGAGGCAATTGGCTCTCCCTGCTCCTCTGCCGATCGCTTACCCCACCAACCCACCAAGGGGCGAACGGCATGCAATCTGGTCTTGGGCTGTCCGCGTGCCGATCGGCTGTCCTGGCGCGTCTGGTGAAGTTCAGGGTCTGCCCGGCCGGCTGTCCCTCACTTCGATCTCGTTGACCGCCTCGAAGCGCTCCCCCCCGATCAGCCGGCCGGGAATCACTCGGGTCCGCAGCAGGCCCTCGACCTCGACACGCTGGCCGATCTTGTACTCGCCAGCCTCGACGCCTCGGCCGAACCGGACGCACGGCGACACACCGGGCAAGCCCTCGGCATCGACCAGCACACAGCCGCCGTCCTCGCCTTCGAGGCTATCGACGGTGAAGGGCATCTCGCCCCCTTCGGCGAAGGTGACCGTGTGCTGTGGCACGATAGGCCGCACGCCCTGGCCGAGCAACTCGACCATCCGAGACTGCCATCCTGCACGCTGGGGATGCCTGTCCGGCTCGCAGCAGGTGGCGAGCATCTGCTGGTGCAGGCGGATCAACTCCGCCGGATAGGGGGCATCGTGATCGTCCAGCCAGTCGGCCAGGATGAGCCAGGTGCTCCTCGCGGCCGATGGTTCGGAGACGATGCTGTCGAGGAATGCGTCCAGCGTGGTCATGGCATCATCTCAACGGGTTCCGGTTCCCTCACCAGCCCGCAGGCGATGAGATACGCTCGCGCCCATCGCGCCGGGTCCATGCCCTGTTCCTCGATCATCGGCCACACGGCGGCGAGCCACTGGTCCAGGTCGCGCGGGTCCGGCTCGTGGCCGCTCATCCTGGCGTGAAGGGAGACGAGGCGAGCGAAGGCGCAGCGGCGGACGGTGATGGCGTCCTCGTGGCTCGTGTGGAGCAGTTCGTTGCCTCGGGTTGCGATCATGGTGATAGTCCTCGTGTGGGGATAGCCGAGCGTGGCGCTAGAGCCGATTCCAAAGTAGTGACGCGCCACACCATATGAGGATCAGTCCGAAGCAGATGTAAAGGATGCGAGCGCCGCGCTTGCCGAGCCGGTCCACCCACGGCCGGACGCGCTCGTCCTCCCAGAACCAGCGCCAATCAGTACACGCTACGATTATGAATAGTGGCGCCAGCGCAAGAGCGAAGAAGCCGCACTGCAG
>JBBQVV010000580.1:0-3159 GCA_038211235.1 Chthonomonadales bacterium | reverse complement strand
GTTCACCGCGGCGGCGGCCATCAGCCGGACCAGGCCCATCATCACGCCTACTTGCCTGAGATTTCGATTTCGCGGATATGGTCCCCAGGGCCGCCGATCAGTCGCTTGATAAGCGGTTCCTTTCCAACAGTCCTCTCCGCCTCCGCCTTGAGAGACTGTCGCCGAAGTTCGGCCCTCAGAACTTCAAGCTTCGCTTCGACTTCCGCAGCCTCAGCCCGAGCCTGCTCGACGGCGTATGCATCTGCTCCGTGAAAGCTCGCGTCGTTCTGCTGCCACAGCATATTCGGCTGTGGTTCCCCGCTGCCTTCCGCGCTCGATGTCGCAGTCTCGGCTTGTCTGCGACTCCGTTCCTCGCCGCGCAGGATCGCCGAAGTGCAGAGTATCTGGATCAGCATCACCGCTACGAGTGCCGCTATGAGTGTGTTCGCCTGGCGGCTGGTCACTCCGTCCTCCCCTCCACGTTATATCTTGAGTACCTCGTATCTTAAGTACCGACTCTCATTGCTCATTCCATTGCGTGCCTTCTAGTCGGCGGCGTCCAATCATCGACATATAGGCTGCCGCTCTTGCCGACGCGATAGCTTACGGTCACCCTGTCGCCCTTCTCAATGCCTTCCCACTTTTCGGGAGCGAAGGATTCCGTTGTCGTAACCGTTTGTCCCACGCGGAGCGAGACGTAATAGCGCGTGCCGTACTTGAGCGAAACCGCATAGCGGTCAAGCACAAGAGCCGTGCCCGTAAGTTCTCGGGCGCCCGCGATATCCGCTGCACGCCACATCGGTCTAGCAATAACTAAGCCGTAGACGACGCCCGTGATGATGATTGCCGCGACGATCGCTGCCCGCCACTCGTAGAGGCGAGCTACTAGCGTCTGAGGAGGCGGCCCGACTGCAAGTTTCACTCGACGTCACTCCGCTTCACATCTGCCGTTCCGTCTGCCGCTGCCGCGATTCATCTGCTTAGCGAAGGCGCTAACGCAAATGCGAGGGACACGCCCTGGCAGGCTGTTAAGCTTCAGAACCTGATGACGGATGCCTTCGATCATCTCCGCGGTAAGAAGCCGTAGTTATCGTGCTAACGCGCGGTCGATATGGCGGACTTCTGCTCACGCCGGTACGTGCGCATCGAGAAGAACTGGAACAGCGTGCCGATCACCATAATGCTCAGGCACAGCATGAAGAACTGTGGCCAGTTCCGGCCCATCAGCGCCACGACGCCGAAGGTTAGCAGAGGAGCAATGGTGCCGCGCAGACCGAAGAGCGTCGAGTGAATGGCCTGGTACTGAGCGGCGCGACCGGGCTCGGCAAACATGAGAGTCGTATTCAGGTATCCCAGGTCGATCCCCGACCCGGAGATGCCCATTGAGGCCGCCGCTAGGTAGAGCCAGACAAGGGATGGCGCGAAGGCATAGACCACCGGCGAGACGCAGTTGATCGCAACGGCGACCAGCACCGTCGGCAGCGAGCCGAACCTGTCCATGTACCAGCCCCAGAAGAACAGGCTGGCGAGCGAAAGAAGTCCGGCGATGTTCTGCATGGTCGCAATCTGTGTCGGCGTGATGTGGAAGCGATCGACCTGGACGGCGTACTGTGCCGGGGTTTGAAGTAGATTGCCAAAACCTGCCAGAAAAACGCTGACACAAAACCAGCGGTACCCGACGTTGCTGCCCAGTATGCTGAACGTCTCGCGCAGAAACTGTCCGAACGGAGGCAGCTCTCCACTGTGGGTTACCACGGGGAGCCGCAGCCTGCTGAATGCCACTGCCGTGCCTACGCCGAAGATCCCTCCGATGAGAAACATCCACCGGAACTCCAGGCCGTGATGCTCCTGGAGAAAGCCCATCACGCGCGCCGTCAGAAGCATGCTCGTCGCCATGCCCACGCGCACGTAGCTCATCAGGCGCCCTCGCAGGTGATCGGGATAGATATCCTTCATGATTGCCGTGTAAGCCGGCGTCGAGACGGAGAATAAGATCGGAGTAAGGCAGATCAGCGCCACGTAGCTTGCCGTGTGGCGGTTAGTCGGGACGACGAGCGGGGTAAGGAGAAAGAGGCCGCGGGAGAGAACCCAGGTCACGGTAACAAAGGGAAGTTTCGAACGGCCCTCCATCTGCCTTGCCCAGAGGATCGCGAACAGGTACCCTACCGCGGGCGCGGCGCTGGCGACGCCCATTTCGAAGCCGCTGGCATGCATGGTTCCACGAGCCAACTGCAGTGCGAATGTCCAGATACACCCCTGATAGATACCGGAGCAGATACCGGCGACGACGTCCCAGCACCAGTTATGCCACACACCGTCCGGCACGATCTGGCCGAAGGCTCGACGGAGTCGCGACAATCGTGGGAGCGCGGGGACCGGTATCTGCTGCCGAATGACCGCTTCTGGTTCTGAGGACGTCGGAGTAGTTACGGACATTGGCGAATAGTATACCCGGACCGTCCGGTGAGCTGGACCCAAGTTTGACGGCTTGCGCCGAAACTCCGCATCTATGAAAGCCGCCAAAAGTCCCGAAAGTTTGCGGATTGTAAGTTTGCCGGTTTAGCGGCAGAATGGAGTTGCGAACAACGCTCGGCCGCTAATTCTGGTCGATTGCCTTCCAAATGGGATCGAAAGCCGCGACCTGAAAATCCAGGTATAATCTCAATCACATGGTCCCGAAATCGATCGCGCGACTACTCGGCGCGCCGGGGTTCCAGGAGGTCCAGTCGTGCATCCAGTCACTCGCTCCGCCATTAATCGGTTGTTCAGCTTCGTCGCATGCTGCGGCTTTCTCCTTCTCGTAACGGCGACCACTCGCGCGGACGACGTTCAGAGACACTTCGACGCCGGCGTGAAGCTGTATCAAGACCACAAAGCCGATCAGGCGCTCGATGAGTTTAACCAGGCGCTACACGGGGCTCCCAACGACGCGACGATCCTGCGTTGGATTGGCTTCATCGAGTTGGAGCGACAGAACTACAACGGCGCGAGAGACCCACTGGAACGCGCGGTCTCCCTCGACCCCGACTCCGTCGTCGCTCACCTTAATCTGGGGAACGTATATGATGGCCTGAAGCTGTATCCCAGCGCGCTGGATGAGTTTCGCAAGGTAACGCGACTCAAGCCGGACAGCGCGGACGCCTACTACGACATGGGTCTTATCCAGTCCAAAATCGGCCA
>JBBQVV010000579.1:0-3163 GCA_038211235.1 Chthonomonadales bacterium | reverse complement strand
TCACCACGTCCTCCTCGACGGACGCTCCTTCCCCATTGTCCTTAACGAGGTCTTCACCTCCTACGAGGCGTTCCGGGAGGACTGCGAGCCCGACCTGCCCACTCCTGCTCCTTATCGTGACTATATCGACTGGCTTCAAACCCAGGAGTTCGACCATGTCAGACCCTTCTGGAGGAAGCTGCTTGAGGGGATTACCGCCTCCTCTCCCTTTGGAATAGAGCGCAGTCCCCTACCTGGCGCCGAAAAGCACAGAGGCGAACAGGAAATCGTTCTATCGCCAGAGACCACCTCGGCGCTCCGCGGCCTTGCAGAGGAACTCTCCGTCACCGTCAACACGATCGCTCAGGGTGCCTGGGCGCTGCTGCTGCATCGCTATAGCGGCGCTGGGGACGTCGTGTTCGGAGCTACGCGGGCTTGTCGCCGCTCGTCAGTGAACTGCGCCGATTCGATGGTCGGGCTGTTCATCAACACCTTGCCCGTGCGGACGCACTTCGTTGCAGACATGCCGGTGATGCAATGGCTGCAGGAGTTGCGCGAACAGCATCTCGCTGTAAGGGACTATGAGCACACTCCGCTCGACCGAATACAGTCCTGGAGTGAGCTGCCGCCGGGTTCGGCGCTGCTGGAGACGCTGTTTGTATTCGAAAACCGCGCTCTGGACTCGACGCTGCGGTCCGCGGATGCCGCCTGGAACTACCGGACGCTCACGCTGCTGGAGCAGACCAGCTTTCCGCTCACGGTGACGGCATACCTGGATGACGAACTGACGGTTCGCATCGCCTATGACGGTGACCGATATGAAGACGCGTCCATCTGTCGAATGCTCGGTCACTACGCGACGCTGATCGAGGGTATCCTTGCGGATCCTGATACTCGTCTCGCGCGACTGCCGCTCCTGGGAGTTGCAGAACGACAGCAACTTGTCATCGAGTGGAATGAAACGCAAACGAACTACCCCAAGGAATGTCTGCATCAAGTATTTGAGGAGCAAGTGAAGCTGACACCCTACGCCATTGCAGTTGCGTCTGGGAGCGGCCAGCTCACCTATCTTGAACTGAACTCACGTGCGAACCGGCTGGCGAGATTTCTGAGGGCGCAGGGCCTAACGCCGGAAATGCTCGTGGGAATCTGTCTTGAGCGCTCGCCTGAGATGCTGGTTGGTATACTTGGTATCCTGAAAGCCGGCGGGGCATACTTACCTCTCGACCCAGCCTACCCGAGCGACCGGCTTGCCTTTATCCTTCAGGATACAGGCACGACAATCGTACTTACTCAGCGTTCCTTACATGCTCGGCTTCCGTTAGGCGGACTTCATGCAATATTCATTGACGACCTGGACGAAGCGCTTGAGTACTTGACGGATACGGACAACATCTCCACTGTGCAACCGGAAAGCCCTGCCTACGTGATGTTTACTTCCGGTTCGACAGGCGTTCCCAAAGGAATCGTTATACCGCAACGCGCCGTCGTCCGCTTGGTTCGCGACAATACGTTCGTTCGGTTCGGCAGGGACGAAGTATTTCTGCTGTTGGCGCCAATTTCCTTTGATGCGTCAACTTTAGAAATATGGGGCAGCCTACTGAACGGCGCGCAACTGGCACTTGCGCCTCCCGGCTCTCTGTCGCTCGAGGAATTGGGATCTACAATCCGACAGTTCGGAGTCTCAACGCTGTGGCTGACCGCGGACCTGTTCCACCAGATGGTAGACACTGAATTGACCGAACTTCCAATGCTTCGTCAACTGCTAGCTGGGGGCGATGTCGTGTCGGCAGACCAGGTTCGTAAGTTCCTTGCAGGCGCACCTGGGTGTCGGTTCATAAACGGGTATGGCCCCACGGAAAACACAACTTTTACCTGCTGCCACGCGATTACTGAGCTCCACTCCGACATAACATCCGTTCCAATCGGACGGCCGATTGCCAACACTCAGGTCTACATCCTCGACCAATTCAAAAATCCTGTACCAATCGGAGTAGCTGGCGAGCTCTATGTAGGCGGAGACGGATTGGCGCTCAACTACCTCAACCGACCAGGTTTGACCGCAGAGCGATTTGTACCT
This sequence comes from Chthonomonadales bacterium, assembly GCA_038211235.1. Classification (GTDB taxonomy): domain Bacteria; phylum Armatimonadota; class Chthonomonadetes; order Chthonomonadales; family Chthonomonadaceae; genus DATGJU01. The sequence goes on along the minus strand of JBBQVV010000579.1, from coordinate 1,104 downwards.
GATGGCCTTTCTGGGGCCAGTGGTGGGCGTCTCTATCGTACCGGTGACCTTGTGCGGTATTGTCCCGATGGAACAATCGAATTCCTGGGGCGCGCGGACAATCAGGTCAAGATCCGCGGATTTCGTATAGAGACCGGGGAGATCGAGAGCCGGCTACGAGAGCACAAGTCAATACGGGAGGCTCTGGTTGTCGCCAGAGAGGATGTTCCGGGACACAAACGGCTCGTGGCATACCTGATTCCAAGAGAGGAAGGACGAGTTGAGATCGCGTTGCTGCGCGAATTTCTCGCAGAGCGACTGCCCGAATATATGGTCCCGGCAGCGTGGATGTGGCTTGACGCGCCTCCGCTCACACCTAGCGGTAAGATCGACCGCAGGGCGCTGCCGGCGCCGGACCTGGAAGCAGCGGATACGATGAGCGAAGGCTTCGTGGAGCCTCGCAACGCACGCGAGGCGGCGCTCGCCCGGATCTGGTCGGACGTGCTTCGAATCGATAGGGTCGGAGTGTACGACAACTTTTTCTTGCTCGGCGGCGATTCGATTCTCAGTCTGAGGGTTCTCAGTCTTGCTCGACAAATAGGTATCGACTTTCGGCCCAATCAGATTTTTGAGCATCCGTGCGTTGCGGACCTCGTGAAGGTCGCGACGGGGAGCGCAGTAGGCGCTGTTCAGAGTACGGTCAGCGGACCAGTAAGGAAAACGCCAATCCAATGCTGGTTCCTGAACCAGGATCTGCCGCAGCCAAACCACTTCAACCAATTCATTCTGTTGGATGCAGGGCGCGATGTCGACGTTGCGGCCCTGGATCAGGCATGCGTCGCACTGCTGGAACATCACGATGCGTTGAGAACGCGCTGCATCTCTGCTGACGGCAGTTGGGACCTAATGATTTCCGCGCAAGAACGCCATAATGTGTTTTCGTACTGTGCCGTTGCACACATCGAGAAGGATGAGCGATCAGCGTGGATCGATGACGAGGTATCGCGCCTTCAGGGCGGCCTCGATCTTGCCAACGGCCCTCTCGTTCGCATCGTGTTTTTCGACGCCGGTCCGTCCGCACCGGCCGTTCTTGCGATCATCGTACACCACCTGTGCATGGATGGT
>JBBQVV010000578.1:0-3229 GCA_038211235.1 Chthonomonadales bacterium | reverse complement strand
AGGATTTGTGGTGGTTCCACGACGGTGGGTGGTTGAGCGGACCTTTGCGTGGCTCGGCAAGTACCGCCGGTTAAGCAAGGATTATGAACGTCGCGTAGAATATAGTGAAGTGTGGGTCTATATTGCCTCGATTTCTCGAATTCTTCAGATGATTGCACCGAACGAACAGGAAGTACGTCCCTATCTGAGAATGACTCAGCGCAGTCTAATGATTGAATGATCGACTGTGTAGACATGGAATAGTTTCTAAACGCATTCTAAGAGGCGGATCACGTCCTTCTTCAAGGCACCGAGACTGGCATGGGCCTCCTCCCCGGACGTTGTCCACCGCAGACGACCGTCATTGGCATACGCGATGACCTTTCGTTGGACAAGATTCATCATTTCGCGCTCAAGTCGCGGATACCGCATGTGCAGCGCAGCCGCCAGTTCTCCGATAGCGATGGTGGTCCAGCCGGTCTCGATCAACTGAAACTCCTCGGCAGAACGGAACAGCTGTAGGAGGGGCTGTGACGGGGAGCTCGCCGGCAGTGTTGCGACCCGCTCGCCGTAGCCTCGTTCCCACTTCAGCCGCCACACACGATTCGCGGTTTCGCCGCGCTCCAGCAGCGGTTGACCCTGAGCCTTTGCGTGGTATTCGAGATAATAGAGGATGGTGGTGACGTGTTCTTCTTCGACCGCCGCAAGCGACGCGATATCGTGTTCCGCGACGATCACCTCACGCGCAACTCCGTGTTCCTCCCCCTCGCTCACGCGAGCAAGCTCGCGGAGCACCTCATACACATCCTCAAGGTCAAAGCGTGTGATCAGCGCGTTGCGGCTAAGGAAGCGTTGTTTCTGGAGGTCGCTCGGATGGTAGAGCAGGATGCAGCGAGCAGCGCCAGCGCCAGCCGTGAACGATGGATCGCGACCGGCCCGCCCTGCCTCCTGATAATAGGCTTCCAGGGTGCCCGGGGTGTCGAAATGAATGACGTAGCCCAGACGTCGGACGTCAATACCCATGCCGAACGCATTCGTGGCGACGACGACATCCAGCCCCTCGGGACCATCATGCGTGAACCGCTCCAGGACGTGATCGCGCGCAAACGGCTCCAGTCCAGCGTGATATGCAGTCACTCGCAGGCCTGGAACCCCGTCCTGCAACCAGGCGGCAACCTCCTCGGTCGTCCGCCGATACGCGCAATAGACTAAGCCACGGGTGCGGTGCCCCAAACCGTTCGTCTGCCAGAGGACCACGTTGTCGGCAAAGATGGCAAGCAAGCGCTCGCGCTTGGCCGCGTCGACCGCCGCGCGCACCTCGATCTCTCCAATCCATTGCCGTGTGTTACAGCTTGGACACGTAGCGACGCCCACCTCCGGCTGGATAGTTCCGCCACAGTGGGTACAGCCTACTGGTCGTGGCTGGACGCGGTCGACGCGGAAGTCAAGTTCGGGACGGTGGGTTGAGGATTGCACAATGATCGGCTCACGTAAGGCAAGCTTATCCGTAATATCACCGACCGTGCTCGCTTCGTCACTCTGTGCAGGATCGTACGGATCTTGGTAGGGCGCGCGTGCCGTCGCCGTCAGGGCAAGAATCGGAAAGGCGCGCTCCTGCCCGCGACAGAGGTGCTTGGTGATCCAGGTGCGAATGACGAAATAGTCCGTACGGAAATCGTGACCCCACTGGCTCAGGCAATGCGCCTCGTCAATCGCGATCAGCCCCACCTCCCGTGCCTGCAGGGCACGACGTAGGCTCGGGGAATGAATCTGTTCGGGAGCCAGATACAGGATCGAGTAGTCGCCGCGGCGGAGTCCACGCAGGTGCTCCTGTCGTTCGGCCGGCGGGAGGGTTGAGTTGATCAAAATGGCAGAAAAGATGCCCTTGCGGTTCAGATCATCAACCTGATTCTTCATGAGCGCGATCAGAGGCGAGAAGACGAGCGTCACCCGCGGCGGCGTCTCTTCCGCCAATACGACCGCTGGCAACTGAAAACACAACGACTTGCCACCACCCGTCGCTGCGAGCACCAACTGGTCTTTGCCCTCCAGGGCATGACGCACCACATCCTCCTGTGTCTGGCCAGATTCGGGAAACTCTCGAAATTCAGACGTATTCCAGAGTGTCCGAAGAATGGCACGCAGGCCCTCGTCTCCGGTATCTTCGCGCTGACGATGCCGATCGAGTTCGCGCGTCACCACAGCAACAAAGGCCTGCAGTTCGGGCGTCACGATGGGACGGTCAAGCTCCCTGATATCAGCACATTGTCCGATGACGGCCAACGCCTCATCGCGGTAGCTACGGGCCAGAATACCGCTGTCGAGCAGTAGGTGCGTTCGTGCCGGTCCCATGAGCCGCGCTTTCAGTTCTAGCAACGCGTGCGGCACGAGATAGGCATCGAAGGGACCTTCCGCCGGAAATCGGCTTCGGAATACCTGCATCGAGGCAGCGACGATCGGATCTCGCTGGTTCAGGAACCGCAACGGCCCCGTCACCTCCAGATCAACCGGCAGGTCGAGGAGCGTTCGCCGAGTGGAGGGCGGAACGAGGGCCACCACTCGACGGTCGCCGTCCCGCAACCGCTCGGCAATCTTGCTCATCGCCCAACTGCGGGAATCCAGCAGCTGACGGCCGGCCGTCGCCCGTGTCTCGTTGAAGGCCACGGCAAGGGCGTCGGCAAGGCTCGGGATATTCAGTGTGAGCAGCGTCGCCGGCCCGGCGTTCTGTAGCTCGGCGTACAGCAGGGCAGCACTGTCGATTGCCCAGACCCGCTGGCGCAGCCAGCCAGCCGGAGGGACCGCATCCGGCGAAGGGACGAGAACCTCGGGTCGCGGACGTTGGTCGGTCAGCACCGGGAGACCTGGCGGAAGGCCGAGCACCCGTTCGAGAAAGCGCGTCTTTCCATCACCCAGCGAGATCGCCGGTCCGGCAATGATGTGTTGGCCGTACGGCTGCCAGTAGTGCTGCGCGAAGAGCTCGGTCACGTTACGGCTTAGACCACAGACGGCCCAGTGGTCAATAGCCGGCGGTCCGTCAGTCGAGAGCCAACGCACATCGAGCCAGTAGGCATGCGTGTCGTCCGGATGCTCCGGCGGCGCTGCGTCCGCCTCGCAGATGCTGCGGAGGCGATGGGCAAGGACCGCGCCGCTGCCGCCACAGGCCACCAGTCCGTCAAGCAACACATCGTACAGTGGAGAACCTGCCGGCGTCGATGTCGCCTCGAGATACCGTGCGAAATTCGCGAGGAAA
>JBBQVV010000577.1:0-3231 GCA_038211235.1 Chthonomonadales bacterium | reverse complement strand
AACGCGAAGCCGGCTGGGAAGCATTACAACGAGGCCACATCGACAAGGCGATCGTACTGCTCGAACAGGCCTGTCAGGACGACCCTGCGGACTATGAGGCGCACCTCTATCTCGGGGCGGCCTACGGCAAAGCAGATCGTGCAGCGGACGCGATTACCACGTTGACGGCCGCCGTTCATCTCGAGCCTGCCAATGCTCAGGCTCGCTACAACCTTGCCGTAGCTATGGAGCAAGCAGGATTCCGCGATCAGGCCCTGGAAGCGTTCCGCCAGGCCGTCACCCTCGATCCGGGCTACGACAGAGCGCGGGAGGCTGCGGCTCGCTTGACCGATCCCAGTTACCAGCCCGTCTCGGACCCGTCGCCTGCGAGTGAGTCGCCTCGCGCCCGGGCCGTCGACAGCGGGCCCACCGGGGAGGTTCCAGCGGGGTTCCATTCACGGGAGTCGCCCCAGACAAATGATCTCCCGGGCTTCGTTCCGGTGACCGAACCCGGACGCACGGCCGCGCTGCCGAGCCACGGTCTCCTCAACGAATACGCGCCCAGTCCCCACGCCCCTGATGGCCCTACGGCCGCGCTGCCCCCGTACGCTCCAGACCAGTCGCCACCAAATTATAACGACGAGATTGATATCCCGCGGTCCATTCGGGACTTTGGGCGGATACTAATCGCTCCGGACAGGTTTTTCCGCGAACAGGCAGGTCGCAATGGCCTAATGTCGCCCATACTGATCGTTGGGATCTACCTGATTCTTCAGTTTCTGACCGGGCTTATCACAAGTGGAGCGCAGGGGATCTTTGGCTTCGCCATGAGTCTCGTCGTCTCTCCCATCTCAATCGCGGTGGCCGGCGCCGGGATGGTATTCACGTACATGCTTAGCGCCCTCTGCGCTCATCTCATCGGATGGCTATTCGGCAATCGCGAAGACTATTCGATGTCGTTTCGCGCTTGCGTCTATGCCGATGCGCCGAGGTTCTTCCTTACCCTTCTCGTAAGCATCTACATGGCGTTCTTTGTAATACCCACTCAGCTCGCGAATCCCATCACAACGACTGAGATCGAGCAGGTCGTCGGACTGCCCGCCGGCTCGCTCAGCGGATCGATGACAACCACATTTCCTTCGCGCACGCCGGCTCCGCAACCCAGGGTCCGGGTAAAGGGCAAATCGAAGCAGACCTTCTCGCCGGTACAGGCGACCCGGCGCGGCCTAACGGCTCCGAAGCCGTCCATCGAGATGGGAATAAGACTTGCCACCCTTCTCTGGCACAGATACGGTACGCCGATTGTCGTCTCACTTGCCGTGGCCGCGGTTGGTTGGGCATGGAGCACGGTGCTCCTCATTCTGGCAATACACCGGCTGCAGCGGATCTCGGCGTTCCGAGCGATAGGCGTCGTATTCCTGATGTATGCGCTGGCAGGACTTGTGCTGCTGCTCGTTCTGTTCGGTTTCGCGGGACTGATCTTCGCGCTGATCAAGTTCGCACTCCCAGCTGGAACAGCGGCAGGCGCGAGCGGGATGGGCCACTGAAGCAGGACGATTCTAACTCAGTGCGCGCGACCTACGGGGAGCTGGCGAGGCGGTTGGCTTCGCCTCGCGCCGTTTCGGCGGCAGAGGAGATTCTGCAGCGGTGGACCGACGACCAAGAGGGCCGGGCGCTGGATCGGATCGTCAACTCGGAGCTGCGCGGCCGGCGATACCTGAACTCCTCCGAGCGTCGCTGGATCGGCGATGCAGTGTTCGGCGCCGTACGCTATTGGCGGCGCGACTCCTGGATTCTGGGGCGCCAGGGGTGCGACAGCGATTCCCGTGCCCGCATCGCAATGTGGGTGGAGCGCACCCACATTGGGGTATTTCCAGAAACCAACGCCGACAGCGGTCTTCCGGGACCCGATCGGCCATTGGAATACCTGCGCGAATCCCTGGCGTTTCCTGATTCGCTGGCCTCGGCGCTTGAGGCGCAGCTCGGCGAAGAGGCTCCCGCAGCGGGCGCGGCGTTCAACAGGCCGGCACCCACCATGCTGCGCGTGAATACGCTTCGCGCGAATCGCCAGGCAGTCCTGGAGCGACTCGCCGGATCGGCCCCTTCGCGCTATTCGCCGTGGGGCGTCGAGCTGCAGGGCCGCGCCAATGTCGCCGACCTGCCTGGATTCCGCGAAGGATGGTTTGAAGTTCAAGAAGAGGCGAGCCAGCTAATTGCTCTCCTGACAGCCGCGAAGCCGGGCCAAACCGTGGCAGACGTCGGGGCAGGCGGCGGCGGCAAGAGTCTCGCGTTCTCCGCCATGATGCAAAATGACGGTATCGTTCTGGCGATCGATACTTCGGAGGAGCGTCTCTCGCGGCTGGAGACGCGCGCTAAGCGAGCCGGCGCAACGATAATTCGCCCGATCTCACTGTGCGCCGACGCCGAAGGTCGATGGCAACTGTCTCGCACGAAACAGCGTAGACTAGATAAAAACCTGAGATCCGCAAATTGCGTTCTGGTCGATGCGCCGTGCAGCGGCAGCGGCGTGCTGCGCCGCTCACCGGATGCCAAGTGGAGGGCGCCAGATCCAGACCACTTCACTCGACTGCAATCGCTGATCCTTCAGCAGTCCTCCGACCTGGTTGCGGCGACAGGAACTCTCATCTACGCGACCTGTGCATTCGAACGGGAGCAGAACGAGGGCGTCGTTGAGGGGTTCCTGGGATCTAAGGCCGGAAGTGCGTTTCAGATTGCGCCGGCGCTTCCCCGTCTCGAACGGTCTATTCGCCAGTCGACTGAGCTCGCATCGACCTTGAATAGTCTTCCTCCCGCCGATCTGGAATCGCTGTTCTCGGGACCGTTTCTTCGAACCTGGCCGCACCGGCACGGACTAGATGCGTTCTTCGCGGCATGCTTTGTGCGCAGATTCTAGCCAATTAAGGTCCCGTGGCAGTGGTAGTGAAGCTGCGTCGCACGGCTTCGAAGTAACGTTCTACGAATATCAGTGTATCTACTGAGCGCGGAGACGGCGAGGGCACGATGGCGAATCCGGAATCGCTCCAAGAGCAGGCGGAAAGGCTCGTCGCGGAAGCGCGCGGTATCCAGGATTTAGGGCGTCCCGGAGACAGCCTAGAACCATTCCATCGGGCGGTTCTTCTGTACGCCGCCGCCGACGCGGCGGCGAAGGAGTCCGATGAACCCGGCCCACTTAAGCAACCGCGCGCGGAAGCATGCCGGTTATATGCGGACGCGCTTATGATCAAGGACCAG
>JBBQVV010000576.1:0-3258 GCA_038211235.1 Chthonomonadales bacterium | reverse complement strand
GATCCAGTAGGCGGACTTGCTCGGAACGGCGATATCGAAAATCTGCACGAGCGTGCCTTTTTCTAGTTCGGTGGTCGCGATCGCGCGACGCGTGAGCATCATCCCCTGGCCTTCGATGGCCGCTTGCAGCATGACGCCCATGTCCTGGTAGTCGACGCCGGTCTCAGGATTCTTCAGTTCGATGCCGGCCGCCGCGCACCAGGCCTTCCATGGCCCTGCGTCGGCGCGCATCAGCGGGTACTGCCCCAACTGATCGTGCCGTTTCGGCAGGCGACCGCGATTGAGCTTCGGGCTGGCGACAAGGATGTATTCGTCGTCCATCAGCCATTCGCAATGCAGGCCGGGCCAGGGTCCGCGACCGAAGCGCACCGCCACGTCGATGCCGTCGCGCGCGAAGTCGGCCAGCGCGGAACTGCTGTCGATGTTGATCTCCCATCCCGGATGCGCGCTCATGAAGCGCCCGATGCGTGGCATCAACCAACGCGAACCGAATGACGGCAGCACGCTGATCGTCAATCGATTAGCTTGCGCGCGCCGGCGAATCGCCTGAGCCGCCGCGCCGATCTGCGCGAGCGCGGCGCGGATCTCTGCGGCAAGAGCGCGACCGTCGCCCGTCAGGACCACCCCGCGTCCCTCGCGCATGAACAGTGGCGCACCGACGAAGGCTTCGAGTGCGCGCACCTGATGGCTGACGGCGCCGTGTGTCACGTAGATCTCGTCGGCTGCACGTGAAAAGCTTTCGAGCCGTGCGGCCGCCTCGAAAGCGCGCAGCGCCGCAAGCGGAGGAAGAGGAGTCGCCATCGAAGAATAGATGAATCAGATTGACAGATATGGAGAATATATATCGTTTGAAGCGCGGTGCATGGCACGCCTATGCTCTATCTCACCGCAAACGGCAGATGGGCTGTCGAAGCGCCGACAATCAAGTTGATTCTATCAATGGAATTCACCAATCCCGATATGCAACTTCGCCTGGTCCGCATCCTTCAGAAGGAATCCGTCATGCAATCACTCGATCTCGAAAGACCCGAACCGACACTCGCCGCGTGGAGCCGTGTGGCGCGGCCGATCCATATCGGGCATCTTCGCGATGCCGAAGTCGGCTCGTCCCCGCTTCATCCACCTGTAGCACCTTTGTATGCACAGCTCGACGATCTGCTGTTCGGCTTCAGCGCGACGATCCTGCTTCTCGTTCCGTTGGCGTTTTCGCCGCTCGCCGCATGGCTGCGTTGACGGCCCCCGAGATCATGCCGCAAGCGGTCGTCGCGCATAATTGCTCTTTCTTCACGGAGCGATACTCGTGCGAATCCGAATTCTGGCAGCTCTCTTCACCACTTCCACTTGCCTGTCTGCCTACGCGGAGTCCGTGCAGGACCGCTGGAACCTGAACGACCTCTATCCCATGCAGAGCGCCTGGGATGCGGATGCGGCCAAGCTGCAAGGCCAGCTAGGGGAGATGCGGTCCTGCAAGGGCGAGTTGGGCGTGTCTGTCGTGCGCTTCAAGTCGTGCATGACTCTCATCGATGATGCGCAGAAGCGCTTCAGGCGCCTCGCCGTGTACGCGTCGGAATCGCACAACCAGGATACCGGGGACAACGCTGGCCTCGAGCTCTCTCAGCGGTCGCAGGTGCTCGGCTCGCAACTCGGCGAAGCGCAGTCCTTCATTTCCCCGGAAGTCCTTGCCCTGGGCAAGAAAAAAATCGACGGATACCTCGCGAAGGACAAGGGCCTCTCGATCTATCGCCACGACCTGGACGACATCCTGCGCTCGGGTCCGCATACGCTCGATGCAAAGAGCGAAGGGCTGATTGCGCAGTTCGGGCTGACCGCCGATTCAGCGCAATCGAGCTACACCATCCTGTCGACCGCCGACATGCCGTGGCCCAAGGTCAAGCTGTCCGACGGCAGCTCGGTCACCCTGGACCAGTCCGCATACACCCGGTACCGCGGCGTGCAGAACCGCGCGGACCGCAAAGCGGTGATGGACGCATTCTTCGGTCAGTACAAGCAATTCGAGCATACCTTCGGCACGACGCTGTACAACCAGATGAAGATCGATTCGGTCAACGCCAAGGTGCACCGCTATCCGGACGTGATCACCAGGGCACTCGACCGAAACGCGATTCCGACGGTCGTCTACGACACGTTGATCCGTGAGGCCAACGTCAACCTGCCCACGCTCCACCGTTACTTCAAGCTGCGCGGCAAGTTGCTGGGTGTGACGGACATGCACTACTACGACATCTATCCGCCGCTGGTGAAGCAGGACCGCCGCTACAGTCTCGACGATGCCAAGCGACTCACATTGGAAGCAGTCGCGCCGCTGGGACCCGACTATGTCGCGGCGACCCGGCAAGGTTTCGACAATCGCTGGATGGACGCCTACCCGCGACCGCGCAAGCTCTCCGGTGCGCACATGGCCGGGGTGGCCTACGATGTCCATCCGTATGTCCTCATGAACTACAACGACGACTACGAATCGGTGACGACGCTCGCGCACGAGTGGGGCCACGCATTGCATTCGGTTTTGGCCAACAAGGCGCAGCCTTTTTCCACGGCCCCCTATTCGATCTTCGTGGCCGAGATCGCTTCGACGTTCAACGAAGCACTGTTGCTCAAGCACGTACTCGACATCGCCAAGAGCGATGACGAGCGTCTGCTGTATCTGGGATCGGCGCTGGAAAATCTGCGCGGGACGTTCTTTCGCCAGGCCATGTTCGCCGAGTTCGAACGCGATGTTCACGCGAAGGTCGACAAGGGCGAAGCCCTGAGTGGCGAAGGCATCACGAAGATCTACGGCGACATCCTGCGGCGCTATCACGGCGACGCGCAGGGCGTGGTCAAGATCGACGACGTCGATACGATCGAATGGGCCTACATCCCGCACTTCTACAACGCGTTCTACGTGTTCCAGTACGCGACCTCGATCGCCGCGAGTTCCCTGTTTGCCGACAGCGTCCTCAACAACGAACCGGGCGCCCGCGATCGCTATCTGGACCTGCTGCGTTCCGGCGGTTCGGACTACCCGTACGAACTGGTCAAGAAGGCCGGCGTGGATCTCGCATCGCCTGCGCCGTATCGTTCGATTGCAGCGCGCATGGATCGCATCATGGATGACATCGAAGCCATTCGGAAGCGTCAGCCCGCCAAGTCCTGACGCGTTTCAAGACCGGTGACACCGCCTCCGGTTTCGTGCGAGATTCGGCGCATCGTGTAAGGCATCGGGGTCGCAATCGACCCATCTGCACGATCCGTATC
>JBBQVV010000575.1:0-3258 GCA_038211235.1 Chthonomonadales bacterium | reverse complement strand
GGACTGGATTCGGGTAACACTGCCGTTGAGATCGAGCGTGAAGGTGGTCGGCCGGTCGATGGTCACATAGCGGATCAGCTGGTCTGCCGAGCCGTAGGAGAACGTGGTGATGTCGGTGCCGAGACCATACTGCTGCTGGCGGCGGGAGGCGACATCGTAGACCCAGGTTATGGTGCCGGAGGGACCGCGCTCGGTATAGAGCCGGTCGCGGAAGTAGGCCCAGGTCTGGATGCCGCCAACTGTCGCGCGGCTGAGAGGCCGGCCCGCTAGATCATAGGAGTAGAAGGCGTGATCGATCTCCAAGCCAGCAGAGGTGGCATGAAGGATCTGAACCGTCCGTTCTACCGGGTCGTAGCTGAAGGTCGAGCGTGTCTTATCGTCATTGTCCTGCCGGGATCGTTCACATGCCGCTCAGATGCCTCGAGCAATTAGCTGAAAGCAGCGAGCAGTTTCGCAAGTGATCGTATAAGAACCACCGGCCACATGTAAGAGGTACCGAGTTCCACAACGTTTACATCGTTTGTCGGTCAAGCCGGTTTCCGTTTCCTCCCGAACCGCGGCTTCTGCAAACGCCGCCTCATCTTTCGTTATCTGCGTATCTCTATAACTGAGCCTGTCGGTTTCCATTAGTTCATTCGGGTTCGAATGGCTGCTCAATGTTCGCTCCTTTACTACTGGCTATATTGGCTATGTGTCGTCTACGGATTCTCGCCGCGGGAGAGCGCGTCCAACAGAGGGCCATAGCGGGCCTCGAAAATCTGCAGCGGTGATGGTCTCTGGCGGACTGCTCGCGACCTAACGTGGCGATCGGCGCTCTCGAATTGTCGAACATAATATCGCGCCGCTTCTAGTAGGTCTAGTCGCTCCTGTGGACTAAGTTTGGATTTATAGTGCATCGCCGCCCATACGTTAGTTCTGTACTCATCGAGCAAGGAATTCGGGTTCAGCAAGTTCGTTCCTGATAGTCCCGTTTTGACATCGAACCGGCGGTGAGCGAACTCATGTGCCAATACAGCGCGCTCGCTCATACGGGACAGCGGGTCCAAAGCACCACCGCGCGGATATATATTCCCTACGACGTTGATTTGATTTCTGTCTATATACGCGGTCATCCTTCCCTGATTAAAATGCAAAATGGATAGATCTTCTCCTAGTTCAGAGGCAATTCTACGAAGCCGCATCTGCTCGCTTTCGACGATCCTTATGGCTGATGGAGCACGCTCAACATTTCTCACGACCGTTCGAGCAATTTGCTTCCAGTATAGAGCTTGCTTTGTCCGAACCGTAACGTCGTCATACCGCCCCCGCACCTTGCTCGCACCTTGCTTGAGGTCGCCGATCACTCTCCCGACCAGTTTCATTCCCCTGGCTGCCGCACGCTTGAAAGCCGGGCGGGTTCGGACGCTGGGGGCGATCTTGCGGGCTGTGCTGATGATCTCGGCCGGTGTAGCTGGTATCTTCGAGCGCACCGCCTGGACCCGCTCCACGACCTGCAGCACTTTCGCGTTCGCCTGCAAGAGCTGCTCGCCGATTACGCCCAACTCGCCGGCTTCGGCGCTCTCAAGCGCTGCCGCGACGCCCTCGGTCACAATCGCGGCCAACGCGATAAGCACCTGCAGAAAGATCAGGAATGCCGCCTCGCCCACAAGCTTACCGAGAAACTCGGGCGGAAGGCTCTGCGTCCTGGCTAACCAGGTGATCGCCTGAACCAGAGGGTCGCTCAGGTAGTGGATAAAGAAGGTCTCAAAGGTAAAGCCCGCCTCTTTGAAGAATGCGTACTCGCCGGCAACGAAACCCGCAAACTCCTCGATCCCAATGATCGTACTTCGCACGCGCGCTTCGAGCCCGAGGACGTACGCAGTCGGGTTCTTTGCGAACTGGAAGGCCTGTGTCGCAACGAAGCCGAGGGGATCAATAACGTTTCTCAGCGGCGCGAGGTACTGCAGAAACTTGCCGGTGAAGAAGCTCTTGGCCTCGCCAAAGACAGCCATGCGGGCCGCCATCGGGAGCGACCAGATACTCGGCGTCCGGCTGAAGGCAGACGATGCGCTCCAGCGCGGCATGGGGCCGGAGGAGTATCGGGAGGTCGTGCGTCAACTGGAGGCACGAAACCTTGTTGACTATGTGAGTCTGACCGGCGGAGATGGGCGGCTCCATCACGGCCCCATGCCGCGACCTGCCGGCGAATGGCTGCCGGTTGTCCGGGAGATGCGAGCGAGGACCGGGCTGCCGCTGATGCATGCGGGCCGCATCAATACGCCTGAGATGGCGGAAGCGGCCCTGGCGGACGGCACACTTGACGTGGTGCTGATGACCAAGACTCATATCGCCGACGCGCACTTCGCCCGCAAAGTGCGGGAGGGCAGGCAGGACGATATCCGATACTGTACGCGCTGCATGCAGGCCTGCCATGGTCAGGCGAACCTGATGAGCTGCGTCTATAATCCGGTCAATGGCCGAGAGGCGACGTGGGGCACACTTCAGCCTGCCGCACACAGAAAGCGGATGATCGTGGTCGGCGCCGGGCCCGCCGGAATGGAGTCCTCCATTACCGCCGCCCGGCGCGGGCATGAGGTGATCGTTCTGGAGAAAGAGGATCGCGTAGGCGGGCAGATCTGGTTGGGCGCCGCATCGCCTCTGAGGAAGAGCTGGGCGCGGATCGCCGAGTTCTACACTCGACAGGCGGCACAGGGACTGTTCGAGGCACGCCTGAACACGGAGGCGTCGCCGGAGCACATGCGGGAACTCCGTCCCGACGTGGTTGTGCTGGCGACCGGCTCCCGGCCTAAGCGGCTGGCTATTGCGGGGGATATCACGCCACTGACGGTTCACGAGGCACTTAACGGAACGATCGTGGGTGTTCGCAAGGCCGTGGTGTTCGATCGGGAGGGATTCAGCCGCGCGCTGGTTGCCGCCGACCATCTCTCCTCGCAGGGAATCGATCTGGAGTTCGTGACCGCACTCCCGCGAGTCTGCCCAACAATGGACACGTACATGCTCGACGAGATGTTGACGCACCTGCGGGAGCGGGGCGTGCGCTTCCGGCCAGGGCAGGAGGTCGTGGATTGCATCGGAGGTTCGCTGCGCCTGCGCGATAGTCAGGCCGCCGACGAAAGCGTGATCGAAGGCGTGGATTGCCTTGTTGGAGTGGTCGGGTCGGAATCGGTCAACTCGCTTGCAGCTGACCTGCGTAACTGCGCGCCGGAGTTCTACGTCATCGGAGACGCCAATATACCACAGACCGTTCGAGAAGCGACT
>JBBQVV010000574.1:0-3267 GCA_038211235.1 Chthonomonadales bacterium | reverse complement strand
TCTTCATCGACGCCGTTGAGCACTACCGGTCCTATGACGAAGACGGCAATGCGGTGAAGGGCAAATATGCGCGCATCTTCGAGGAAGAATATCGCCGCGCGGCGAAGCTCCCGGAGTTCGTCAGCCTGTTCAAGGATGTGGATCTGACCTCAGAAGCTGAGGAAGTGCATGACGGCTATTTCTCAATCGACAAGGCGCGTCGCTGGACCGACACCAACGACAACAATCAGACAAGTCGTGACAGTGCCGAGCGCGCCTACAGCCTCATCATGAAGGACAAGGAGAAGCTGCTGGGCTTCGAAACCAAGCTGAAGTTCATATTCTCCCATTCAGCCCTCAAGGAGGGCTGGGACAATCCGAATGTCTTCCAGATTTGCGCTCTGCGCGAAATGGGAACCGAGCGTGAACGGCGGCAAACCATTGGTCGCGGCTTGCGCCTATGCGTCAATCAAAAGGGCGAGCGGCTGCACGGCTTCGAGATCAACACCCTCACGGTTATTGCAACAGAAAGTTACGAGGCGTTCGCCGAGAACCTGCAAAAGGAGATTGAAGAGGACACCGGCATCAAATTCGGCATCGTCGAAAAGCACCAGTTTGCGGCGATCCCCCTAGTGAAGGCCGACGGTTCAACCGGGATGCTGGGTTTTGAGGAATCCGCCGCCATCTTCGAGCACCTGAAAACGCAAGGGTTTGTCGATGCCAAGGGCAAGGTTCAGGACACGCTCCGCAGTGCCCTTAAGGACGGGACGTTCGTGCTGCCGCAGGAACTTGAAACACATTTTCTGGCCGTGCGGGACGTGCTGAAGAAAGTCGCGGGCAAGCTCGATATCAAGAATGCCGACGAGCGTATCGTTGTTAGGACACGGCAGGCCATTCTCGAGAGCGCCGAGTTCCAGGCGCTCTGGGACCGCATCAAGCACAAGACGACCTATCGGGTTCACTTCGACAACGAGAAGCTCGTCGCTGATTGCGTCAAGGCCATTGCCAACGGCCCGCCAGTGTCCAAGGCGCGTGTTCGGATCAGAAAGGCCGACTTGTCCATCGGCCAAGGGGGCGTCGAAGCCAAGGAGCGGGACAAGGATAGCGGCGCGATAGTGACAATCGAGGAGGGTGACATCGCGCTGCCCGACGTACTGACCGATCTTCAAGATAGAACGCAGCTCACGCGCAAGAGCCTCGTACGCATCCTCACAGAATGTGGGCGCCTGAATGACTTCAAACGTAATCCACAGGCGTTCATCGAGATTGCCGGCGAGGTGATCAACCGGACCAAGCGTTTGGCGCTCGTCGATGGGATCAAGTACCAGAAGATCGGTAACGAGAGTTATTATGCCCAAGCACTTTTCGAGCAGGAAGAGCTGATGGGCTATCTGCGCAACATGCTCAAGGATGCGACCAAGTCCGTTTTCGAGCATGTCGTCTACGATTCAGGTGGCGTCGAGCGCACGTTTGCTGAGCAACTCGAAAAGAATGAGTCGGTAAAACTCTACGCCAAGCTTCCTGCGTGGTTCAAAGTACCGACGCCACTTGGCACTTATAATCCTGACTGGGCCGTGCTGGTCGAGGTCAGCGGAGAAGAGCGGCTGTATTTCGTTGTCGAAACAAAGGGCAGCCTATTTACGGACGATCTTCGCGATAACGAGGCGGCGAAAATTCTCTGCGGGGAAGCCCACTTCAAGGCTCTCGCGACAGGGGAAAATCCAGCGCGATACACAAAGGCGACGAAATTAGACGACGTTCTGGCCGCCATTTAGACAGGTTAGAGCAACGTCAACTGCAGAGGTGTCCGTGAAATTTTTCCACTATCCGATCGGGACCGGCGGACACTTGGGCGGATCCTGCAGGCCCAGCAGCACACGCAGCTGCCGGCGTAGGATCCCGTAGTCGGTCACGTAGACCCGCAGCTGGGCGCTGGCGGGCAGCGCGTCGAACTCGGCCGAGGCCTTGTGCGACTGCTCGCAGGTGTAACTCTGGGGCGTCGGCGCGACCACGGCCAGTGCCGGAATCGGGGCCGGCGTGCAGGCCCCCAGTAGGCCCGCGAAGGTCCCCAGGAGGGCGATCCTAGAACGTGCCATCGTCGAGCCTCCCTTTCGTCGTGGCGTCGTCCCGAGGGGCGGCGCCGGCCTTGTCCATGCGCTGCCCGGCGGCGATCGCGCCGGCCTGGTCGACCCTGGCCTGGCGCTCCTGGCCGAGGTCGATCTCGTCGGCCCGGGTTTGGGCCTCTTTGACAGCCTGAGCGCCGATGCCGAGCAGATCCTTCAGGAAGCCCGGCAGGATCAGCTTCGCCAGGGCAAGAAAGATCCCCATCAGCCGGCGCCAGGCGCCGCTGCCGGGGCAGCCAAAGGCACCACGGCAGACGAATCAGCCGAGGCGGCCGGGAGCGGCGCGGCCGGGACCGACAGCACGGTCGTCGGCAGCGGCGTCGCCGTCGCCTTGGGCGCCAGGACGGCGCAGGTGATATTCGCCACGGCGTCAGCGGAGGCGGCATACTTGCTTTGCGCGACGTTCACGGCAGCGCTCAGCTGCTCGAGTGTGGGGAGCACCGGGCAGGCCACGGTCGCGACGGATTTCGCGTCGACGGCGATTGTCACGGCGGCTTTGCCGATCGCCGTTGTCACCGACTGCATATCGGCGAGGCCGGTCGTCAGCGTGCAGCCTGGCAGCAGCAGGAACAGGCCCAGCAGCCCTATCAGCCACGAGCTCGAGACTATGGCAGCGGCACCGGAAACCGGTGGCGTGGCCGTCCCAGACGCCGGCACGACCTGTACGTCGGGCATGGCGTTGACGGCGGCGATCTGCTGGGCGGGTTTGGCCGTCCAGCGAGCGAACATGGCGCTGCCGATCGGCACGAGAACGGCGAGGCCCGCGACGATACTCGCGAAGCCGTCGCCGATCTGGTGCACGGCGGCGACGATCTTCGCCTGGTCGTCGGGCGACACGCCCATATAGATCAGTAGCGCAACGGCAGTGCCGAGCGCGGTGTAGACGTGACGCAGAATTGCGTTCGTCTGCTGGGAGAGTCCGAGCATAGAGATGATCCTTTTCGGGTTGAAAGCGTGTACGCGACCAGAGAGACGCGTTCGGCCGATCAGAGGCCGAGCGCGGAGAGAGTTGCGTGATCGACGACGCCGGTCGGCGAGATGCCGTGCGCCGTCTGGAAGGCCCGCACGGCGGCGAGCGTCTTTGCGCCGAACCAGTCGTCGACGTCGGCGCCGTCCATGCCGAGCCTGGCCTGCAGCTGGCCGACTTCGACGCTATGGCAGCCCT
>JBBQVV010000573.1:0-3267 GCA_038211235.1 Chthonomonadales bacterium | reverse complement strand
TTATGGGGCGGTCGCGCAGTGGCATCCTGCGGGGCTGGAGGCGTCGATGCTGGAGACTGGAGGCAGACCAGAAGCGCTTCACGGGCAGCGGCGACAGAGGAGTACCTGTCCGAAGGAGCCTTTGCCAGCAGGCGGATGACGATGCTGTGCAAGTGTTCGGGAAGGCTGCTTGGAAGTGGCGCGGGCTCTTGGCTCTGGATCGCCACGATGAGCGCCATCATGTCGTCGGTGGGGAAAGGATGAGCGCCGGTGAGGAGTTCGTAGAGCAAGACACCCACCGCCCACAGATCGGACGCTACGGAATAGGAGCCGGAAAAGGTCTCAGGAGCCATGTAGCGGGGTGTGCCGGAGATGTTCTCCGTCTGTGCCTGGGTCTTCAGCACACGAGCCAGCCCGAAGTCAGTTAAGCGGGGAATACCATCCTGCAGCAGCACATTCTCTGGCTTGAGGTCGCGATGGGTGAGGCCGACGCGGTGAAGATAGTCCAGCCCGGCGAGAATGCCGTTGGTTATAGCAACGGCTTCCTCGACCGAGGGGGCTTTCCCGCCGTGCCCCTGCATCCAGTTGTGCAGAGTACCGCCTGCAATGTGCTCACTGGCGATCACCACCTGCCCATCGTACACGTCAGCATCCAGCACCGGGACAATATTGGGGTGTCCGCTCGCCTGCAGCCAGAGTTCCGCCTCCTGTCTTACCGCCTCGAAATCCGCATCAGTGACCAGCGGCAGTTTTAGCGCGACTATGGTAGTTAGCAGAGCCGAGCGTTTCTCTCCCAGCCACACCTCACCAAAGGCTCCGCGTCCGAGCACGCGAAGGAGGGTATAGGGGCCAATAGTATCGCCAGAGTGAAACATTGCTGCAGAATACCCCAAGTGTTGGGCAAGAAAACTGGGAGACATTTTGACGGGAGGGCCAAGGAGTCCTGCGATTGTCGCAGCGACCTATCCGACAGGTGTTGGAACATGTACAAAGCGAGCCACACGACAAAAAACCGCTCGGTTCTTTGCGAACCGAGCGGCCATTACGAGCGGGGGTCAGACTCGAACTGACGACCTTCGGGTTATGAGCCCGACGAGCTACCGGACTGCTCCACCCCGCATCAACAGGTTTAGTATACACCCGCCGGACCCATTTGTCAAGATCAGTTTGACTTATCCTTGTCACCCAAATTAACAGCGCCGCGCGTCCCTTTTTCGTTCTTACTTTCCCGAATGGCCCTTTCGGCCGCCCCCCGGGCATGCCAAACTTATACAGGGAGAACCCTCCTGAATGGCGAACGAAAGTAGCAATCGCTATCGCGCCACTGTGTACCGCGGAAGGTCACGCGAATGGAGTTACGCCCGTTAGGCAAGACCGGACTCGTCGTCTCCGCGATCGGTTTCGGCGGCGCGCCCATCGGCCTGCAGAACTACCTTTCGGCCGACGATCGCGACAGCCCCGAGGTCCGCGCGGAGGCCATCGAAGCGATCCGCCTTGCCGTATCACTCGGCATAAACTACTTCGACACGGCGCCCGGGTACGGGGACGGTCGCTCGGAAGCGATCCTGGGTGAGGCGTTAGACGGAGTGCGTGATCGCATCCTGCTGGCGACTAAATATCCGTGCGGTGAAGCCTGGAATCCCGAAGATGCGACCGCAAAACTCCACGCGAGTCTCGTGCGGCTACATACAGGCCATGTGGACGTGCTGCAGCTGCACGGCGGAACGTTTACCGACACACAGGCCGACTCAATTGTCGCCCGGGCAGTTCTCGACTGGGCCGATCGGATGCGCGCCGCCGGACTGTGCCGGTTTACCGGCATCACGGCCGAGGGGCCGAGCGGCGCGCTCGAGCGGCTTCTGGCCACCGGGCGATTCGACGTCCTGGAGATCCAATACAACCTTCTCTACCAGGCCACCTGCGACTATCAGCGCGAGCCTAACGGCATTGCCGTTTTCGCCAGGGCGCTCGGTATGGGAGTGACTGCGATGCGCCCTGCCACGAGCGGACTGCTCCAGCGCATTATGGCGACTGCCTTCCCGGACCTTGATGGCGACGCGCTGACGCGGCTCGCAGTCAACTTTGTGATGTCAACACCGGAGATCGACTGCGCCGTCGTCGGAATGCGTTCCACTTCAGAGGTTCGTAAGAACGCCGCGCTCGCCGCGGACAGATCCCTCAGGATGAATCTGCGCGACGTCCACCGGCGCTATGTAACGGAAAGATCGGAGAGCGACTGATGAACATAGAATCTGTCACGACTTACTCCACGCGCATGGTCACGCTCGTCTGCGTGCGCGCCGAGGATGGCGCGGAAGGCTGGGGACAGACGGCGCCGTTCAATGCCGACATCACGGCCCAGATTGTTCATCG
This sequence comes from Chthonomonadales bacterium, assembly GCA_038211235.1. Classification (GTDB taxonomy): domain Bacteria; phylum Armatimonadota; class Chthonomonadetes; order Chthonomonadales; family Chthonomonadaceae; genus DATGJU01. The sequence goes on along the minus strand of JBBQVV010000573.1, from coordinate 915 downwards.
GCACGTGGCGCCTCATGCTCTCGGCCGCGACGAAGCGGAAATCGATTCGCTCTGCCTGGACGTAGTCGAGCGAGAGTACAAGTTCCCCGGCTCCTACGTCTGCCGGGCGCTCGCGGGCGTGGAGACGGCGCTCTGGGATCTGAAGGGCAGGCGCGCGAATCTGCCCGTCTGCGCGCTGCTCGGCCGGGCGAACGCACCGGACCCGGTCGCCGCGTATGGCTCCAGCATGCGGCGCGACATTTCGGCGCGCGACGAGTCGGAGCGCCTCGCACGCCTGCGCGAGACACATGGATATGGGGCGTTCAAGATTCGTGTCGGCAGCGTATGTGGGCATGATAGCGACGAATGGCCTGGCCGGACGGAGGAGCTTGTGCCGGCTGTGCGGCGGGCCGTCGGTCCCGATTGCGCGGTGCTTGCGGACGCGAACAGCTGTTATACGCCTTCGCGAGCCATCGAAGTCGGGAAGCTACTGGAGTGGGAGCGATATCTCCATTTCGAGGAGCCCTGCCCCTACTGGGAGCTTGAATGGACTGCCGAGGTAACGGCCGCGCTCGACATCGACGTAGCAGGCGGCGAGCAGGACACCGACCTTGCACAGTTTCAGCGAATGGTCAGGACCGGCGCCGTCGACGTTGTTCAGCCGGATATCTGCTATATCGGAGGAATAACTCGCGCGATAGCCGTCGCGGACATGGCTCAGGCCACGGGCAAGCTATGTACGCCGCACGCCGCCAATCGCTCCCTCGTCACGCTGTTCACGATGCACCTGCTGGCGGCAATCCCAAACGCAGGTCCGTTCATGGAGTTCTCCATCGAGCCGGGAGGATGGTCGGACGAACTTTTCGATCCCCCACTCACCGCCGAGTCTGGGCGGATTGCGTTTCCGGCGGACGGCCCCGGCTGGGGCGTCCGGAT
>JBBQVV010000572.1:0-3286 GCA_038211235.1 Chthonomonadales bacterium | reverse complement strand
CTTGTCGTCGTGCTTGCAGTACTGGAGGTCGCCGCCGAGAGTCGAACGCGGTTTCGATTCGCGTTGATAGTCAGTAGATTTGTGTATTGCTGCCGACCCCAACTGTACTGCTAGACGACGCCGAGGCGGTCTCGTTACTCGTTGTAACGGATCTCCGTCCAAAACGTGACCGGCTCCCCCACGGTGGAGCTCATTCGTGGATTATGTCAGTGTCCGGAACGGCTGCGTCCCAAACGCTCACACTCTGCCCAGACGCTCCGCAATACGGTTGACTACTGCAGCGGTCTGCTCGCGGCCCTTGATAATTATGTCGATTCCACTCCCTGCCAGCGACCCCGCGACGAACACGTTCGGCGCGTTCGTTTCGTAAGTTTGCGGATCACGGTCCGGGCGTCCATCCGGTCCGAAGCAAAGGCCCAGATGGTCAAACAGGGTCGTGTCGCCGCGCTGTCCTAAAAGCGCGAACACAAAGCGAGCCGGAACCGCGTATGGCTCACAGGAAGCTTGGTAGTCGAGAGCGTCGGCATTATACTCCGCCGGAATCAACCACGCCGTCTCGGGCTCGATCCGATGGACTCTCACGCCAGGGTGGAGGGCGAGTTTCTGATCCTGGATGGCGAACTCCAGGTCACGCACGACGAACGGCCGAAGATGACTCTGAAATGGTACGGGCGGCCGGCGCATCGCGAACGTGACTCGTGCGTGTGCCTCCGAGAGCGCCAACGCGGCATAGACCGCGGAGTTGCCGCCGCCGACAACCAGAACGTCGAGCCCGAAGTACTCCGTTGGTTCGTGAAAGCGACGTAAGACATGCGGAAGTTCGGCTCCAGGGCAGTCGAGACATATCGGGACGTCCCACACGCCGGAAGCCAGAACGATGGATCGGCTCCAGTAGATGGTCGTCCGGTCGCCATTCGGCACCGCTATTGTCTGGACACGGTATCGATCGTCTTCGCGCCGAATAGCGATAAGGCGCTCCCAGAGCGAGAGATTCAATCCGCGATATGCGGCGACCGCTCGGAAGTAGGGCAGAATGTCCTCGCGCGCCGGCTTTTCACCGCCTCGCGTGGGAAAGGGCACGCCGCCAATCTCCATCTCATCCGGTGGCGAAAAGAATCGCAGCGCCTGCGGATACTCGACGAACGAGTGTACGAGTCCTCGCCGGTCGATGATCTGGTGCGTCAAGCCTAGATCCTGTGCGATGCATGCAGCGTGCAGTCCGGAGGGACCCGCCCCCACAATCAGAACGTCTACGACGCCTGCGGTCATACCGATGCCTTTCATGAAGGAAGCGCAATGATTGCGTGTGACTGAGTGCGATGCGGCTCAAACCGCGCCGTCGGTATTCTTCGACGCTGGGGTTTCTCTCCTCGCACGTCCTGTCTCAACAGGAATTGAAGATGAGGTTGCGGAAATTAACGGCGTTGCTCTCCTGGTCGGAACTCACGGTGCTCAGGCTACGTCCTTCTGTTATGCCACTGCCGGACCCGGATGAGTACGGATGCGGGTCAGGGCGAAAGTGTGCGGTCGCCCCGTCGATGGACGCGACGAAGAGCCCATGTTACGGTACCGGCGCGCAACGAACTGCGATTGTCTATGCCGTCGGCGCTTGCCATTCCGTTGTACGCTGTCCGCGATTATACGATGACAGCGGCGGAATCTGCTTCGTCTCCGCGGAAGATCGCAGCCAGCGCTGCGATCATGTATCTGTCAACCTCGGAACTTTAGCCGCCAGATATTTTGTGGACAACCGGCCGCGGGCGCCGGCGGAATGGCCAAGGACCAGCTTGTGCAAGCAAAACGCAGCTTAGAAGATTCGGTCGACTTCCCTTATAATCCCGAACCCCAACTCCCGTGCGTCTTGTTGCTCGATACCTCGGGTTCAATGGACGGTACGCGTATCGACGAGCTAAACGCGGGGCTGTGGACGTTCAAACATCAGTTGATGCAGGATTCCGTCGCGTGTAAGCGCGTGTATGTCGCCCTCGTAACGTTCAACAGCCATGCTGAGGTTATCGATCAGTACAGCCCACGCCTCGGGATCTCCACGCAGTTTCTCTCGATCCGCGACTTCAATCCACCCGTCTTGAAGGCCGGAGGACAGACCTTTATGGCGAGGGGCATTCAGACCGCTCTCGATCTGCTTGACGCGCACAAACGCTCGCTCAGGGAGCAGGAGTGGGACTACTATCGTCCGTGTATCTTTATGATTACCGACGGCCGACCGGAAGGCGAAGAGAACTCTCTCGTTTCGGAGGCCGCGGACCGTGTCTGGGCCGAAGAGAACCGCAAACGCGTTCTGTTCTACGCAATCGGCGTCGGCGGCGCTGACCTATCACGCATTCGACAGCTCAGCGCACGCGAGCCGGTCGATCTCAAGGGCCGAGACTTCGGCGAAGCGATCGCCTTCCTCTCCCGCAGCATCTCGACACTCTCCCAACAGAGATTCGGGACAGAAGACCAGATCGCGCTCCCGCTGCCCGGCACGGCACAGTAATCGTTGGAGGCGATCGATGCGGGTGTACTGTGCTTCGGACGGCCTTGGGATCGACGTCGATGACGCGTGCCTTCTCGGTGTCGGCGGGGAAGGACGAGTCTTTTCTATCGCCGGTGCGTCCGGATTGGCTGCCAAGCTGTTTATAGGGGACGATGGGACAGAGCGCGAGGCAAAGCTCCGAGCCATGTTGGCGAACCGCGCGTCCACACCCGAATCACCTGGCCACCAAGGACTTGCGTGGCCCGTGGACCTGTTGCTCGCGGCCCCGGGCGGGCGGACCGTCGGATATCTGATGCCGCGCGTGAGGGGTTCTCGCGCGATAGACGACTACTACAACACTCGGACTCGCCTCGAGCGCTGCCCTCTGTTTCACTATGAATATCTTAGTGTGGCGGCGCGAAACCTGGCAGCGGCCGTCACCGCTCTGCACGATCGCAAGTGCGTCATCGGGGACATCAAGCAGTCGAATATCTTGGTCACGCCTAACGCTCTGGTGACAATTATCGACACCGATTCGTTTCAGGTGCGCGATTCGGAGGACGGTTGGGTCTATCGCTGCCCCGTCGGCACACCTGAATACACGCCTCCAGAGCTCCAGGGAATCGCTGCGCCAGGCCTCCTGATGCCCGAGCACGACTTTTTTGGGTTGGCCGTACTTATCTACCAACTCCTCATGGATGGCGCGCATCCCTTTGCAGGCGCGTACATTGGAGGAGACGATCCGCCCCCCATCGGAGATCGGATCCGAATGGGTTGGTTCGCATATTCCTCAGCGGCCATGGGCGATGA
>JBBQVV010000571.1:0-3288 GCA_038211235.1 Chthonomonadales bacterium | reverse complement strand
CTCGTCACCCGCCGTCAGAATGGTATCGACGACCCCATAGGTATCGATCCTGATCGAATCCAGGTCTGGCGGCGCGCGGCGTGTGGCAAGATCTAGCAGATACGCCTCGTGGACCAGGTCCGCCTTCTGATGCTCGAATGTCGGAAGAAGAAGGAATTCGCGGTCGCTCATCGTGAAGACGCCACCCTCTTCCCGGATTCCGCCTTTGCGAATTAGGAGTATCTGCCGCCCGTCCCGCAATGCATCGCAGGCGATTGCCCACTCCTTGAACGCCCTGTTATTCTCAGCAAGCATCTGTCGTTACCAATTCGCCTGCATTCCGTGCGCTATGGCTGAATCGTCGAACTCGAATGGTTGGCCAAGCGCGCCCACCAAATGGCCCTATCTCAGAAACGGATTGTTTGCGCGCTCGTGGCCGATCGTGGTAGGCTCGTCGTGGCCCGGGAGGACTCGCGTGGAGTCCGGCAGAGTCAGCAGACGAGAATTGATCGAGTGCAAAAGCGTCTGGTGCGAAGCGCCCGGGAGGTCGGTGCGGCCAATACTGCCTGAAAACAGGCAGTCACCGACAATAGCAGCGTCATCGACCAGAAATGTGACGCCGCCAGGCGAGTGGCCGGGAGTGTGCAGAACGCTTATCTCGGTTTCGCCCAGTGTAATTGACATACCGTCTGCGAGCCAAATTGTCGGATCGGGCGATGGCTCAACTTCAACGCCGAACATTCGCCCCTGCTCGGGAAGAGCCCTGAGCAGGGGAAGATCCTCCCGGTGAAGGGCGAGCGGCGCACCGGTCTGGGTGACGAAGAATGCGTTGCCGATGACGTGGTCAAAATGAGCGTGCGTATTCAGAATGTAACGCAGTGTAAGACCCAGGCTCTCGATCTCGGCAAGGAGGGGCTCACTGTCGAACGACGGGTCCACAAGCGCGACCTCGCCGCTAGCTTCGTCCACGATGACGTAAGTGTTGTTCCCCATGGGACCGAGCTGATACCGGCGAATTGCCAACTGCCGACCTCCCTCACTCCAAATCGTTGCGTATCGCTCTGTTCCAGGCCTCTTCGGCAAGACGCTTCATGACGAGGCTCTGTTCCCAGCGGTCGCTGAACTCTTTGCCGTCCGGTGTTGTGATCGCATATCGCGGCGGCCCAAGCTCGCTCGCAAAGGGAAGCACGTCTCCGGGAATCGAGACGTCGAGCCATTGGCGCATTGCGGCAGCCCACAGTCGAACGAAGAACTGCGCGGTTTCGCCGGACCCATCGCCTACGTCGACCTGCACGGCCTCGCCGTTTGAGATCCGACCGTGAATGTGCGATGTCCGCTGAAGAACGGGCTGCATGCGATCGACCGCGCGTTCGTCCTTCCAGCCATAGAATTCGCCGCAGACGACCAGGTGCGAAAGGTCCGCCGTGAACCGGACATCCGGAACGAGGTCGATCAGCTGCCGTATCTGCGGTAGGTTCTCCGTGAAGTTGTTGCGATGAATCTCGACGAAAAGCGCGATCCCATGGTCATTGGCCATGGCGCGCCCCTCACAACACAAACGCGCGACATCGGCGACCGCAGTGAATGCGTCGGCGGGCTGAGCAAAAATGAAATCGGCCTTCAACCGCAGCGCCCGGTCGACGGTTTCCCGAACGTCATCCAGTGTGAACGGCCGGTGCCCTAGAACCAGCCGCAAGCCGTGTCGATCCAGCGCTGCCCGATGCTCCGCTTCGTCTGAATCAGTAAGCCAGCACTCGACGGCCTCGAACCCAGCAGCGTGAACTCGCGTAAACTTCTCGTCAAGCGTCCATTCGACCGCGCCGTTCATCGGGAGCTTGCGAAGGGACCAAAGCGAGTGTTGCAGCCGCAGTCTGGGAGCGTTTCCGCTTCCGTCGTTGTAGCGAGCGATCCCTTCTTTCACCCGTGCTCCTCCTATCCTGATTGTGCAAGAGCGGCTCTCGCCTGTTCGACATCCTGTGCGATCTGAAGCCTGAGCGCGTCTAGCGAATCGAACTTCTCTTCGGCTCGAAGCCTCTGCACGAACCGAACCTCCATGTCGCGACCATAGATATCTTCGTGAAAATCGAGCAGGTGGGTCTCGATGGAATGTCCCGCGCCGGGTATTGTCGGCCTGTTACCGATGCTGCACGCCCCCTGAAGGAGAGGGCCATCGTCGATTCGCGCATGGACGGCATAGATGCCGTCCCGTGGCACAACCTGGCGATGTTGCAAGGCCAGATTCGCGGTGGGATATCCGAGCTGCCGGCCAAGTCTTCGCCCCTCGACAACAGTTCCGGCGAGCCAGTAGTCGTGCCCCAGGACCTGTTCCGCCTCCGTGAGCGTTCCGGCCCGCAAAAGCTCCCGGACGCGCGTGCTGCTGGCCGGGGCATCGCCGACTACGACGGGTTTAAGGGCAATGAGCGCGTACCCGAATCTCTGCCGCGCCACCTCAAGGAAGCGGACGTCGCCAGATCGGTTCCTGCCGAAGACGAAGTTCTCGCCCACCACGATCGTGCTCGCTCCCAACGCGCCTACCAGAATCCGCTCTACAAAGTTGTCGGGCGACAGGTCGGCAAGGGCTCGATCGAACGTCGCAACGACGAGCGCATCGATGCCCAACTCCTCCATGTACCGGTTCCGCTGTTGAGGCGTAGTCAGGTAGTCAGGGGCCCGATCCGGGGCCAATAGCTCCGAGGGGTGTCGATCGAACGTGAATACCACGGAGGGTCTTTGATGGGTGTGTGCATCCCGAATGGCGGTGCGGATGATAGCCTGGTGTCCAAGGTGGATTCCGTCGAATGTTCCGATCGCAACAGTCGATCTTGCGAACGGCCTGATGACTGTTTCTAGACCGTCATAGCGAATCATGTGGAGGCAAGCACCTTCAAGGGCCGGAGACACCCGCCCTCGCAGCATACCACGGCATGCATATCGCCCCGTTCATCTAGAACCGCCGCAAATGCGCCGCTCGAATCGCCGGCGGGCCGTTCAGAGATCCTAAGCTCGTCCGCCGCGATCGACTGTCCGTGGCGAAGCCTGGCAAGGCTCTCCTCGTCTACGACGAATTTGGGGAGACCGCGCATCGCGCCGGCCAACGGAATAAGCGCATCGGCAAGCACGCCACTCTTATTCATGCGATCCAGTTCGTCGAGACTGTGTGCTTCCTGAAGGGTGAAGGCCGTCTCCCAATCCTTGCCGATCCACGTACGATTGAGAGCGCTCATGTGAGCGCCGGTGCCTGCTGCGGCGCCCAGATCATCGGCGAGAACCCGAACATAGGTGCCGCTGGAGCACGTTACCTCCAGTGTG
>JBBQVV010000570.1:0-3315 GCA_038211235.1 Chthonomonadales bacterium | reverse complement strand
TAACGCAATACAGGACACGATGGTATCAAGGGTCCTTGCCAAATCGCAGACATTTGCAAGAACCTCAGTAGTAAGGATAAGTCTATGGTAACACTTGATGTCAAAACCACCTTCCCACACATGACATTCGATGGGTTCCTCGCCTGGTCGAACGAACGCACGCATGCCGAGTGGGTCGACGGAAAGGTTGACGCAAGCATCGACGCAGAGGGGCGATTCTGGAGCGACGCGGCTCCGGGTTTCTGGATGATGGTGCGGTGGTTTTGGGAGAAGCCGACTCTTGCCGAGGTTTTGGCGGCCTGGGAGTCCGGCCCGACCCGCGAGGAGGGCTTGCGGTCAAGAACGTAATCTGAGAATGATCCTGGTGAGGTGGTAAAATGGCTTTTCGTATGCTTAAACGGGCGCTTGCCGTGCTCATGGTCTGCATTTTCGCGCTGAATGCAGCGCGATCCGCTGCTCAGCCTGCGCCAGGGGCACACCGGAACGTGCAAAAGCGGTGGCTGTTCATGTGGCGTGATATGAGCGACCCGAAAGAGGTTGACCGCATGATCGCGCGGTTTCCGCGAGCCAAGGCGGATGGATTCAACGCGGTCGCCTTTTCCTACAATATCCCACCGGCGAAAGCAGCCGAACTGAAGGAGGCGGCGCGGAGGAATGGTCTTGCGATTGTCGCCATTGTCATGAACGGCTCCCACGACCGCAACTATACCGAAGGCGTGTTGTCGCAAGACGCGCTGTTCTTGGCTCACGATGGCTCCGCGCGCCATCAACCCGACAATCCGACCGTGGTGAAGAATGCCAACTTCGAGAACGCCACAGGCAACCACTTCGGCGAATGGGCCTTTCAGGACGACGAGGGCGTTACCACGTTTGCCGATCACGACGTAGTTCACAATGGAACGACCTCGCTAAGAATGGAGAGTGTTGGCAAGAACAAAGACCGCCACTGCAGGATAAATCAGCCGATCAAGCTCCAGCCGCACCGGCAGTACCGGATCTCGTTCTGGATAAAGACGGAAAACCTGACTCCCGCCGACCCGGAGGTGAAGATTCTCACAGCCGATGCAGAACGCGCGATCAGCTTTCAGACGTTCCATGTCGATGCCACTCAGGATTGGAAGCACTACGATCTCGCATTCAACAGTCTCGACAACTCGAATGCACAGCTCTATCTCGGTTCCTGGTACGGCAAAGACGGCAAGATGTGGTGGGACGATTTAACGATAGAGGAGATTGGCCTCGTCAACGTCCTGCGGCGGCCCGGATGCCCTGTCACGGTGCGCAGTGAGAGTGGCGCGGCTTACGAGGAGGGCCGCGATTACGAGAAGATCGTAGACCCGCTGCTCCATCCCTGGCAGGCCTTTCACGATCCGCCCTTGATCAAGCTCTCCGCTGCGACACGGATTCGCGATGGCGAGCGACTTCGCGTTAGCTACTACCATCCGATCATTGTCTATGAGGACAGACTGACGAGCTGCCTGAGCGAGCCCAAGATCTTCTCGGAGTGGGAGGACGAGGTCAGGACGGTCAACGCTCTGCTGCACCCAGCAGCGTTTTTCATGTCGCACGACGAGCTGCGCGTCATCAACCAGTGCGCCCTATGCAAGAGCCGGCACATGACGCCGGGCGAGCTTCTGGCCGGGAACGTCCATAAGGCCGCGGGTATCATTCGCGCCATCCGGCCGGACGCGGAGATCTGGGTCTGGAACGATATGTTTGATCCGATGCACAACGCAGTCGACCATTTCTATGCCGTCGACGGACCGCTGGCGGGCTCGTGGAAGGGACTGGACAAGGATGTCGGGATCGTCAACTGGCACGGCGGGCTTATGGGCAAGAACAGCAAGTTCTTCGCCGACCTGGGCCTGAAGCAGATCCTTTCCGGCTACTACGATGCCGACGACGACGGCGCGGCGATCGCAAAATGGGAGGATGCTACACGCGCCATTCCAGGTATCGTCGGCGCCATGTACACGACCTGGGAGGATAAGTACGACGCGATGGACACCTGGGCGAAGCGCGCCTGGGGCGATATCAAATAGGCGGTTCAGTCCAGCATCGTCGCCGGGTCGCCGTGCAGCGGCGGCAGCGCGTTCGGGCGCACGAGCGCCCCGCCCTGCTCGTACGATTCCATCACCGCCCACGTGTACTCGAGGGCGGCGAGCGCATCGCGGCCGGACGCACGTACCGATTCGTGATGCACTCCGTTCGTGACATCCTCCAGGAAGGCGTGGATGCGGCGTGGGAAAGTCTGGCCGAAGTCCGTGATGCCAGTGTTCATCACCTCCGGGCCATCCGCGCTCCCGCCGGACATTTTTGCGGGATCGCCCGCCTTCGCGGGGCTGGGCGCGGCCCAGAACGTGACCTTCTCGATGCAGTTCTCAATGCAGAAGGTACCGCGCGTGCCGGCAACCTCGAGACTCCACCAGCCTCCTAGTCCGTACGTCGCGTCGCCGCGCTGGCTGAGCAGGTAGCCGACGCAGTCGTTGGCGAATCGGACGTGAATGCTGACGGTGGAGAGCATCGCATCGTTCGCCCGCCGCCGGACGCCGGGCCGATTCCCGAACGCCTGAACGTGGGTAACATCTCCGCAGAAGTAGCGCATCACGCTGAACGGGTGCGACATGAAGGCCTTCAGGTGCGCGTACGGAAATCCCTTGAATCGAGATGAACCGGGTGGACTATAGGTCTCTTCTCCCGCTGAGAAGCCCATCTTGTGCAGGCAGTAGACCAGCTCGCCGACGCGGCCCTCATCCATATACTGTCTGGCTTTTTCGGCCGGCGGCGTGAAGTAGTGATTCAGGTTGCAACCGAGGAGGATACCTTGCGCGGCCGCCTTCGCGACCATCTGGCGGGCTTCGTTTACATCGTTGGATAGCGGCTTCTCGACTAGCACATGCTTGCCGGCCTCCATCGCCTCCATGGCAGGCTCGTAGTGCCAGCTGCCGTTTTCATAGCCACCGGTTGTCACGTCCACGATATCCAGATCGGGCTCATTCGCGAGCATGTCGGACAGACGGTAATAGGCCTTAACGCCGAATTTTTCGGCCGTGCTGTCAGCCCGCTCCTTGACCACGTCGCAGACGGCCGCGAGCCGCCCGAGCGGCTCCGTCTTGTACGCGTTGGCATGCGTCATTCCGATCCCGCGCAGCCCGACCAGGCCGACTTTCAAGGTCATCATTGTTCCCTTTCTGGGTTATAGGTTATAGGGCGCAGTAATACGATTTGACTTGGAGTATCCGCTTATTACCTGGCGCCTTCTACTGTTTGTCCGGGTTTTCGGTCTTTGGAGGACCGTCTGGCGCCGGCGGCACG
>JBBQVV010000569.1:0-3315 GCA_038211235.1 Chthonomonadales bacterium | reverse complement strand
CGTCGCAGCCGCCGCACCTCCTCGAGACTGGTGAGCAAGTCCGCCTCGCGCGTAGCGGCTACGTTCAGGACTTGGATACAGGAGCCTTGGCGGACTGGGCTACGACGCAAAACCTGTCGCTGCGCCTTCTCGTCAAGCCGGGGGACTTTGTGCTTCCCGGGATGCCGGTGGCCATTTCAACTCTGGCGACGTCCTGCTTGGAAGGAGCCCTGGATCGAGGCCTCGCGCTGGGTTCGGCTCGGGTGAGTTCCGTCGATCTCGAATACTCGACCCGTCAACTCGTGGAAGTCGCGGTGCGCGCTCTTTCCCCCGGGATCAACGACCCGCAAACTGCGATCAGCGTGCTGGATCGACTGGGCGCGGCGCTCTGTGAACTGGCTCCGCGCTACCTGAGCTCGGGCGTCTTCCTGCGAGATGGACGAATCGTCCTGATCGTGCCTGCGACCGACTACGACGGCCTGGTCGACACGATGTTCCACATGATCCGCCAGAATGCCACGCGCAGTCCCGCGGTGCTCATCCGCTTGCTTGAGGTGCTGCGCGCAGTGAGCCTTTGCGAACACGATGCGAACCGGCGAGCGACGCTGCGGCGGCACGCTGATCTGGTAATGGAAGATGCAGAAAGGGAGGTCGGCAATCGTTCTGACGAGAACGACATTCGCCAGCGCCACCTGATCTGCTTGCACGCTCTCCGCCACCAGCATCACGACCGACCGAGCGAAGCATGACCAATAGAAAACAAACGATCCTGGTGACAGGCGCATCGGGCTATGTGGGATCGGCCATCGTACGGGCGCTGGTCGATCGCTACGATGTCGTCGCACTCGACCACACCGCGCCTGCGATACCCGCAGCCAATGCGGAGTTCGTCGTGGTCGACGTCACGTCGGACACCAGCGTCAAGGCCGCACTCGATCGAGTTCGGATCGCGCACGGCAGCAAGATTGCTTCGGTCATCCATCTGGCCGCGTACTTTGATCTTACCGGCGAACCGAATCCGAAGTACGAATCGGTCACCGTCGGCGGAACACGGCGGATCGTCAAGGCACTCGAAGCCTTCGAAACAGAGCAGTTCATCTTCATGAGCACGTTGCTCGTGCAGGCGCCGTCGGGTCACGGACAGCAGATCAACGAGGATTCCCCACTCCAGGACGCGCTGCCCTATCCGGCCTCCAAGTTGCGTACCGAGCGCCTGCTCCAGAAGGAGCGCGGTGACGTGCCGATCGTCGTGTTGCGCGCGGCCGGGGTCTACGACGAGTTGTGCCATGCCGCGTTCCTCGATCATCAGATCGCGCGCATCTACGAGCGGCGCCTCGCCAGCCACGTCTACCCGGGCGATCTGACAGCGGGACAGCCCTACCTGCATTTGGCCGACCTCATCGCTGCCATCGAGCTCGCGATCGAACGACGAGCGGATCTTCATCCGGATTCCACGTTTCTGCTGGGCGAAGACGATGTCATGGGGTTCGACGAGATCCAGCAGGCGGTGGGGCAGGGGCTGCACGGACATCCCTGGCCCACGGTGCGCATTCCTGCCTCGGCGGCCGAGGCAGGCGCGTGGATGGAAGACAAGGTGCTGCAGGAAGAACCGTTCATTCGCCCATGGATGGTCAGGATTGCCAGTGACCACTACGAGATAGACACCCGCCGGGCGCGCACGCAACTCGGCTGGGGTCCGACGCGTACGCTGCGCGAGACGCTTCCCGTAATGCTCGACTCCTTGAAGCACGACCCCGTTGGCTGGTACACGGCCAACCATCTCGATGCCGCGCTGATCGCAGATCGCCAGACTCCCGATGCCGCTGAATCCGGGTCACAAGGTACCGCTGAGGTGGGAGGGGAGTCGCACGAAGAAATGACTTTGCAGATGCGCGAGAGTCATTTCGAGATGCTGTGGGTGCACTGGCTCAACATTCTGCTCGGGGCGTGGTTGGTGGCGAGCCCCTTCGCATTTGGCAGCTTCGGCACAAACGAATTCACTGCCGCAGTGCGGCACGTCACGCTGGATCGGCATCTGGCCGATCCTGCCCTGCGCAGTCAATGGATGGGCTACAGCGACCTCGTCAGCGGCATGCTGGTGATGCTCTTCGGAGCGATGTCGCTCTCGACCCGGCTGTCCTGGGCGCAGTGGGCGAACGCCTGTACTGGCGTCTGGTTGTTGTTCGCGCCATTGATCTTCTGGTCTCCTGGTGCTGCCGCCTATACCAACGATACGTTCGTCGGCGCGCTTGTCATCGCATTCGCGGTACTCGTACCGATGATGCCTGGCATGTCGATGAGCGGCATGATGGACAAGTCCGATCGGCCGGTCGGATGGACCTATTCGCCATCGACCTACCTCCAGCGGCTGCCGATCATCGCCTTGGGCGCGTTCGGCTTCCTGGTCTCTCGTTCGCTCACTGCCTACCAACTGGGCCATATCGGCGGCGTCTGGGAGCCGTTTTTCGTGGGTGCGCGCGGACTGAACGGAACCGAGACGATCATCACCTCCAGTGTTTCGAAGGCCTGGCCTGTTGCGGATGCCGGACTGGGAGCGGTGGCCTACGTGTTCGAAGTGCTCATGGGGGTGATGGGCGACAGCCGACGCTGGCGCACCATGCCGTGGATGGTGGCGATGTTCGGCATCGTGGTGGTGCCGTTGGGCGTCGTCAGCATCACCTTCGTGGTGATCCAGCCAATTGTCATCGGCACTTGGTGCACGCTGTGCCTGGTGACGGCTGCGGCGATGCTGGCAATGATTCCGCTGAGCTTCGATGAACTTGTCGCGATGGGCCAATACCTCGTGCAAAGCCATCGACGTGGCGAGCCATTCTGGCCGACGTTCTTGCGTGGCGGTGCTCAGCCGCAGGACGACCGGGACACGAGCCCCGGATTCGATGCAAAGCTGTCGAAGGCCGCCGGTTCGGCCGTCAGGGGCGTGACGGTACCCTGGACATTGGCCTTGAGCGCTGTCATCGGCGTCAGCCTCATGCTGACAAGAGTGCTGCTGCAGACGATGCCGCCTCTGGCCAACAGCGACCATCTCGTTGGCGCCATGATTGTCACGTTCGCCGTGATGGCCATGGCAGAGGTCGGCCGAATGCTGCGGTTCGCCAACATCGGCTTCGGGCTTTGGCTGATGGCCGCGCCTTGGTTGATTCATGGTGACCGAGCCACCGCAGCGTGCATCGAGTCCCTGCTGGGGTTCACCGTAGTCTTGTTGAGTTTGCCTCGAGGTCAGCGGAGCACCGAACATTACGGAAGCTGGGACCGGTACTTGCAATAGGACAAGGCGGCGACGTGCGTATTTCAGCCCATCGTGGACGCCATTTCAGG
>JBBQVV010000568.1:0-3336 GCA_038211235.1 Chthonomonadales bacterium | reverse complement strand
GCTCGTCCTTGCACGAGTCGCCAGTCATGATCCTGGAGTATTTGCGGATCTCATTCAATTACTCAGCGATTTGGAGCCGCAAGTGCGCGTCGCCGCTATCGAAGCTATCGGCACCAGCGGAGATACTTGGTGTCGTAATGTGCTGGAGTCTCATCTTGACGATCCAGATCCGGCAGTCGGGAAGACAGCACGTTATTGGCATGGGATAGTTTGTCCGAGTGATATGCCAACACCCTAATGCCCACACGCATTTACAACATACGCACTGAGAATTCCTCCACCGGTCGAATTCGGAACAATGAGTTGTACATCATGTCCTCCGAATTACGCGAGCGATGGCACTGTACAGGTCGCGCCACCGCCGCTGTGCGTAGAGTGCGATTGCGAGCGCGCAGAACCGCCATCGAGGCTGGCGGGACGGTTACGACGATGATATGGGGCGGCAAGGACTACCTCGGAGAGTACTGAAATGGCGATGAAGGTTACTTACACGGTCGTCAATGGCGAAGTGCTCTCCGAGAACCGTAGCGGAGTGAAGCGTGACTACCTGCCCGGTCCGCTCGGTTCGACGGTAGCGCTTCTTGACAACACGCAGACCCAGACCGACACGTTTTCGTATTGGCCCTATGGCGAGAACAATGCGCGGACCGGCACCACGGCGACGCCCTTTCAGTTTGTAGGGACGCTCGGGTATCGCCTGTGGGATGACCAAAACATCGCTCAGGAGTCAAATGCCGGACTGATCATCCAGGTGCGTTATACCAACCTACCGAGTATCTGGGGTGGAAAGTTCGGGGTGCATCAGAGCGGTGGGTCGAGCTTCTATTTGCCCGATTTCCAGGGCCATACGAGGCAGCTCACGAATATCAGCCAGGCAGTGACTGACACGCTGCTCCTCGACGCCTGGGGCCGGGAGATCGCAAGCACCGGCACGACGGTCAATCCATTCCGAGCCTTTGGGCAATGGGGATACTATCGAGACCTGGCAACCCGGCTCTACGTCCAGGCAAGGCATTACGATGTGACGAATGGAAGGTGGATGAGCCGTGATCCGATCGGATTTGATGGTGGGGAAGCAAACAATTATCTATATGCCAGTAATTCCCCTGTTTCTCGAGTGGATCCGACCGGGCTTGCCGCCGCGCCGGTTAATCCATGTGAATACCCGAAGGTTGCAAACTGTAACACCGAGGAATTTGGGATATGTCTCGATTACTGCCAGCACCTAATGAAGCCGAATAAGCCGACGAATATAGTGAAGTGCTATCGCACCGGCCCTCTTCCCGATCCATCAGGGGAGATGTGTCCGTGGGCGGTGTGCTGTACGTGCCACAAGCCTTGTTCACGGTTCCGTGGTACTGGCGATCCAGGTTCTGCATTGAGACAATGCCTCAGGCCCGGTGAACGAGCCGGCAAGGGGAAAGGCCCGGACGATGTGACGGATGGTTGCGGGGGTGGGAGAGGCGATCACTACACGTATCATACGAATCGCGGACGCGTGATTACAGTCACATGTTGCTACTGCCACAAAGACACGGGTGGTGGGCAACTTACTCAGAAGTGCTACTGCCAGTAACGTTGCATTGCGAATCTTCAATCTCGCAACGGGACTTTCCCAGGGTTAAGTATGTCAGTCAATTCCGTGACAAGCCAGTTCAATAAGATCCTTCGCCGATATCGAATGACGGCCGCTCAATACTCTGTCCTCAATGCTGTCTATCTCAGGGGCGGTGTCAGCGATATTTCACAGATCGCAGACTTTGTGAGACGGATCCACGAACAGGCTTTAGGCGTCGAAGCAGATGTGGCGGCTTGCTTTGACCACGGTTGGCTTCGCGTTTTGACACCTGACGACTGTCTCAGGGACCAACGTCGCTGGTCCAACGATTTCGAACAGTACGTCGGCGAGTTCCCGTATCGCGTGGGAGCGGTGGACTTCACGAAATTGGGTGCGGACATCTACGACAGTATCTCCTCTTCATATCGCGAGTCGATGGGGGAGCGGAAGTACGACGGGGTGGGATATGCGTGGCGCGTAAAGGGCCAGATCCGCGTTTTCGGAGCCCACAGCGATGAAGTGTTGAATGCCGCTAACCATGTACTCGCCGGAGATGACGAAGCGCCGCTTGGCGACATCGCTACATGCGAGCACGAGCGAGCGATATTTCGAGAGGTGCTCGGTCCCGAAGTGATCCACAATTGGTGGTTCACTCGCTTCATCAACCTGCCCATCGGCTATCGGGCCATTGCGACCTACGATATCGTGCAGTCCGAAGGGCAGGACGAATGACCCATGCGGTGCACCTTCAAACCAGGTATCACGTGCCCAGGGGAAAAGTTGGTCGAGTCCGGGTCTTTCCAATCGCCGTTAGGCAGCTTCTCGAAGAGGTAGGATGGGTAAAGTGGGGTTTATCTGATTCTCCTTGGCAGTCTCGATGATCATGGCCGACGCAGCGGGCCCGTGCGGCGTATTACAGCTGACCCAGTTCTTGTGACCTTATGTGGCGTTCGCAGTTATGTGGCGCCGGAATCCCGTACGCTCTCGGTTTGGCCCGATTTTTGGTCCTTAGTCGCCACATAATATTTCGCTCTATAGCTGGCCGAGGAACTGAAGCAATCCTGGATCGTCCCGCCATGCGCGGGTTGGTTCCACCTCCTTCACCTGACACGTTGCCAGTGCTTTGGCCTTCATTTCTATGTCCACTTCGGCATAGATGTTGGTTGTGCTAAGTGAGACATGGCCCAGCCATGCTCGGATAGTATTGATGTCGACACCGGCGCGAAGCAGATGAGTAGCTGTGGTGTGCCGGATCGTATGCGGGTTAACGCGTTTGCGGGTTAATGACGGCACCTTTTCAGAAGCCTTGCGAACGTATCGGGCCACGAGGGTATGAACCCCAAACCGAGTGATCGGTCGGCCGCAGCGATTGAGGAAGACATGTTCCTGCAGTTGTCGGTCGGCAATTAGCAGCTTCAGCTCATTCACGGTCTGTTGCCAGAGCGGGCAGCGGCGACGTTTGTTGCCCTTCCCGTGAATCTCGACCAGAGAAACCTCTCTGCTTGGCGCAAGTACAAGGTGTAAATCGGCCACCGTGACTTGCGCGGCCTCGTCGGCGCGTGCCCCTGTATTGTAAAGGAAAAGCAACAGAATATTGTCGCGCTTTCCCTGGGTGGTTGCAGTGTCTGGAGACGCCAGAAGCGCATCCATCTCCGACTTTTCCAGATAGGTAACGCTGGTTTTGCCGGCGCGTTTGGTGGGGATGATGCGGAGTTGTCCGCACCAATGAACGTGCTCAGGGCTCCGCTGCCCGACAAATCGAGCCAGGGCGTGGATGG
>JBBQVV010000567.1:0-3354 GCA_038211235.1 Chthonomonadales bacterium | reverse complement strand
CTTGGGGTAGCTTAGAGAATATCATCAATCAAGCACGAGCTATCGCCGGCGCGCATCGACGGTAATGAATGTTGCAGTGTGCCAATCCGTTATGATGTACAACGAGCCGAAATCGCACCGGCACGCTGCTGAAGAGCCGCTTTCGTCGAGCGCAATGCTCCTCCTGAGAGCAGGAAGCGTCCTGGCAATACGCATACGGCTCGGCCGACGTCGCTTTCGCTGGTGCCAATATGGCGGATGACACCGACAATGCAATGCCTTGATCGAGCGCATGGCTCCCTCGTTTTCACTCAAGTTCCGCGTCGCCGTGTCAGCCCAGGTCATCGCAAACTCCCCGAACTGTACTCTTGCTGATATCCGTATCGAGTGTCAATGTCTCGAGTGGCCTTGTAGACGAGGAGCCGACCATGAGCGCTGACCTGCCGAAGCCAACACACACGCAGGAGATCTTTCCGCACGTTCGCAACGGCGATCTGGCAGCCATCGAGGGACTCCTCGATGCCGACCCGATGCTGATTCACGCGCGAGAATCGGAGTCAGAAGAGAATCACAGGACTGCTCTGGGACTCGCTGCTTCCTGCGGCAATCTCGCTGTATGCCGTCTTCTGGTCGACCGTGGCGCCGAGGTGTACACGAACCCGATGAGTACCTACCCTCCCGTGATGCTGGCGGCGTGGAACAAGCATCAGGAGGTGGTGGACTACTTTCTTCAGGAGATCCCGGACAGGGCGGACGGCACCAATGGCCTGGGAGTAGCAATCAATCTGGCGGGGCGGATGGGATGGTCGGAGATCGTGCGCAAGCATATCGAGATCGACCCGCTGAGCGTCCATCAACGAGGCTGGATCGGCGATACGCCTCTGCACTGGCCGTCGCACAACGGATTCATTGAGATCGTCCGTATGCTGCTCGACCACGGAGCCGACCCGAAAGCCCACGAAATCAACTGGATCGGAGGGACGCCGCTTCATTGGGCAAGTGAGCGTAATCCGAGAATTGTCCAGCTGCTTATCGATGCGGGAGCGGAAGTCGATGCGCGGGTAGTCCGCCCCGGTTCCAGTCACTTCGGCGGCACGCCGCTGCATTGGTGCGCGCGGCAACGAGACGACTGCGCCGAAGCTATTGAAGTATTGCTGAGGAGTGGAGCGCGCGCCGACCTGATTGACGCTGTCGGCAAAACCGCACTGGAGTACGCCGTGGAGGGCGGGCATGCGCGCGTAGCTGCCACGCTGCGCGGACACTCGCCCGACATGGCCTCGTAAGCGGCTCCTACCTACGCTCGGCGGAGGGCGTGAACTGGATGAATCGGCCGCATAGACAGCGATGCTTCAATCCCGGAGGCAAACAAGACCCCGCTGACGGACGTCCAGCGGGGTCCTCAATCTTCGGCGAGCGGTCGAGAGTCGGCGTCAGGTCGTCAGGCGACGGTCGCTGCCGGATCAGCAATAGGTTCGGAAATGGGTACCGGATAAACGCTAACTTTGCGCCTGGCCTTCGGACCCTCAAACTTCACGTAGCCCGCGATGAGCGCGAACAGAGTGTAGTCCCGTCCGCAATCGACGTTCTTGCCTGGATGCAGCTTCGTGCCGCACTGGCGGACCAGCACGTTGCCCGCCTTCACGATTTCACCGCCATACTTTTTGACCCCGCGCCGTTGTGGGTTGCTATCGCGGCCGTTGCGCGAGCTTCCGACGCCCTTCTTGTGTGCCATTATCTGCTCCTGTAACTGTGTTTCCGGAGGTAAGTCGAGACGATTGCTCCGCAGCCGATGGGCCGCACCGCATCGCGTAGCCTGCCATTTCGCGCGTTCAGGCCACAATGCTCTCGATACGAAGTCGGGTCTGGGACTGCCTGTGTCCATACCGGTGGCGGATGCCCTTTTTAGGCTTAAACGTAAATCCGTCTATTTTCTTGCCACGAAACTGCTCGACGATCTTAGCGATGACTTTCGCGCCCTCGACCGTCGGCGTACCAAAGCGCCCGCCATCATCGTTACTTACGAAAAGGACGTCCGTCAGCTCAATTGTCTCCTCTTCGTCGCCGACGAGTTTCTCGACGACTATATTCTTGCCCTCCTGGACTTTGTATTGCTTTCCGCCGGTCTTAATAATTGCGTACATTTCATTCGTCCTCGCGTTTACAATGCGTGATCGCGGCGATCCGGTCCACGCCGTATGTTCTGCCAGGCTAGCTTAACCGTAACGGTATGGTGATGAGATCGATTCTTGCATTGGGCAGACACACTAAAAAGCCGGCCAATCTGCAGGTCGGCTTTGAAATATACCATAGCAGCACCTGGGCTGTCAAGCAAGAATCAGGCAGGTTTCCGGTAAACTGCTCCTGAAGGCGTGCGTTGAAAGTCAGAATCGGGGAGGTCGCACGGTGCCAGAGGCGTGGGTCGATCGACTGTTAGAGCATGAGATCGCCTACTTCGGCATGATCGCGAGCTGCGAAAGGTCAAACAACGCCATCTACCTGACCTCGCCGAGCCTGCCGCAATACCACGATACAAACCGAGCGCTTCGACTCCGCACGGCCGGCAAGGACACCGCTCGTGTCGCCGCGGATATCGTGGAGTATTTCAAATCGCGTGGCCTGCCGCCGATCGCCGACGTCGATCCGGTTGCGGAATCCCAGGGCTTCGCCGACGCGCTGTTGCGAGCGGGGCTCCGCTCCGCGCCCGGCGATCGACTCCTTATGAGATACGGCTCGAACGGTCCCCCGCCGCTTCAGCAGAGCCGTGCCATTGTGCACACCGTGACCAACGAATCGGGCAACGGAGAGGCACGTGCATGGGTCGACGTCGCCGTCTCCGACGATGGAGGCGAGCCGGACGAGGCCAAGTGGCGCGCGGTAAGCGAATTCGAGTCGAAATGTCCACTGTGTCGGCTCTACATGGCGTGGCTAGACGGGCATCCCGCCGGCGTCTGCGACCTGTTTGAAGCGTCGCGCTGGGGACGAGTCGAGAGCGTGGTGACCCGGCCGGAGTCGCGGCGCCGCGGCGTAGCGTCCTGCCTGGTGGCGCGAGCGGTAACCGATTCGCTAACGAGCGGGAACTTCGAAACGTATCTTTTCACTGAGCCGGGAACCAATGCGGAGAGGGTTTACCGCCAGCTCGGATTCGTTTCATGGCACATGAATCCGATGAGGCGATATCTGGGTTGACATGGCCCGCGCGAGAAAGCCGCCGTGCGGCTGTGTCTAGGTCTAGAGGAGTCCTGAGTGAAGCGAGTCGTGAGCATAAGCCTGGGATCCTCTCGGCGCGATAAGAAGGTGAACGCCACGTTCTTTGGCGAGGATTTCGAAATCGAGCGGATCGGCGCCGACGGCGACATGAACCGGTTTCGCCAGCTG
>JBBQVV010000566.1:0-3369 GCA_038211235.1 Chthonomonadales bacterium | reverse complement strand
GTCCGGGGCGGTACCACCCCGACATCGTGTGACAGCAATGGCCTGGGAGCAAGAGCGGTGGACATCCCCACATCCTCGATCACCCTCGTACACTAAACTCCTGGGAGATCGGCGTCTCACTCATATTGGCAGAGAGGGCCGGAAGAAGCTTCTGCAATACATTCGGCTGCACAACAAAACGGCGCGACCGTTCACCTGGACGTACGACAATCCGAAACACCGCGTCCCTGCCATCAGAAACTCAGACGCAGTCCACTAGAAATCGACTGAAGCGATTCGCTCTCGTGCCGCTCAACTTCGAGCCGCATTCCGCAGTTTGTACCGCCTCCTCTGACCGTCAGATCGCCGTCGTTCGATATTAACTGGCTAAAGGAGTGAGCAGGTTCAAAGCAAAGCCCCCACCTCCGCTCGCGAATCGTATTACCCTCAGGCCGAGGACTCCCACGACAGCACAGCGCGTAACTACCAGGAAGCCCTGACCGACGTCGGCGGCAAACGATCCGTTTCGTACTCTCGCTCTTGAGGTGTCCGGAGCGCCTTCGCGTTTCTTGATTTTTGTGTCACTTGCACGCCGAGAGTAGTTTACGGATTCGGCGAGAAGATTCCGTTTCACGGCGCAATCCGGGAAGGATGTCCGTTGGCGTAGACTGCAATGGATTTCTCCGTGAGGTCGTCTGGCGCGCTACCACACCGCTGGTGGCCTTTCCAGACGGGTCAGTCGTACTGACCTGACCCCCGAAACCTGATCCAGTAATAGTGTTAGTCCTCCCCGAGAGGACTATGAAAAAGAGCCGATTCACCGAAGCACAGATCGTCGGCGTGTTGCAGGAGTGGGACAAAGGCGCGACGCTCGCCGATCTCGTGCGACGCCACGGCGTGACGGAGCAGACGCTGTATCGGTGGAAGAAGAAGTACGGCGGACTGCAGGTCAGCGAAGCCAAGCGCCTGAAGGCGCTCGAGGAAGAGAATCGGCAGCTCAAGCGGATCGTCGCGGATCAGGCCCTGAATCTCCAGCGTCGCGAAGGCCGACGGGTGAATCGCAAACTCGTGCAGCGTCTGTATCACGAGGAAGGCCTCGCCGTGCGGCGCCGTCGCCGCAAACGCGTCGCGGTGCCGCGGACCCCGCTGCCAGGGCTCACGGGTGCGAATGAACGCTGGAGCATGGATTTCGTGAGCGATGCGCTCAGCGATGGCCGACGGTTCCGAGCGCTAACGATCATCGACGACTTCACCCGGGAGTCGCCGGCGATCGAAGTCGACACCTCCCTCCCGGGCGATTGCGTCGTACGCGTGCTCGAATCGCTGGCCGACACGCGTGGTCTTCCGAAGGCGATCGTCTGCGACAACGGGCCGGAGTTCCGCGGAGAGGTGCTCGACCAATGGGCCGATCGTCGCGGGGTCGCGCTCCAATTCATTCAACCGGGCGAGCCGATTCAGAACGCCTTCGCCGAGAGCTTCAACGGCCGCTTCCGGGACGAGTGTCTGAATGAGAACTGGTTTGTGACGTTACTCGATGCGCGACGAACGATCGAGGCGTGGCGCGTCGACTACAACGTCGCTCGGCCGCACAGCGGAATCGCCGATCGAACCCCGGAAGAGTTTGCGAAAGCTCACCTGATCACGGCAACTTCAACCAACCCCCAACCGGACTAACACCACTTCTGGTACAGGAATGGGGGTCAGGTCAGGTGAGCTAGACTCAAACCTGGCTCGCGCACATAATCGGCCTCGCACGCATGGTCGCAGAAGAATTCTTCACTGCCAATGTTGCCAGTAGACAACCGACGCGTTACTGGAAATAACTGCCGCGACAATGAAGTTGATGGCGACAAGGGACTACAATGCGCGGGCGTTGGCCAGCCAAACAAAGTCGGCGAGTCGCAGTGCTGGGTAGGTCGGCGCGCCTTATGGCCGCGACGGATCGTCCGCAGTCGCAACGTTCCTCTCGATCACGAGTGCCACGCCTCCATGACGTTCGCCAGCGTCTGTGGGATTCTGCCAAATTGTTGCAAATGAGAACCCCGATGCCGCTGGCGTCTTGGTGACGGCGAAATCGCGGCTGCTCACGACCCAGAAAGGCGGTACCATTGAGCTGGAGGCCTTCCGAAACTCTTCCTGTTGAGCGGTGAACAGTGTCGACGCATTGATGTCGTCACCGTAGATGCCGGGGACGAAATTATTCTGGGCAAGGATCTCCTTAACCCAGCTTCTTACGTACGTATCTAACGCAGGCGAATAGGGTGTTGTGCGCCCCACATCGAGATAGATCTTCGTTTGTTTGGGAAAACTATCTTGAAGTGCACTACTCATTGCGGCGTCGGCATCGGCCGTACCCTGCGCTGCTGTGAGAGTATTCCGGGTGCATGTTCGTGCCGTCGCTCCTCCTTCTGCCGCTGCTGGGACATCTGCGAATCGCAACGAGACGCCTGGCGCTTGTTGACCGACAAAAACAACCGCAAGACCCCACCCTTGCGAGATCAGGTTTCTGCGCTGACCGCTCCAGGAGGAAGTATCCGCATAGCATGGAGCGGGTAGATAGTACGTAACCCAGACGAACGGCGATTCACGCATCCACGGCGCCAACCGATCAAGGCCAGGAAACTGACGGGTGCTAAGACCTGGCGACGAACCATCCCGATGCTGGAACTTTGTTACCGAAACGCCGCAGTCACAACTCAGATTGATCTTACCGGCGGACGAGGGTTTACAGGTCGGCAGCAAAGCAACCGCCAACGCAACGAATACCGCGCGAACATTGGCTCTAAATCGTTCGAGTTCGTGGACTGCCATTTAATTCTCCTGGTCTCACAATTCGACGGCAGTGGCAAACACCAGGCGATCAATGAGGACAGTTTCTATTAAGGAATTGCCTTTGTCCGCCACATGCTGTTCCAGTTCCTCGACAACGACACGGTAGGCAGTAAGCGGATGAAATCCGACAGCACGAAGCGTCGTCGTCCAGCGTCCGAGACCCGCATCGACCTTTGCTCCGACAACGGTGGAACTGGGAAGCTTTCCGGATTCCGATGGCACCGGGGTCCAGGGCGAGAGACCAGTTGAGAATCTGTGGCGATGCTCGAGGGTGATTCTCATACGACTGCCGCTTTGCTCTCCGCCTGATGACCGAGTGTAGCTCACGCCGTCTACCGCTACCTCGATTCCACGTCGCCCTGGAACAACCGAGACCGTACGCTCCGACGATACCTGACTAATGTCCGCCAGCGTGACCTTGGAAAGCTCAAGACCACCGAGAGCGCCCTCTTGATACCGCGCAAGCGCGAAGCGAATGAAGGGATAGTACGTCGTCGTAGGTGCCATTTCGACGTCACAGAACCATAAACCGCGCGACGGTTCGAACCGCGGCTCATA